>DASRSH010000085.1:0-29578 GCA_035656575.1 Opitutaceae bacterium
CCGGCGGTGGATGAGGGGTTGCTGGCGGCGACGGTGGCGGCCGAAGTATCGCTCGAGCCCGCGTTGGCCGACGTGGCGGCTGTGCTGGAGGAGCTCGGGCCGCTGGGCCGCTGGGAAGAGGATTCTGTGGGATTGGGTGAGGTGGGAGGATTCGCGTTGACCAAAGCGGGCGACGCTGCGGACGCGGATGGAGGCGATGACGTCGGAGCGGCGCCGGTGGTGGATGCGGAGTTGTCGGCGGCAGCGTTGGGGGAGTTCGGGCCGCTGGGCTGCTGGGAATGGGATTCCGTGGGGCTGGATGTGGAGGCAGGATTCGCGCTCGCCACGGCGGACGACGCCGGGGACGCGGACGGAGTCGATGACGTCGAAGCGGCGCCGGTGTTCGACGAGGGGGCGCCGCCGGCGAGGGCGGCCGTCGATGCATTGCTTGTGGCGGCGCTGGAGGAGCTCCGGCCGCTGGGCCTCTGGGAAGGGGATTCCGTCGGATTGGGGGCGGAGGGAGGATTCGCGCTCGCTACGGCGGGCGACGCCGCGGACGGACGGGACGATGCGGGAGCGGGAGTGTTGTCGGATGAAGGGCTACTGGCCGACGAGAGGTTGCCGCTGGAGGAGGCGGAGGCGGTCGATGCGTCGTGCGAGGCGAGGTTGACGGCTGGGGACGAGGCGCTGGTGGAACCTGGACCGCTGGGAGCTTGGGACGGGGAGGAAGGATTCGCGGTGGCGACTGCGCCGGCGGCGGACGCGGGCGATGAAGGAGCAACGGGCGAGCCGGAGGCCCCGCTTGGCGCCGAAGCGGCGGCGGTCGCCGACTGCGGGGCGCCGCCGTTGGCGGGAGGCGCCACGCCGTTCGGGGAGGGCGGCGCTCCCGACGCGCCGGGAGCGGAGGAGCCGCCGGCCTGCGGCGAGCCGGAGCCCGCGGCGGCTTCACCCGAAGGAGCGCCTGCGGAGGGTGAGGACAGCGAGGCGGGGCCGGCGAGACCTCCCCCGTTTGCCGAAGAGAGGCCGGAAAGAGAACCTGGGCCCCCCCGCGCCGGGGCGGTCATGGCAACGGGGACGCCGTTGGGCGATGGCGCCCGCGCGCCGATGGCGCCGCTGCCAGCGGCTGCGCCGCCCGCCGCGGCGCCGGGCGGCGTGGCCGCGCGGCTCGATGGGCTCGCGGAAGGCGTCGTCCCGGGCGCGGGGCCGGGCGGGAGCGGAGTCGGCGTGAGGCCCGCGGGCACACTCATTTCCGGAAGCATGATGGGGGCAGTCGACGCCGGCGCGCCTCCACCGGGGCCGTGGATCGGACTGGGGGCCACTCCCGCGCCGTGGGCGCCGATGGTCGCAGGACGGGACCCCACCATGGCGGGGGCGGAGCCGTTCACCGCGGGTGCGGCGGGGCCCGCGGTGGCATTCGGGGCCACGTTCGCGCCCATTTCCACGACGGGAGCGGACGCGGGCGCAGTTTGGGAAGGCCCGCGGCCGCGAAAGTGCCATGCCACCGCGAGCGCCAAAAGCGCGAGCGCCGCAAGCGCGATCCACCGCGCCCAGCCGCGCGGCCTTCCCGCCGGCCCTCCACCGGGGGCCGCCTGATCGGGGGCGGGACCGCCCTGCCCCACCGAGCGGTCGGCCACCCGCGGCTCGCGGGTCGCGCTCCAGCTATGCAGGCGCAGGCCGGCGGGCGTCCGCGCCACATACCGCGCCAATTCCGCGTCGGACATCTCCATCCAGTCGCGCGCCAGCGATTGCATCACCTGGGCCACGGCGGCGTGCTCCGAGCGGCCGCTGTCCTCGATGCGATCCGCAAACTCCTGCGCGTTGCCGGCCAGCCGCCGGCGCAGCGCGACCAGCTCGTCGGCGGTCGGCACCCCTTCCACGCCGCGCCAGCTCCACGCCACCGTGTCGCCCTCCATGCGCCGCTGCGGCGGCAGCAGGACGTCGCCAAAATACGGGGCGAGCAGCGACCAGTAATGATGCAGCGGGAACGCCCCGACCCAGACGACGGCGCCTCGGTCGGACCCCCATCCAATCTCGGTGGATAAGGTTCGCGGCTGTTCCGCCTCGCTCATGGCGAAAGCAACGTCATCAGGGGCCAACGATACGTTTCCCCGGCCTTCAGTTCCGCGGTAAAATCACGGGGCACCGCCCCGCGCGCCGAAAGCGTCACGATCCTCTGCTCCACCTGGTACGCGCCGGCCGGGACATCGAGCGTCGGGCTGTCATGCGGGTCCACCGCCAATATCTGCGGCGAGCCGCCGGTGCGCGGCATCAACGTGATCCGCCAGGCATACGACGTGAGGTTTTCAATCGCTAGGTGCGCCATCGGGACCGGCGGCGCCTCCGTCGCGCAGCCTGCGGCCAGCACGACGGCGAGCAGGGCCGCGACGAGGGGGAAGCATCTTTTGAGAGCGGGGGTCATGGCGCGACGGGCGGCAAGCCGCGGCCGGCTTCCGCCACTACAGGGCATCCCGGGCGCCTTGTCACGAGTCGAGACGCGCTTCCTAGAATGGCAGCGCCCGCAGCGGCCCCACCTTGACTCCGAAGCGGTCGGCATAGGGCGTGACCCGCTTGAAATCGGCGCGCTGCACCGTCAGCCACCCGCCGACATGCAGAAACAGGACCGAAACGGCGAGCGAACCGCGCTCTTCGACCATGAGCGGCGGATGCTTCGGATCCACGACCGCCCAGCGCAGGTCCAATTGCCCTGCCGTCACCTTGAACACCAGGTGCGTGCGCCAGGGCGCGATCAGCCGGAGGGTGGCGGTGTCATACCCTCGGGTGGCCTTCGAAATCCGCAGGATCAGCTGGAGCTTCTTCACCGGGAGGTCCGAACCGGCCACCGGCTCCAGCGGCAGCGCGTAGGCCCAGTCGCGGGCGTCCTCCGCCACCAGCCGCGCGGCGTCGAGCCGGATGACCGCCTTCATCCCGCCGACCTCGATCTGCGCCGGCGCGTCCGGCGGGCGTTCGGCCAGCTCCCGGCCGATGCGCTCGCCCAGGCGCCGGAAGTCGCGCCGGTCGGAAGCGGCGGGGGCATGGCCCTCGACCTCGATCGGCTGGAACTGGTCCGCGTACGGCAGGGAGGGGTCGACCCGCAGGATCGTCGCGCCCACGGGGCGCCCCCGCTCATCGGTGCCGCGGATCGTCTCAGTGTAGGCCCAGTGCTCGGCTTCGGCGCGATTGCGCGTCACCGCCTCCTGCAGCACCGGCGGCACCGCCGCGAGCAGCGCGCAAAGGATGACAGCCATCGGCCTACCGTAAAATGCGTCCGGCCCTTGTCAAAGTCCCCGGCGGGGACAAGGTGCGGCCGGAAAGCCACCATGGAGTACACCAATCTGGGCCGCACCGGCCTCAAGGTTTCCCGCGTCGTTCTCGGCTGCATGTCCTACGGCCGCCCGCCGGCCGCGGGCGAGGCGAAGGGCGGCCGCCACGCCTGGGTCCTGGACGAGGGCGCGGCCCAGGGTTTCTTCCGGCAGGCGCTCGACCTCGGCATCAATTTTTTCGATACGGCCAACGTCTATTCCAGCGGGGCGAGCGAGGAATTCCTGGGCCGGTTCCTCAAGGGCGCCGTCCGCCGCGAAGCGGTCGTCGTCGCGACCAAGGTGCACGGCGTGATGCGCGACGAGCCGAACGGCCGCGGCCTGTCGCGCAAGGCCATCCTGCACGAACTGGACGCGAGCCTGCGCCGGCTGGACATGGACTATGTCGACCTTTACCAGATCCACCGGTGGGATCCCGACACTCCGATCGAGGAGACGCTCGATACCCTCGACGGCGTCGTCCGCGCCGGCAAGGTGCGCTACATCGGCGCCTCGTCCATGCACGCCTGGCAGTTCGCCCGGGCCCTTTATCTGGCGGACCGGCGGGGCGGAGCGCGCTTCGTGTCGATGCAAAATCACTACAATCTGCTCTACCGCGAGGAGGAGCGCGAGATGATGGGCCTGTGCGCGGCCGAAGGGATCGGCGTCATCCCCTGGAGTCCGCTCGCCCGGGGGCGGCTGGCCCGGCCCTGGGCCGAGGCGACCCGCCGGTCGGAGACCGACCAGTTCGCGCGGACCCTCTATGCGCGCACGGAGGAGAACGACCGCCGGATTGTCGAGCGCCTGGGCGGGATCGCCGAGCAGCGCGGCCTGCCGCGGGCCCAGATCGCCCTCGCGTGGCTGCTCTCGCGGCCCGGGGTGACGGCGCCCATCGTGGGCGCCACCAAGCCCAACCATCTGGCGGACGCCGCGGCGGCGGTCACGCTGAAGCTGACGCCCGAGGAGATCCGGGCCCTCGAGGAGCTGTACGAGCCCCACCCCGTCGCCGGCTTCAGCTGACCCCGGCGGCTCCGGCGCGGGGGGAGGCCTGCAGGGCCTCTTCGTACCATCGGCAATCGGTTTCGTTGCGCTGCCGGATGTAGTCGAAATCCTCCGGCGACAAGTCATAACCCCGCGCGGCGCGCGAGCGGTTGACGTTTTGGCGCGGCACCGCCGCCAAGGGGCCCTGCCCGAATTCATCGACGAAGCGCCTTAAGGAATCGTCGAAGCGCTCGACAATGCCGACGAACGCAAAGGCTTCCACCGGCAGCCCGGCCAGATAGCGGGTCGCGGTATCGCGCATCCATTCCAGATCGGCGAACGCCCGCAGGCTCAGGCGCCGCTCGTAAAGCGCACGGCAGCAGTCGTCCGCCATGTCGGGCGTGCGCAGAAAATGGTGGTAGGTCGCCGCCACGCGCTCCACCGGGTGGCGCACCCAGGTGATCAGCGTGCGCTCAGGATACAGGTCGTCGAACGCGTCGGCGCGAAAATGCCCATGAATGCAGCGCATGCCATAGGGGACGAGCCCGGGCCTGACCTGGTCGCGGGTGAAGGCCCGGCCATAGTCGAACCAGACGCGCTCGCCGTAGATTCGCTGCAGCACCCACTTGAAGCTCGTTCCCGCCGATTTCGGGATATGAACGCTCACCACCATGGATCAGAGCGACGTCTCCCCTGGAAAAAAGTTTCCCAAATTTGTAAGGCGAAGCAACCAAGGGGGTCAGGCTGCGTCTTATGCTGGCGAGGGATGAGCCGCTCCAGCTTCCTACCGGCCTATTACGTGCGCGCCGGCGCCGATGTCACGTTCAGCGCCGACGGCGCGGGGCCGGAGCGGCGCTTTCGATGGCGTTGCAATGACCGCGATCTGCCCGGGGCGGAGGGGCCGACCTTGAAGCTGCCCAACGTGGGGACGATCGCGACCGGGATGTACTCGATCGTCGCCGACGACTCGGAGGGCGAAACGTGCCGGGATGTGGCCAACCTGACCGTGGTCGCCGAGACGCGCTTCACGGAATTCGCGGCGCGGGGCGCGGCGGGCGAAGGACCCTCCGCCCTGCTCCTGGGATTCGTGATCGACGGGGCCGGCGCCAAGGGGCTCCTGCTGCGCGGCCGCGCGGCCAGCGAAGCCTCCAGGCCGGAAATCACGCTCATCGGCACCGAACCCATCGGGGGCCTGCAGCTGCCGCCGGGAGCCGACGATGCCACGCTGCAGACGCGGCTCGCCACCGGAGGCTATTCGCTGCGCGTGGCGGACGCCGGGCCCGCCCGCGCGGGGGCCGAAGCCGCCATCCGCGATTTGGACGAGGGCGATGACTCCGCCGCCACTATCGTCAACGCTTCGGTTCGCGGCCCTATTCCGCCGGCCGGCTCCCTGGAATTGGAATTCACCCTGGCCGGGACGACCGCGGGCACGGTGCTGATCCGCGGCATCGGGCCGGCTTTGAAGGCGCTCTTCGGCGTGGGCGATGCGCTGTCCTCGGCTCGACTGGAGCTGCGCAATGCCGATGGGGACTTGGTCGGAGCGAACGAGGATTGGCGCCCGCAGTCGCTGCTGCCGGAGGCGTTCGCGCGCTGCGGCGCGTTCAACCTGTCGGCCGATGGCGCCGACGCCGCTCTGCTGCTGACCATCCCCGCGGGAAGCTATTGCGCGGCGCTCACGGCGCCGGACGGACACGCCGGCGTGGGCCTCATCGAGGTTTACCAGGTGCCGACCCAGTAGAGGGGACCGGTCAGGGGTGCGCGCCCCGAGTGGAGCGGCGCAGCCGGCGCAGGCGCCGGCGCGAAAGCCCGACGGCAAAAGCGGCGATTCCCAATAGGGCAGCCGCGTTCCACGTCGAGGGCAGCGACGCGTCCCCAATGCCGAAGTCAACGGGGCCGGCAGAAAGGCTCGCTCCTACCGCGAGCAGGCCCAGGAAGGTCATCACTAAGGTGCGCGTCGAAAGCATGACCGGGTGTTAGCATATCGTGCGCCCATTGAGAGGCGGCTAACTTAACGCGTTTACCATGAGATGAATATGTGCGATGAACGATTATTTTGTACGTTTATCGGGCTCCACGGTGTAAGTAATTACCGTACCCCCGCGAAGCCTTCGACCGTAACCCGTTATTTATTAATAAATTCAAGAGTGTAAGATTTTTCGACGTATGAAAATCCCCCGCTTTCTCCCAGCGCTCTGTCTGCTTCTTCTGGCATCGGCCGCTCAGGCCGCGCCTCTCCGGGTCCTGATCGCGGGCATGGCCCATGGCCACGTGGTGGGATTTCTTCAGGAAGCCAATCCGGCCACCGTCACGATCGTCGGCGTCTGGGAGCCGGACAACACCATCTGGGCCAAGTACGCGACGGAGCCCAAGCTCGCCGGCGTCCGGCATTATCGGGATCTCGAAGCAGCCGTGGCCCAAAGCGGCGCCGAGGCGGTCTGGGCGTTTTCGGACACGCGCACGCACCTGGATATTGTCCGCGCGGCCGCGCCGCACCACCTGGCCGTGATCGTCGAGAAGCCGCTCGCCATATCCTGGCACGACGCGCGGGAGATTGCGCGCCTCTGCCGGCAAAACGGAACGCTGGCCCTGACCAACTACGAGACGAGCTGGTATCCGGCGTTTTGGGATGCCCGCCGGATGATCCGCGACGGCGAACTGGGGCCGGTGCATCAGATCGACGTGCAGATGGGGCATGCCGGGCCGGTCAAGATCGGCGTGCCTCCGGAATTCCTGGCGTGGCTGATCGATCCCGCCCGCGGCGGGGCGGGCGCGCTCTTCGACTTCGGCTGCTACGGCGCCAATGTGGCGACGTGGTGGGCGGACAACCGCCCGCCGGTGCGGGTCTCGGCGCAGACGTACACCTTCGACCGCGCCGATTACCCGAAATGCGACGACCACGCCGTGATGGAGCTGTCGTATCCGGATCACCAGGTCACGGTCACCGCGTCGTGGCATTGGACGTACAACCGCAAGGACGCCGGCATCTACGGCGAAAAGCGGGCGATCATCACGAGCGACGGGCACCATTACGAAGTGAAGAACGAGCGCGGCGACAGCACGCCGCAGGTCGCCGCGGCGGCGGACCGCGTGCCGCTGGAGTGGTTCGCCCAGGTCATCCGGGCGGGGCGCGATCCGGTGGACGATCCCAGCTCCCTGGCGAACAACCTGATCACGATGAAAATCCTGGAAGCGGCGCGCCTGTCGGCCGCCCAGCATCGGGCGATCACCCTCGCGGACATGCGGTGAAGCGGCGCCCAACGGGGCTGCAACTGCGGAGCTCACTCCGTAGCGGCCCCGCGAAAGTTGACTCGGGAAGAGCTTTTGAGGACTGTTTTTTCCATGCTCGATTGGGCGCAGTGCCCCGCCGTTGAAAGAATTCCGGGGAAAGTCAGTGGAGTCTGGCTTTTCAAGGGGACGCGCGTGCCCGTCAAGGCCTTGTTCGAGAACCTGGAGGGAGGCGCAACGGTTACCGAATTTCTGGAATGGTTTCCCGGCGTGACTCGGGCACAGGTGGAAGCCGTGCTGGACCACGCCCAATTGATGACGACCGACTGGCGCCTCATCAGGGAACACATCGGATAGGTTGCTAGCGGGCTGGAGCGACTTGCTCCCGGCGACTACCTGGAGCTGCCATTCCCGCCGGTTCCAAAAGGCGGCCGGCGCTAAGCTTCATTCCCCGGGGGGGCGGACGAAGCTCGTGAGCAGCCGGATGTAGGTGGCCTGGTAGTAGATCGCGGGCTCAGTCATCTCGTAGGAGCGGGTGCCGTAGCGGTTGCTGGCTTCGGCGTAGGCCTTGGCGGGGGGCTGCTGGCGCACCCAATCCAGGTCGCCGTCGTACTCGCGGTCCGGGCCGCCGACGAGGTAGCCGGGCGGGGGCGCGTTGCCGAACCACTCGTGGTACATGCGGCGGGCCGAAAGCTCCGCGCCCAGGCGGCTCATGTTGGTGAGGTAAACGAAGCTGAGGGGATTCACCCCGTGGAGCGCGTGCAATTCGTTGAGCGCGCGCTGGCGCAGCTCTCCGGCGAGCGCCCCGCCCAGGCCGGCATCCGCGCCTTCGAGCGCGGCGAGGCCATGGGCGGCGCGGGTGCGGTTGCTCCCCCAGTGATAGGAACTGACCGGCATCCACGCGCGGTACAGCTCGTGGGCGCCATTCTGGGGCATGAACTCGGGCGAATGCAGCGACCGGCGGTAGGCATCCGCGATGCGCCGGCACGTGGCCGGGTCGGCGCCGGGGCGGGTCAGGTACTCGAACAGCACCTCGTCCGCGCCCATCCAGGTGGGCGACCACACCGGATCGGAGAGCTGGCGCATCGCGCCCACCTTGGCGCGAAAGGCGTCGTGATACCGCGCCTCTCCCGTCAGCGCCCAAAGGTGCATTGCGGCGATCGCCTCGGCGGCGTCCTGCTGAACGGGAGTGAGGTTGGCCATGCCGGAGAGGACCGCGTGCGTGTCGCAATCGTAGCTGCGCGGATGCGTAACGTACCAAGTCCAGGCCCGCTCAGCGCGCTCACGCAGATCGGCGGCGAAGCCCCGCCACGGGCCAAAGGCCGCATAGACGCGGGCGGCGTGGGCAAAGACGCCGGCGGCCATGATCGTGGAGGCGGAGCACTTCGGCGCGTAAAAGCGCGGATGGCGGTCGCGGCTGTACGGCGAGACGGCGCGGCGGCCGGCGCCGGGCCCGCTTGAGGCCATGCCCATCTTGATGAAGACGCCGCCGTCGGCGTCCTGCATTCTTTCGAGCCACTCCAACTCCCACTTCACCTCGTCGAGCAGGTCCGGCAGCCCGTTGCCTGATTCCGGAATATTGAAGTCGTCGGTGAACACCGCGGGATTCGCCTGCCAGGCATACAGCAGGGGATGGATCACCTCGCCGAGAAACGGCGGGTACTTGTTCGTGTCGCCCGCGTCGGCCCACCCGCCGTGCAGGTCGCGCGCGCTGGAGGGGTCGTCGCGCGCCCAAATGGCCCGCGCATGACGATCCTGCAGGAACGAAGGGCCGTCCTGCCACGGGGCCGCCGCCCAGGGCGCCCGATGGTCGGTGGCTTCGCGCTGGTAGTAATAGACCCGGACGGCGGCGCGCAGCACCGGGTCGAAAACGTCGGCGCCTATGCGGAAGCAAGGCGAGCGCCGGCCGTGCTCCGCGTCGAAAACATAGTACCGCCCCGGCCGGCGGACCGGGGTGAAGTCGAACCACCAGCCCCGGTCCCCCGAGATCGCGTCCGTCCGCCCGCCGTCGAAGAGCCGGGGCGCGGCGCTGAAGACCACGGAGCCGTCGGCCACCCGCCGCACTTCGAGGCGCGCCGGGGGTGAATAGTGATCCCCCGCGTTGAACCCCTGCTGGGGATCGCTGAGCACCGCGACCTTCTGCTCGCCCGGCAGATATCCGAACTGATCGACATGGATGTGGCCGGTGACGGGCGGCAGCCCGGCAACGGTGATCCCTTCCAAAGCCGGCACCGCCCACGGGGGCCGGGGCTCCGCCGCCGGCGACGGCGCAAGGCCCCATGCGCTGACAAAAAGGGCGGCGGCGCAGGTTCGGGCGAACATTCTAGGGCGCCGCCACGGGCTTTAGGTGCGCGTCCATCCAGGCCAGCGTCTTCGCCCACATCGGCGGCGTGTAGATGTGGCCCTGCCCGGGATAAATGAGATTTTGGAAGGCGTCGTCGCGGCCGTAGAGGCGGTAAACCGGCCGCACGGCCGATTCGATCGCGTGGATGCCGTCGACCGGCGAGCCGCCGTCGCGGTCGCCGGTCTGGAACAGGATCGGCCGGGGGGCGATGAGCGCGATGACGGCCTCGGTGTCGAAGTGCTTAAGCATGCCGGGCACGAAGTAGCCGATGTCGTGTTCAAAGATGTGCCCGTGCTCGATCAGGTTCTCGTATCGGGTCATGCAGGCGATCGCGACGCCCACCCGCAGCCGGTCGTCCAGCGCCATCAGCCACCACGTCCGGGTCGAGCCCATGCTCATGCCGGTGACGCCGATCCGGCCGGCGTCCACCTCGGGACGGGAGGCCAGGTAATCCAGCGCGATCAGGTCGTCGCGCAGGAGCATGCCCCAGAACGTGCGCCCCACCCAAAGATCGAACTTGCTGGCCGTCTCTTCGGCCTTGTAGTCCCGCTCGCCGGGGCCATCCGGCCCCTGGCCGTTGCGTTCGCCGAAGCCGCTCGCGTCGATCCCGATGACCACGTAGCCCCGCCGGGCGAAGGCGGGACCGGGCGCCTCCGGAGTGTGCTTGGCCTCGAATAGCTCTTCCTTGCCGAGGTCGTATTCGCCCGCGTGCCAGTGGCAGTAAAGGATGGCCGGGTGCTTCCGGGGCGGCCCCTTGGGCAGCAGGAGGTAGCCGCGCACTTCCGAACCCGCTTCGTTGTCGAACTGGAACTTCTCGAGGAGATAGTCGCCGCGGTCCTCCCGCGCGAGCGTCTCGACCCGGAGCGGATGCGGACGGGGGGGAAGCTGGCCCAGCAGCTTCCACAACTCTGCGCGAATCTCCTGGCGCTTCGCCTCCCAGGCCTCCCGGGTGGCGGGGGCGGAAAAGGGAGGCGCCAGGTCGGCCTTGGCCAGCCAGCGCTCCGCTGCGGTCTGGGCGGGTTGGGCGATCGCCATGTTTATGCCGGCCAGGAGGAATCCCGCAAGGCACGAGGCGCGCAGACGGAAGGCGTGGGGAAGCGCGGTCATGGCGACCTCCGCGTCAGGCCGAAGTGCTCGGCATAGCGGTCGTACAGATGGCCGGCCGCGCGATAGCAGGAATTGGGGCTCATGAAATGCGAGAATTCGAAGGTGATGCCCTTCTCGACGCCCGCCTGCGCGGCAGCCTGCAGCTTCAGCAGCAGCTTTTCCCATTTGATGGGAAGAAATTTGATCGGCATGTCGCGGTCGAAGGTCTCGGCATTGGTCCAGCAGCGCAGCCCATGGCGCCGGGCCAGGGTCTGGTTCACCGCCAGGTAGTCGGACAGTTCGTGAAAGTCCACATGCCCGTCCTGAAAGGCGACGATGTCCACTCCCCCGGCGATTCCGGCCATGATCTCGTTCCATTCCCGCTCGTGCTCCTCCAGCGCGACCCCCTCCGCCTTGCGGAGCGTGCTGGTGAACGCGTCGACCGCCTTGACCCCGTCGATGTACGGGGAGATGAGCACGGGCAGGGATCCCCCGGCCAGGGACCGGCAGTGCCGGGCCATGGTCGCGTAGACCTCGATGATCCCCTTGGTCCGGCGGCTGACCTCCTGCGTGAGGTACCAGCCTTTGAAGGCCGCCCGGTGCCCGTATTTTTGCCAGACTTCGTCGACCGCGGCCCGGTTGAGATCGATTTCCTTCTGGAATTGGCCCTGGTGCCAGTATTTGCCGGAGTCGTACGTGCCGAAGTAGAAGGCCATCCCGAACTTCTCGGCCAAGGTCAGGAAGAGATCCACCAGGTCCACCGGGGGCCGGTAACAGCCTTCCTGGGACACCAGCACCTGCGAGGGATAAGTCAGCCACCGGCGGTGGCCGCTGCGGATCAGGATGACCGTGTCGATCCCCGCGGCCTGCATCGCCTGAAAGTCCCGCTCCCACTCGGCCGGCCCCCAATTCTGATGGGGAATGTCGTGCGAGATCTCGTCGAGGAAGGTGCCGGTGAGCGGAAGGGCGGTGGTCATGGGAGGGAAGGGAGCGAAGGTTCAGGTCCACGCGACGACGACCCCGAGGACGTTCTTGTCGGCGGAAATCCGCTCGTAGACGGCCGGCAGCTCGTCGGGACGCACGACATCGGTCATCAGCCCGTCGACGACGACGTCGCCGCGGCGCAGCCATTCCACCGCCTGCTCGAGCAGCGCCTGGCGCGAAGGGCTTCCGGGCGGGGCGCGGTCGGGCAGCATGGCCTCGTGCGCGCCCATCAGGGCGAGGCCCTTGCGGTGCAGGAGCTTGTAGAGGTCGATCTCGGCGGAGCCGCGGGGGGATCCGAGCAGCACGACATCGCCCCGGCGCCGGACGGCGGCCAGCGCGGGCGGCACCAGGCCCGGCACTCCCGTCGCCTCGATGATCGCGTCGGGTTCGGCGCCCAATTCCCGGACGGAGGCCGCCAGGCTCAGGCCTTCGCCCAGCGCGCCGCGCAGGCCGCAGCGCGCCGCCAGCGCCAGCCGCGCTCCGTTGACATCCTGCACGACAATCTCCCGGACGCCCTGGGCCCGGAGCACCTGGGCGGCAAGGATTCCGATCAGCCCGGCCCCCAGCACCACGGCCCGCTCGGGCCGGCTGCGCAGGCAGAAGGCGCCCGTCGCGGCGATCTGCACCAGCCGGGCGAAGAGCAGCTTTTCCACGGGCAGATCGGCCGGCGCGCGCACCCAGATCGAGTCGCGAGCCTGGAGCACCGACCAGGTCTCGTGCCGCCCCAGGAAAAGGATCCGCTCGCCCGGGGCCGGGGCGGCCACGGACGCGCCGGACTCCTCGACCCGGCCCACCGCCGCATATCCGGGCTGGTGGGGATATTTCGCGAACAGGTTCTCCGGGTCATTGAGCGCCGAATGCGTGCCTTCATACAGCGCCAGCTCCGACCCAGGGCTGATCAGGGTGTGTTCCGCCCGCACCAGCACAGCGCCGGCCCCAACGCTCGGTCGAGCCTGCGCCCGCAGCTCCACCCTCCTGACGCCCGGAAAAACTACGCTGAGCGCCCTCATATCAGACCGCGCAAAGGGGTCATGTACCAAATCTCAACACCTCGAGCAGAACGCGCTGCCGGGATGGCGGCCAGGTTCAGAATGTTGGGATTTGGTACGTGACCCCTTCCCACCGCGCACAGGCCGAAGGAAGGGGTCATGTACCAAATCCCAACAATTTGGGCGGAACGGTCTGCCCGGGTGGGGAGGACCTGGGGTTTGTTGAGATTTGGTACGTGACCCCTTGCATTGAGCTAGGCTGCCAGGTTGGACTTGATTGCGTTGTAACTGGAGCGGAGGGACTCGAAGGGATCGGCGGGGCAGGTGTCTTGCTCGACGATGAACCAGCGGCAGCCGGAACGTTCGGCTGCGTCGATGATGCGCCGAAAGGGGAGATTCCCTTGCCCGATCTCGCAATCGACGGGCTTGTGCGCGGCGGTCATGGCGTAGTCCTTGAGGTGGATGAACGGCAGCCGCCCTGGGAGCCTTCGGCACCACTCCACGCAGTCGCCGCCTCCGAATTGAACCCAATAGGTGTCGAGTTCGGCAACCAGGTTCTTCGGGTCGGTGTGGCCAAAGAGGTAATCCAGCACGGTGGCGCCTTGAAAGCGGATGAATTCGAGGCCGTGGTTGTGATAGCCCAGCGTCAGGCCTGCCGCCCGAAACTGGGCCCCCGCCGCATCCAGCCGGGCCGCCAGCGACGCGACGCTGCGGGCGTCCGTGAAATCGACGCCCTGCGGGTAAGGGTAGGCGGTCAGCGAGCAGTTCAGCTGCTTGAGCCGGTCAATGGCCTGCTGCGGGCGGTCGAGAATGTCCGCCGCCGGCTCATGGGTGGCGCACACCGTCAGGCCCTCGCCCGCCACGATCCGCGCGACCTCTTCCACGGGAATCGGACCCAGCCCGCTCAGCTGCACGGCGGCATATCCGATCTCCCGGAGCTTCCTGACGGTCGCCGCCAGGTCCGCGGCAGTCTGGCACGAGGCGCGCACGGTGTAGAGCGTCGCCGCCACTTGGGAAATGGTCATGAGCGGGGATTCCTAGCCTAGCCGCCCTGAGGCCGGAGCGTGAGGACAAAATCGGCGCCCCCCAGCACATTCCCGACATGGGCGGCGCGCAGCCGTGATCGGAGGCGCCGGTAAGGGGAATCTTCGCCCGGATCAGCCGGCGTCTCCCTCAAGATTGCGGCGATTTTCGGGCAGCATGGGGGCCGCTAGTGGAGGGCGCGGCGGCTCCACTGCGACGGGGCCTGCCCGGTCTGGCGCCGAAACCAGCGCGCAAAATAGCTCTGGTCGGGCAGCCCGACCATCGCCGCCGCGCTGCCGACCTGGACGCCGCGGGACAGCAGCTCCTTGGCCTGGGTGAGGCGCTGCTGCGCCCGGATCTGGCCGAGGGTCAGGCCGGTCTCCTTCTTGAGCAGGCGATTGAGGTGATCACGGTGATAGCCGCTGCGCCGCACGATGTTTCCGAGGGCGGCCGTCGGATCGATCTGCGCCAGCAGGCGGTGGATGGCCTGCCCTTTGCCGGCTCCCGCCGGGGGGCGCGGGCGCTCCAGCCAGTCCGCCGCGCGGAGCATGGTGATGAGAAGCTGCAGAATCACCGTCGCGCTCTCCCAGCGCAGGATGCCGCCGGCGCCGGCCTGGAGGTTGAGCAGGCGCGCCAGGTTCTGGCGGATCTGCAGCAGCTCCGAGCGGTTCAACTGGCGCACCGCCACGGGATGCAGCCGCTCGCCCCGCAGCCGAAAGTCGATCATCAGGCAGAGAGGGGGCCGCTCGGCCGTGCGCTGAAAGCCGTGCGCGGCGCCCGGCGGCAGCACCACCAGCGCGCCGGCCTTGATCTCGGCGGCCCCGGTGCGGAAGAGCTGCCGCCCCTGCCCGCTCAAATAAAGGATGACCTGGCTCCAGCGATGGCGATGGGACTCGATCGTGAGGTGCTTCGGCAAATGCCGGTGCAGGGCGAAGGTCATGATGCGCAGGCCGCGCATGCGAATGTCCGCGCGGTCGATGAGCAGCGAACGGAAGTGATGCATCGCAACGCGGAACTATGTCGAAAATGTGCTGCCTGTCGCCGGGAAAATCCTCATGACCCGGGGCGCCTCGGGTGTATGATCGCTGTCCCCTCCCTCTCCGCGTGAAGGTCTGCATGATAGGCTGCGGCAGTTTTGCCCAGCTCTGCCATGGGCCGGCCCAGCGAAAGCTGGCCGCCTCATATCCCGACGTGACGCTGGCCGCATGCTGCGACAGCGATCCGGCGCGCGCGCGCGCGTACCGGACTGCGTTCGGCTTCGCCCGCCATTATGCGGACGCGCCCGAGATGCTCGGCGCGGAAAAGCCCGACGCGGTCATTCTGGCGGTGCCGCCGGCGGCAACCTGCGCCGCCGCCGCCGCGGTGCTGGAGCGGGGCTACCCCCTGCTGCTGGAAAAGCCGCCCGGGCTGACCCCGCCGGAGCTTGAAAGGCTGATCGCCGCGCGGGAACAGGGCCGCGCCTGCGCGCAGGTCGGCTTCAACCGGCACTACATGCCGGTGATGCGCCGGGCGCAGGAAATCCTGAACGCCTCCTTCCCGCGCGAGGAGGTGGCGCGGATCGAGTATGAAATGCTCCGCCATGAGCGGTGGGATCCGGACTTTTCGACCACGGCCATCCATGCGGTAGACGGGGCGCTGGTCCTGGCGCGAAGCCCGTTCCGCACGGCGGAGCTCGCCTTCGAGCCTCAGGCGCGCGGCGGCCGGGAGGCGATGGACGTCACGATTTCCGCCGCGTGCGCGTGCGGCACGCAGGTCGTCGTGAAGATCCGGCCCGTGTCCTCCGCGAATGCGGAGTCGGCGCGGATCGACGCGGGGCCGCAAACGCTGGCGCTCACGATCCCGATCTCTCCTTCCACGGAAGGCGACGGGACCGCGCAGCATGTGCGGGAGGGCCGGCTCGTCAGCTCATTTTCCGACCGCGGCGCCGGACCCGTGGACCGCCTCGGCATCCTCGCCGAAACCGAGTCGTTCCTCAACGCCGTGCGCTCGGGGGGCGCCCTCCGCCCGCGGCTGGAGGATTGCCGGCAGCGCGTGGAGCTGATGGACGCGATCCGCAACCGGCACAGCGGACCCCTGCGCTGGGGCGAAGAGGCCGGCCGATGACGGGGGCCATCACGCTGCAGGACAAGCCGACGGTCTTTGCCGTCATCGGCGGCTATTTCCTCACCCTGATCATCGTCGGCTGGGTCTTCCGGCGCTTCAGCAAGGACACCAGCGACTACTTCCGCGCCGGCGGCATGGCGGCGTGGTGGATGATCGGCGGGAGCGTGTTCATGCGGGGATTCAGCGCCTGGACGTTCACCGGGGCGGCGGGCGCGGCGTTTCAGGCCGGCTGGAGCCTGCCGCTCATGCTGGGATCGAACGCCCTGGCGCTCTTCCTGGTCGCCCTCTTCACCGCCGGATGGTTCCGCCAGCTGCGGTGCGTCACGTCGGTCGACATCATCCGCCTGCGCTTCGGCGCCGGCATCGAACAACTGGTCGCCTACCTCGGCATGCTGACCGGACCCATCTACGGGGGAATCCAGCTTTACGGCCTCGCGATCTTCACCTCGATCCTGCTCGGCACGAACATCTATGCCACGATCGTCCTGCTGGGCCTGGTCGTGCTGTTCTACGCGGGGATCAGCGGGGCCTGGGCGGTGATCGCGGCCGACTTCATCAAGGCGCTCGTGCTTATTCCGGTCACCGTGCTGCTTGCAGTCATCTGCCTGCACGCGCTGGGCGGGGTGGGCGGCATGCTCGCCGCCATCCGGCACGCCGGCCTCGCCCCGGCTTTCGCCCCGGTCAAATCGACGGCGGTCGTCGCCACGATGAAAGGCATCAATCCGGGATGGTTCACCTGGACGTTCTTCTTCGCCTGGTACGGCAACAACATCCTGGGCGCCAACGATCCGAACATCGCCGGGCGGTTTCTCAGCGCCAAGGACGGCGCCGGCGCCCGGCGGGCCGCGGCCCTGGCGGGCGGCCTGTTCTCGCTCGGGCTGTTCATCTGGTTCATTCCCCCCATGGCCGCGCGCCTGCTCATCGCGGACCAGGTGAGGGCGATGCCGCTGCCCAAGCCCGTCGAAGGCGCGTACGCCGCCATTGCCATGCATTTCCTGCCCGCGGGGCTGGTGGGCCTCGTCCTCGTCGGCATGTGCGCCGCCACGATGAGCGCCCTGGACGTCGGCCTGAATTCCCTGGCGGGAAACATCACCCAAAACGTCTATCCCGCGGCCTGTCGGAAGCTCAAGGTCACGCCCCTGGAAGGATATCCGCGGCTGATCCTCGCCAAGCTGATCACGTTCGCGTGCGCCGCCGCGGTCATCGGCTGCAGCACCGCCATGGCGCGGTTCGGACAGGGCGGGATCTTCAATATCCTCATCGATGTGATGGCGACCCTCGCCGCTCCGCTCTCCGTGCCCCTGGTGCTGGGGCTGTTCGTGCGGCGGGTGCCAACGGCCGCTCCGCTGATCTCGATCATCGTGGGCTTCGCCGTCTCCCTCACGATTTATCTGGCGCCGCTGGTTTCGGCCGCAAAACCGTGGCTTTTCCAGAGCCAAGTGGGCACGGTCATGGCCGTGAGCGCCGCCACCTTTCTCCTCGTGCGCGCCCTGGTGGCGCCCGACGGGGACGCGCTCGCGCGCGAACGGGAATTCTTCAGCCGGCGCGACCGCCCGGTCGATTTTGCCGCGGAGATCGGCGTGGGCAACGACGGCCGCCAGCTGCGGATCGTCGGCGCGTTCGGCATCTTTCTCGGCCTGGCGGTCCTGCTGCTGCTCATCCCCGCCAGCAGCGCGGGCCACGCGGGGATCATCTGCGCGGTCGCCGGCTTCACCGCGAGCATCGGAGGCCTGCTCGCGTGGCTGGGCGCGCGGCCCGAGCAGAAGGAAGAGGCGGCATGACGGCGGGCCTCGACTTTTCCGGACTGGCCCGGCACTACCGCGCCGCGCTCCTCGGCGACGTCATTCCCTTTTGGGAGAAGCATTCCCTCGACCGGGAGTGCGGCGGGTATTTCACCTGTCTCGGCCGCGACGGCGCGGTTTACGACACGGACAAGTTCATCTGGCTGCAGGCGCGCCAGGTGTGGACCTTCTCGATGCTCCACAACCGGCTCGAGCGCCGCGAGGCGTGGCTGAAGGTCGCCCGTCACGGCGCGGACTTCTTGACGCGGCATGGGCGCGATGAACACGGCAACTGGTATTTCAGCCTGACCCGGGAAGGCTGCCCGCTCGTTCAGCCGTACAACATCTTCTCGGATTGCTTCGCCGCCATCGGCTTCGGCCAGTTCGCCCAGGCGGTGGGCGACGACCCGGCGGCGAAGGCGGCGGCTGAAGGGATGGCGCGGCAGGCCTACGGCAACATCCTGGCCCGGCGGGGCAACCCCAAGGGCCCGTATGCCAAAGCCGTGCCGGGCACGCGGCCCATGATCTCGCTGGCGCTGCCGATGATCCTGGCCAACGTCACGGCCGAGTTGGAAGGGCTGCTCGAGCCGGCCGCCTTCGAACGGACGCTGGACGCGTGCATCGCCGAGGTGTTCACCTTGTTTCTGGATCCGGAACGGGGCGTCCTGCGGGAGCACGTGGCCCCGGACGGCCGCGAGCTGGAGGGGTTCGACGGGCGCCTGATCAATCCCGGCCACGGCATCGAGGCCATGTGGTTCATCCTGGACATCGCCGAGCGCCGCAAGGACCGCGCGCTAGCGGCGAAGGCGGTGGAGGTCGCGCTGCGCACGCTGGAATTCGGCTGGGATCGCGAGCACGGCGGGATCTTCTACTTTCTCGACGCCAAGGGCCGCCCTCCGCAGCAATTGGAATGGGACCAGAAACTGTGGTGGGTCCACATCGAGACGCTGATCGCCCTGCTCAAGGGCCACCGCCTGACGGGCCATCCGTCGTGCCTGCCGTGGTTCGAGCGCGTCCACGCCTACGCCTGGAACCATTTTCCCGATCCGAAGTTCGGCGAATGGTACGGCTACCTCAGCCGCCGCGGGGAGGTGCTGCTGCCGCTCAAAGGGGGAAAATGGAAGGGGTGCTTCCATGTCCCGCGCGGACTTTACCTGTGCATGAGGGAGCTGGAGATGCTGGCCGCCGGGGCGCCATGAACGAGGCGCCTTCCGCGGCCGTACAGGAACCATATCGAAAATCGAAAATGTGCTCAGCGCGGTCGATAAAATCCTCATGACGGCGGCGAAATTGCATTAGACTGGAGCGCGTCATGCTTCCCCATCCGGCAATCCTTGTCACCGGCGCCAGCCGCGGCCTCGGCCGCGGCATCGCCCTGCGGCTGGCCGCGGAAGGCTGTTCGGTGGCCGTGAACTTTTGCGGCAACCGGCGGGCGGCGGAGGAGACCGCGGCCCTCTGCCGCAAGGCGGCGGGGTCCAAGCGCCAGAAATTCCCCGTCATCCAAGCCGACATTGGCCGGGCGCCGGACCGCGCGCGCCTGGTCGCCGAGGCGCTGGCCGGCCTCGGCCGCATCGACGCGCTGGTGAACAACGCGGGCGTCGCGCCGCGGGTGCGGGCCGACCTGACCGAAGCCACAGAGGCGTCGTTCGACGAAGTCCTGGGCACCAACCTGCGCGGTCCGTACTTTCTGACCCAGGCCGTCGTCCGCTATTGGCTCCAGGACAGGCCCCGCCCCGCCATTGCCAGCGGCTTCAAGGTGATTTTTGTCACGTCGATCTCCGCCGACACGGCCTCCACCGACCGGGGGGACTACTGCATCTCCAAAGCGGGGCTCGCCATGGCCGCCCACCTGTGGGCGACGCGCCTGGCCCGGGAGAACATCCAGGTGATCGAGCTGAGGCCGGGCGTGATGGCGACGGACATGACGGCGGGCGTGAAGGGAAAATACGACCGGCTCATGGCCGGGGGCCTGGTCCCCCAGAACCGCTGGGGCACGGGCGAGGACGTGGGCCTGGCGGTGGGCGCGATCCTCGCGGGCCGGCTGCCCTTCTCGACCGGATCGGTGATTCACATCGACGGGGGCGCGCATCTGCGCCGCCTGTGACCCGCCTTCGCCCATGCTCCGCATCGACGCCTCGCTGACCCCCGCCGCCCTCGGCCGGGACGTGGACCGGCTCTTCGCAATCTCTGCGGGGAAGATCGACGCCCTGGAGCGGAGCTGGAAGACGCGCCCGGGCGCGCCGGTCGTCACGGTCGCCGGGCGGTACACGGGCCGGGAGTGGACCCAGTGGACGCAGGGATTCCGGTTCGGATCGGCGATTCTGCAGTTCGCCGCCACGGGCAGCCGGCGGGCCCTGGCCATCGGCCGCGAAGGCACGCTCCAGCACATGCCCGCGCACGTGAGCGACTTCGGGGTCCATGACCACGGCTTCAACATCGTGTCGACCTACGGCAATCTCCACCGGCTGGCCCAGGCCGGCCGGCTGCGCGTGGGGGCGGGAGAGGTTCGGCTGTATGAACTGGCGCTCAAGGTTTCGGGCGCCGTCCAGGCGTCCCGCTGGACCGCGCTGCCCGGCGGCCTCGGCTTCATCTACTCCTTCAACGGCCCCCACTCGCTGTTCGCGGACACCATCCGGTCCCTGCGCAGCCTCGCCCTGGCGCACCGGCTGGGCCACGAACTGGCGGGCGAAAACGGCCGGCGGGTCTCGCTCCTCGACCGCCTGCTGCAGCACGCCGAAGCCACCGCGCGCTTCAACGTCTATTTCGGCACGGGCCGCGACGCCTACGACGTCCGCGGCCGGGTCGCGCACGAGTCGATCTTCAACGTCAACGACGGCTCCTACCGCTGCCCGAGCACGCAGCAGGGGTACTCGCCGTTCACCACCTGGACGCGCGGCCTGGCCTGGATCCTCTGCGGGTACGCCGAGCAGCTGGAGTTTCTCGCCACCGTCCCCGCGGGGGAATTCGGCGGGACGGCAGGCAAGGAGCGGACCCTGCGGCGATTCCGCGAGGTCGCCCAGGCCGCGGCCGACTTTTACATCGCGCAGACACCGACGGACGGGGTGCCCTACTGGGACACCGGAGCGCCCGGTCTCGCGCGGCTCGACGGGTACCTGGACCGCCCGGCGGATCCGTTCAACGACCGCGAGCCCGTCGACAGTTCCGCCGCGGTCATCGCCGCGCAGGGCCTCATCCGGCTGGGCCGCCATCTGTCCGCGCGCCGGCCCGCCGCGGACGGGGCGCGCTACCTGGCCGCCGGCCTCACCGTCGCCCGCACGCTGCTGCGCGAACCCTACCTGGCGGTTTCGCCGCGCCACCAGGGGCTCCTGCTCCATGCGGTTTACCATCGCCCCAACGGCTGGGACCATGTCCCGCGGGGGCGCCGGATCCCCTGCGGCGAGGCCTGCCTGTGGGGCGACTATCACGCCCGCGAGCTGGCCCTGCTCCTGCGCCGGATGATCGCGCGCGCACCGCATGACACCTTCTTCGCCGCCTGAACCCGGCGGCCCGCCGGCCCACCCGCCGGACCCCTCCCGGCTCTGTATCCATTCCATTACGACAAAACCGTGGCCGGCGGCGGAGGCGGCCCGGCGCTACGCCGCCGCCGGCGTCAAGGGCATCACCCTCTGGCGCGACGCGCTCCTGGCGGAGGGCCCGGCGGCCACCGGCCGCCTGGTCCGCGACCACGGGCTCGAGGTGGTGTCGCTGTGCCGCGGCGGCTTCTTCGCGTCCGCCTCGGCGGAGCGCCGGGCGCAGGCGATCGACGACAACCGGCGCTGCATCGACGCGGCGGCCGCGCTGGGGGCCCCGCTCGTCGTCCTGGTCTGCGGCGCGGAGCCCGGGCAGGCCCTGGCCGAGTCGCGCCGCCAGATCTGCGACGGCATCGCCGCCGTGCTGCCGCACGCGGCCGCCGCCCGGGTCCGGCTGGCCGTCGAGCCGCTCCACCCCATGTACGCCGGGGACCGCAGCGCCGTGAACACGGTGGCCCAGGCGCGGGAGATGTGCCGGCGGCTGGCGTCGCCCTGGGCGGGCGTGGCGGTCGATGTCTACCACACGTGGTGGGACGAGAACCTGCAGCCGGAAATCGCGGCCTGCGGGCGCGAAGGCCGGCTGTTTGCCTTCCACGTCTGCGACTGGCTTTTGCCGACGGTGGACCTGCTGGAGGACCGGGGCCTCATGGGTGAAGGCTGCATCCCCATCCGCGAGATCCGGGGCTGGGTCGAGGCGGCGGGCTTCGCCGGCTTCATCGAGGTCGAGATTTTTTCCCGGCGCCTGTGGGCGCAGGACCAAGCGCAGTTTCTCGAGCGCATCACGCAGGCCTACCGGTCGCAGGTCTGATGTCCCTCTCCATGAATCCGCAACGCATCGGCATCATCATGAACGGAGTCACCGGCCGGATGGGGACGAACCAGCACCTCGTCCGGTCGATTCTCGCCCTCCGGCAGCAGGGGGGGCTCCCGCTCGAGGACGGACAGGTGCTCATGCCGGAGCCGATTCTCGTCGGGCGCAATCCGGACAAGCTCAAGGCCCTGGCCGACGCCCACGGGCTCACGCGGTTCACGACCGATCTGGGCGCGGCTTTGGGGGATCCGTTCAACCGGATCTATTTCGACGCCCAGTCCACGGACCGCCGCGCCGAAGCCGTGCTGCAGGCCGTCGCCGCGGGCAAGGCGATCTATTGCGAAAAGCCCGTCGCCCTGGACACCGCGACGGCGGTGGCGCTGTACCAGCGGTGCCGCGCCGCGGGCCTCAAGAACGGCGTCGTCCAGGACAAGCTGTGGCTGCCCGGCCTGCTCAAGCTCAGGTCGCTGATCGACTCGGGCTTCTTCGGGCGAATCCTGTCCGTGCGGGGCGAATTCGGATACTGGGTCTTCGACGGCAAGGACCAGCCGGCGCAGCGGCCGTCCTGGAACTACCGCCGCGAGGACGGCGGCGGCATCGCCCAGGACATGCTCAGCCACTGGCGGTATGTCATCGACAACCTCTTCGGCAACGTCGCGGCGATCTCCTGCGTCTGCGCCACTCACATCCCGGAGCGGGTGGACGAAAGCGGCCGGATCTACGCCTGCACCGCCGACGACGCGGCGTACGCCACCCTCCGCACCGAGCAGGGGCTGCTGATCCAGTTCAACAGCTCGTGGTGCACGCGGGTGCGGCGGGACGATCTGCTCACCCTGCTGGTCGACGGGACCCACGGCTCCGCGGTGGCCGGGCTGCGCGACTGCTGGGTCCAGAGCGCCGGGCATACTCCGCGGGCGGTGTGGAATCCGGACCTCCCCCAGCCCATCGACTTTTACCGGCAATGGGAAAAGCTCCCGGAGGGCGCGGCCTGCGACAACGCCTTCAAGGCGCAGTGGGAGCTTTTCCTGAAGCACGTGGTGAGCGACGCGCCTTTCCGGTGGACGCTGCTGGAGGGGGCCAAGGGGGTCCAGCTGGCCGAACTCGGCCTGGAGTCTTCGCGGAAAAAAGCGTGGCTCGAGGTCGGCGCGCTCGTGTGACCCCCTTGCGGATGCCCGCCGGCATGAGACGCGCCTTCTCGACCCTGGGATGCCCCGAGTTGCCGCTGGAGGACGCGCTCGGGCTGGCGGCGCGCCACGGCGTCGACGCGGTCGAGCTGCGCACGCTGGAAGGGACGACGGATCTGCCGGCGCTTTTTGCCCGCAGCGGCCCGGAGGACCTGCGCCGGACGCTCGGCGCCCACCGCCGGGTCCTGGTCCTGGTGCTCGCCACGTCTTTCCGGCTCGTCCGGCCGGGCGCGGAGGATCGCGCGGCCCTGCTGGCGTTCGCGCCCTGGGCCGAGGCGCTGGGCGTACCCTGGCTGCGGGTGTTCGACGGCGGCGACCCTTCGGATCCCGGCGCCGTTTCGCTGGCGGCGGAGACGCTGCGCTGGTGGCGCGGGCTCCGGCGCGAGCGCGGCTGGAACGTGGATGTCATTGTCGAGACCCACGACAGCCTCCTCTCCGGCGAGCGGATCCGGCAGTTCGGCGCGGAAGCCGGGGGGGCCCGGCTGCTGTGGGACACGCATCACACCTGGCGGGCAAGCGGCGTGCCGCCCCACGAGCTGTGGCCGGAGATTGCGGCCCAGGTCGCGCATATCCACGTCAAAGACAGCGTGAGCCGCCCGTCGGGGCGGTTTCCGTACACCTACGTCCTGCCGGGCCAGGGCGAGTTTCCGATGGGCCCGCTGCGCGCGGCCCTCCAGCGCGACGGTTACGCCCACGCCGTCAGCCTCGAATGGGAGCGGCAATGGCATCCCGAGCTGCCTCCGCTGGAGGACGCGCTGCGCGCCGCGGCGGCCCGCGGCTGGTGGTGAGCGGGCCGGAGCCTAGCCCGCGCTGGAGGCGGCCCACAGGTTAATGCCGCCGTCCTGCGCATGGCGGTCGATCCGGGCCAGTTCGTCGGTGGTGAAGCCGGGGCCCCGCAGGGCGGCGACACAATCCTCGATCTGGGACACCCGGCTCGCGCCGATGAGCGCGGAGGTCACGCGCGGATCGCGCAGCACCCAGGCGATCGCCATCTGGGCCAGGGACTGCCCCCGCGCCTGGGCGACGGCGTTCAGCGCGCGGATGTTGGCGAGGTTTTCCGGGGTGAGCAGATCGGCGCTGAGGGAGCTTTGGGCCTGCACGCGGCTGCCGGCCGGCCGGCCGGACAGGTACTTGTCGCTCAGCATCCCCTGCGCCAGCGGCGAAAAGGCGATGCAGCCGATGCCCTCGTCCGCCAGCGTATCCAGCAGGTGGTCACGCTCGATCCACCGGTTCAGCATGGAATAACTCGGCTGGTGGATGAGACAGCGGTGCCCAAACTGGCGCAGGAGGGCGCTCGCTTCCCGGGTGCGGCGGCTGTTGTACGAGGAGATGCCGACGTAAAGCGCCTTGCCGCTGCGCAGCGCCTGATCGAGCGCGCCCATCGTCTCCTCCAGCGGCGTGTCGGGATCGAAGCGGTGCGAGTAGAAGATGTCGACGTAGTCGAGGCCCAGTCGCTTCAGGCTCTGATCGAGGCTGGCGAGCAGGTACTTGCGGCTGCCCCATTCGCCGTACGGGCCGCTCCACATGCCGTAGCCGGCCTTGGTCGAGATGATCAGCTCGTCGCGCAGGCCGGCGAAATCCGTGCGCAGGATCGCGCCGAAATTCGTCTCCGCCGAGCCGGCCGGCGGGCCGTAGTTGTTCGCCAGGTCGAAATGGGTGATCCCCAGGTCGAAGGCCCGGCGGCACATCGCCCGCGCCTCCGCGCTCGGGGCCTCGCCCCCGAAATTATGCCACAGCCCGAGCGACAGGGCGGGCAGCTTGAGCCCGCTCCTCCCGCACCGGTTGTAGGTCATGGACGCATAACGATCGGGGGCCGGGATGTACGAATTTGCCATGCCTTATTCCAGGGCGCGGTTCACCGCGGCTGTCAATGCCGCCAATTCGTACGGCTTGGCCAGCATCTCGGCGAAGCCCGCCTGCGCGAGCGACTCCGCGCGCTGGTTCGGGTCGAGGCCGGAGACGCCGATGTACTTGACCGGCGGCAGCAGGCGGCGCAGGCGGGACACCAGCGTGATGCCGTCCATCTCGGGCATCATCAGGTCGGTGATGACCAGCCGGATCGCGTCGCGCTGCTCGGCCGCCACGCGTTCGGCTTCGGCGCCGCCGGCCGCGGTGAGCACCGTGTAGCCGGCCCGCTCGAGCACCCTTTGCGTCGCGGCGAGGATCGCCGGCTCGTCGTCGACCACCAGGATGGTCTGGCCGGAGCCGCCGCGGCGGGCCCCTTCGGCTCCGGCCCGGATCATTTCCGCGGGGGAGGGGGCGGGCCGAAGGAAGACCTTGAAGGTGGCTCCCCGGCCGGGCGGGCTGTCGACGGTGATGTACCCGCCGTGGGCCTTGACCAGGCTGTAGGCGGACCACAGGCCCAGGCCCGTTCCGCGCCCGGGCTCCTTGGTGGTGAAAAACGGATCGAAGATGCGCTCGCGGATTTCGGGCGCGATGCCGTTGCCCGTGTCCTCGACCGAAAGAAAGATCAGATTGCCATCCGGTTCGGCCGTGCCGGCGCCGAGGGTCAGGCGGCCTCCCTCGCTCATCGCGTCCCGGGCGTTCACGCACAGGTTCATGACCACCTGGTAAAGCTGCGTCGCGTCGGCCGAGGCGAGCGGCAGGCTCGGGGGGTACTGTTCGACGATCTCGATATTGCGGGGGAAAGTCGCGCGCATGATCGCGCCGATCTCCTTCAGGAGGTGCACGGGATCCACCGCCGCGGCGCCGCCGCCGTCCGATCCCCGCCCAAAGGCGAAGAGCTTGCGGATGATGTCCGTCCCCCGCTTGGCGCCGTTCTTGATGAGGGTCGCCAGCTCATGGTCGGCGGCCGGCTCCTTCATCTCCAGCAGTTCGCTGGCCATCAGCATCGGCGTGAGGATATTGTTGAGGTCGTGCGCCACGCCGCCGGCGAGCGTGCCGATCGCCTCCAGGCGCTGCGCCTGCCGCAGCCGCTCCTCGAGCGCCTTGCGCTCCGTGAAGTCCTCCACCGTGCCCTCATAGTACAGGAGCTTGCCGGAAGCGTCGCGAATGGCCCGGGCGTTCTCCCGCCAGTGGATGACCGAGCCGTCGCGGCGGCGCCACTCGGTCTCCTCGCCCCGGATCTCCCCTTCGCGCTCAAGGCGCGCGCGGAACTCGGCGCGGTTATAGTCGGGAAAATACTCCTTGGACTCGAGGTTGATCGCCGTCAGCTCCTCCACCCGGTCAAAGCCCAGCATGGCGACAAACGCGGGGTTGGCGGCCAGGATGCGGCCGTCGGCGGTTGTCCGGTACACGCCCAGGGGCAGCCGCTCGAACAGGTCGGCGTAGCGCGTTTCGCTCTGCTTTTCCCGGTCGAGGGCCGCCGAGGCTTCCTTGGCGGCGTGGGAGAGTTCGCGGACGACGATGCTGATGACGAGCGCGATCGCCACGGCGCCATTGGCCACCGCCATCGCCCCGCGAATCCAGGTCGCCAGATGCCGGGGGTCCATATCCGGCCCCACGCCCCCCGGAGGAAAGATCCCCGCCCGCCAGCCCGCGCCGGTCAGGGCCAGCTCGCCAATCAGCGCGGCGAGCGCGATCAGCCCCGCGCGCAGCCCCCAGAAAAGCGTGATGAAGAGCACGGCCAGGCAGATCAGGCTCGTATTGCCCGGGTTGGGGCCGGCGTACATGAGGCCGGTGGTGATGTTGCCCCCCAGGAACGCCATGATCGCTCCCAGGCGCCAGCGCAGCCGCAGCCGGGGAAAGAACAGCGCGACGAGCACAAACGCGAGCGTCGCGATGAAGATCATTCCCGCCAGGGATTTGATGAACCAGGCCGTCGCGGATAACGCGAGCGCGAGCCAGAGCACCTGGGTGATCCCGACAATCAGCAGGGTCCAGTCCACAATCGTCTGGCGCCACAGCATGCTGCGGTACGCGGGTGTCGGCGGGATTTGATCGTCCATCGTCTGAAGGTATATAGTTCTGGGAATTACCGCGCCCGTCATCAAAAAACGCCCGGCGCTCGCGGCGGCGGTCGCCGCAGTCCTTCTCCTGGCTCTCCCCCCGGCGCAGGCGGGGTGGCCTGCGCGCGTGTTTGCCCCGTACCGCTATCTCGGCAGCCGCCAGCCGGCCGTCCTGTCGGAGCTGCACCTGGTCCTGGCGTTCATCATCGCGGGGCCCGATGGAAACGCGGCCTGGGACGGAAAGTACCCCCTGGCCAATGAGGCCGCCGGCTCCGACGGCGCGGCGTTCCTGCAGCGGCTGGACGGGGAGATCGCCCGTCTGCGCGCCAAGGGAGGCGACATCGCGATTTCATTTGGCGGCGAGGGCGGCCAGGAGCTCGCCCTCACCGCCGCCGACGCACCCGCCCTCGAATCGAACTACGAAACGGTGATCGACCGCTATCGGCTGACCTGGATGGACCTGGATGTGGAAGGAGACGCCTTGGCGAACCGCGCGGCGAACGAGCGCCGCAACCGGGCGCTTGCCGCCCTGCAAGCGCGGCACCCGGATCTGCGGATCACGTTCACGCTGCCCGTGGAGCCCGATGGGCTTTCCCCGGACAGCCTGTCCCTGCTGCAGGACGCCGCCGGGAAGGGAGTCCGCATCGCCGCCGTGAACCTGATGATCATGGACTACGCGCCGCGCTTTCTCGCCAATGGCGATGCCATGGGCGCCCTGGGCATTCGCGCCGCGCAGCGGGCTCATGCGCAATGCACGAAGTGGGCGCCCAAATTGGCGTTCGGGCTGACGCCCATGATCGGAGCCAACGACGAATTGGGCCAGTACTTCACCACGGGCGACGCGACGGCGGTCTGCGCCTGGGCGCGAAAGCAGCCCTGGATCTGCTGGCTATCCTATTGGTCGCTCAACCGCGATGACGGCAGCTATGCGCGGATCTTTCGCCGCTTTTCCACACGCTAGCCTTCCCCTGCTGACAATCGTTTGCTTTTTCTTGCTTGGTTAGGGCCGGGACCGCTAACCTGCGTGCTTGCTATCGATTCGCCCATTCCGGCTGGCGAGCCTCGTCGCTGCAGTGCTCTGCCTTGCAGGGGTTTCCGCTGCCGCCCCCACGATCACGACGCAACCCCAGGGCGTGCAGGCCGTTTCAGGAACGTCCGCGCAGTTTTCGGTCGCCGCCACGGGAACGGGGACGTTGTCCTATCAATGGTTTTTCGGGCCGGTCGGCTCCGGCACGCCCATCTTGGGGGCGACACAGGCCGCGTACAGCATCGTCGCCCTGGCGCCCGACGCGGGGTACTATTATGTGGTCGTTTCCGATTCGACCGGATCGGTGACCAGTTCCGGCGCCCTTCTCAGCGTGATTCCGTCAGCCGCGGTCGGCACGGCTCCCGGTTCCCTTCAGGTTTATGTCGGCCAGCCATTTTCGCTGGACGCCGAAATCTCCCTGAATGGCGGCGGCAACTACACCTACTATTGGGAGAAGAACAATGTTCCGATCGCCGGCGCGACGAACAGCTACTACAGCGTGGCAGCGGCCTCGGCCGCCGACGCCGGCACCTATGTCGTCGTCGTCTCGAACGGCGTGGCACAGGCGGAAAGCAATACCCTCACGGTCACCGTGCTGCCGGATGCCGCCCCAGCCATCACCACGCAGCCGCTGAGCCAGACCGTCGCGGACGGAAGCGCGCTGACCCTGTCGGTCACGGCCACCGGCGGCCCCCCTCCGTTTTACCAATGGTACTTCAACGGCTCCGCGATCGCCGGCGCCATCGCGAGCACGTATTCGATCACGGCCGTCAGCCCGGCCAATTCCGGCAGCTATACGGTGGCCGTCACCAATTCCGCCGGCACCATCACGAGCGCGGCGGCGGCCATCACCGTATCGCCGCCCGTCGCCCCGGCGATCACGGTCCAGCCGCAGCCCGTTTCCGTGGGCTACGGCGCCGCGTTTGACCTTTCCGTGACCGCCACGGGCCAGCCGGCGCCCACGTATCAATGGTACCTGAACGGCGAGCCCATCGCGAATGCCAACGGCTCCACCTATGGCCTCTATGGCGCCACGCCGGCCAACGCCGGCACTTACACCGTCGTGGCGACGAACATCGCCGGCAGCGTCACCAGCAGCGCGGCCGCGGTGAGCGTCAGCGCTGCGGCGGCCCCCTCCATTGCCAGCCAGTCCTCCGACGAACAAATCCCCGTGGGGGGGGCCACCATCCTTTCCGTCACGGTGCAAGGGCAGGGACCGTTCACCTATCAGTGGACCGAAAACGGGCTTCCCATCGCGGGCGCCACGCTGCCCGGCTACGCCATCACAGGCGCCGCCGCCACGAATGCGGGCCACTATGCCGTCACG
>DASRSH010000086.1:0-38135 GCA_035656575.1 Opitutaceae bacterium
TCCCATTTACAGCCAGACTCTCGCCGCCCTGGTCGACACCGCCCCCGAAGTCGGAGAGACGATCCGGGCGCACCACGAGCGTTTCGACGGCACCGGCTTCCCGGACGGTCTTTCCGGCAAGGAAATTCCCTGGACGGCACGGTGCCTGGCGGTGGCCGCCGGCTTCGTCGGCTCCGGCCTGCCCAAGGCGGCGGCCAGCGAAGCCGTCCTGGCCCAGGCCGGATCCGCCTACGATCCCGAGGCGGTGCGCCTGTTCCTCAAGGTCACGCACCTGGTCAACCTGCCGCGCCACGTGAGCGAGGTGATGCTCGAGGAACTGGAGCCCGGCATGATGCTGGCCTCGGGGATTTACAGCCCCCACGGGCTGCTGCTGGTCGGCGAAGGCCAGACCCTGGGCCCGGCCATCATCGCCAAGATCCGCAGCCACAACGAAGTCACTCCCATCAACCAGCGCCTGCTCGTCTACATTTGATTTCCCTCCCCGCCATGCCCTCCACCGCCACTCCCGGAAAATACCTCACCGTCGGACTCGGAACCGAAGAGTACGGCGTGCCCGTCCTGCGCGTCCGCGAGATCATCCGGATGCAGAAGATCACCTCCGTCCCGCAGATGCCCGAATTCGTCAAGGGCGTGATCAACCTGCGCGGCCGCGTCATCCCGGTGGTCGATCTGCGGGTCAAGTTCGGCTTCCCCGCCGAATTCGCCGACCGCACCTGCATCGTGGTCGTCCACGTCAAGCTGGGCGCCGCCGAACAGGCGGTCCAGATGGGCCTGATCGTCGACCGCGTCGAGGAGGTCGTCACCCTCTCCGCCGCCGAGATCGAGCCGACGCCCGAATTCGGCGGCCACGTCTCGACCGATTACATCCTTGGCCTCGCCAAGGTGAAGGGCGGCGTCAAGACGCTGCTCGACATCGACCGCGTCGTCGCCGCCGACACCGTTCGGAAGATGACCGTCGCCGCGGCCTAATTCCCATCCGCGGCGAAGCGGCGCAACCGGCCCCGACCGAGAAGCAGCAGGGAAGCGGCGGAAATCGCCGCCAGCACCATCGTGTCGGCGGCATCGGGCACGCTGCCCTGCAGCGGCACCAGATTGGGGCTGAAATCGATGGTGTAGCCGGTGGGCGCGGTGAAGAGCGGATCCACCGTGGCGGTCAGCGAATAGTCTCCGGGCGTGGGACTGTCGGGCAGACTATAGATCACCGCGTCGGTGCTGATATATACATTATAGATTGTGTCTGTCGCGAGATCGAGCGTCGTGTCGATCGTGCCGCTGAAGGGATTGGCCGAAGTGGAATCGGACCACAATGTCGGGCTCCCGGGATCGACTTCACCCGACCAGGCGTCATTGATGTCGTTGTCGAAGATCTGGAAAAAGACCGACGCGCCATAAGCGGCGCCGTCCGAGCCATTAGGAGTTCCGTTGTCGTCCTCGGCAAAGGACAGCAACGCGGATAGCCCCACCGCCACGTCCGCGGAAGGAGCTCCCTCGATCTGGAACTGATATTGAAGGCTGGCGAACGAGTTGTCGGTGAGGTTCACAGCGCCGGCATCATTCGCCGTCACATCGATCCCTGCTGACGAGCTGACCACCGGATCCAGTCCCGCCGTTACGGTGGCGGAGGAAGACCCGGTAAACGATTGGCCGACGGCCGGTGGGATGAGCTGGTTGCCGGAAAGGCTAGAGGTGGCGCTGCCAAAGCCATACAATGCATTGAAGACGGCATTGTAGGTCTCATAGGGAACCGTGACGCCGGCTCCGCCGGACGGGGACGCATCTGACAATTGCGCGTGCGCCCGGGCGGCAACGACAAGCGCGGCACAAAGGAAAAGCCGGTGAGTGCGGGAAAAACTCATGCCTCAATTCGTGCACGCCGTGTGCCAGGGAACCGGGAGCTTTTCCCGAGTATTGCAGAAGGGCTCTGAGCCCCAATATCTTAGGTTGTACTGGGTTCGATGCTGCGGAAGGCGGCAGCCCGCGAATGTGTAAACCAGGCCGACACCCTAGCGGGCTATGCCGCCTGCAGGAGCACGGCCGGGTCCAGGATCAGCGCAATGTGGCCGTCGCCCAGAATCGCTCCGCCCGCCACGCCCGACGCCCCCGTCAGATGGGACATGAAGGTGCCGAGGTTCTTGATCACCACCTCCTGCTTGCTGATCATCTCGTCGACCAGAAGCGCGTAGGAGCGGCCGGAGGTTTCCACCACGACCAGGATCCCGTCCCACGGGTCCTGCGCCTGCGCGGGAATCCCGAAGTGCCGGTGCAGCCGGTGCAGGGGCAGCAAACGCCCGTTGAGGTCGAGCACCTCGCCGCAGCCCTGGATCGAAACGACTTGCTGGCGGGTGGGCTTGAGGGCGCGCTGTACCGAGGTCGTCGGAAGAATGAAGCGATCGTCGCCCACGCGCACGACCAGGCCGTCGATGATGGCCATGGTCAGCGGCAGGCGGATCGTGAAGGTCGTGCCCTTGCCCAGCGTCGAGGCGATCTCGATCTTGCCGCGCAGCCGCTCGACGTTGCGCTTCACGACGTCCATGCCGACGCCGCGGCCGGAAAGCGAGGTGACCTTGTCGGCGGTGGAAAATCCGGGCAGAAAAATGAACTGGTAGATCTGCTCCACCGGCGGCGGCGGCCCCTCGGGCACCAGCCCCTGGCGCCGCGCCTTGGCCAGGATGCGCTCCGGATCGAGCCCGCGCCCATCGTCCTGCAGCTCGATGAGGATCTGGCCGCCCTGATGGAGGGCGCGCAGCTCCACCACGCCCATCGCCGGCTTGCCCTTGGCCACCCGCTCGGTTTCGGGCTCCAGCCCATGGTCGAGCGCATTGCGGACCATGTGAACGAGCGGATCGGCGATTTCCTCGACCATCGTCCGGTCCAGCTCGGTTTCGCCGCCCTGGGTCGTGAAGGCCACGGACTTGCGGCACTCGCGCGCCAGATCCCGCGCCAGCCGCTCCATCTTCTGGAAGGTCGGCTGGATGGGAATCATGCGCAGCGCCATGGCGGTCCCCTGCAGCTCCTTGGTGATGCGGCTGAGCTGTCCCACGTTGCCGGGCAGCGGCGGGGCGGCGACGCCGAAGCGGCGCGCCGTCTCGGCCAGCTGGCTGTGGACGATGACCAGCTCGCCCACGACATCCATCAGGGTATCCAGCTTATCGATGCTGACGCGCACCGTCGCCGCGGCGCCCTCCCCGCGGGCTTTCCCATTCGGGGCCGGCTTCTCGGCGCCGGGCTCCCCCCCCTCGGCGGAACGCGGGCGGGCGATGTGCGCCACGTCGGCCAAGGCGCCGCGCGACTCCACCAGCGCCCGGACAGTCGCGATCAGCCCGCTGACCGGAACCAGCTCGGTCGGCGCCACGCCGCGTTCGAGCGCCACGCCCACTTGCTGGTTGAACGCTTCCAAGGCGTCGCGGCCGCGCAGGATTTGGGCAACGACCGCCGGACCCAGCGTCAGCTCGCGATTGCGGGCGAAGTCGAGGAGGGTTTCGATCTCGTGGGCCAGCAGGTTCATGGGCTTGAGGCCCAGGAAGCCAGCGTTGCCCTTGATGGTGTGAAAGGAGCGGAAGACGGCGTTCAGCGCCTCGAGGTCGTCGGGAGAGTTCTCGAGCTTGAGCGCGCCCGCCTCAATGTGGGCCAGATGCTCGCCGGTCTCGGCGTGGAATTCGGTGAAGAGCTCGCGGTTGCCTTCGAGGTCGAAATGCAGGAGTTCGTCGGCGGGGTCGGTTTCGTCCCAGGCTTCGCTTCGCTTTGCCGGGGCAGGGCCGGCTTCGCTTTGCTTCGCCGGGCCGGGGCCGGGGCTGGGGTCGCTGGGGTGATCCGGGATGGGAATGGTCGCGCCGGCGCGCAGCGCGGTCACGGCTTTTTGCAGCCATTCCACGGTGCGCAGCAGCAGGCCCAGGGTTTCGGCGTCGAAGGGCTGGCCCGCGTCCAGCCGCCGGTCGAGCGCGCTCCGGGCGGCGCCGATCGGACCGGCCAGGGCCGTCTCGCCCGCCGTCAGCTCCGACAGCTCGGACAGAAGACTATAGGCAGGGATGAGCCCGTCATCGCCCCCCGGGGCCGCCAGCACGATCTCGCCGGCCAGGCGGTTGGCCGCCTCCTCCAGCTGGTCGACGGCCTGAGCCGGCAGCGCCATGGCGGGGCGTCAGGCGCCGACGAGTTCCTTGGCCATCGCCGCCTTGGCCTCGTCCACGGTGCCGTGAAACTGCCAGGTGCGCGTGTCCTCGAAACCCTTGCACTCGGTCATGAGCTGCGCGTTGCCGACGAGCGCAAAGTGCATCGCCAGTTCGCGCGCCGTCTGCATGGCCTGCAGGAGCAGCTTGATCACGCCCATGTGGAGCGAGCGGACGGCGTGGATGTCGATGATCGCCCGGTTGTGGCCGGCGTCGACGCCGTCGGAAAACTTCGTTTTCAGGTAGTGGGCCGCCTCGGCCAGCACCGACGACGAGCAATTCTCCGGCAGGCTCATGATGACGAAGTCGCCGTCGACCCGGTAATACCGGCTGGAGGTGTCCAGATTCATCGCCTTGGCGGCCTTCGCCTCCAGTTCCACGGTGTCGATCGGCTTGGTGATGATGGCGGTGAACCCGACCTGCTGGGCCTGGGCCTGGATGTCCAGCTCGGTCTTCACGACCATGGCGAAGACGGGGACGTACTTGGTCCGGGGCGCCGCGCGCAGCGCCCGGAGCAGGGCAAAGGCCGAGTCGTCCGGCAGCGAGAGGCTGACCAGGATCAGGTCGGGCAGCTTCTTCGCGCACAAGTCCAGGGCCTGCGCCTGGTGGTCGGCGCCGTGGATCGTCCAGGGCGTGTGCTTCAGCCCGTCCTTGATCTGTTCGAAAATGGCCGGCTTGTCCTCAACGACCAGGATATCCACCGGATCGAGAATCGACCGAATGCGGCCGGGACCGTCCGAAAGGGGCTTGAGATCGATGATCCGGCCCGCCTTGTCCACCAGCAGGTCCTCCTTGAACGGCTTCACGATGTAGTCGCGCACGCCGATCTTGGCGATCTTGAGCACGTGTTCGCGGCCGCCCTCCGCCGTGAGCATCATCACGGGGATGCCCTTGAGCTGGGGATCGGCCTTGAGCTTGGTCAGCATTTCCACGCCGTCCATCACCGGCATGGTGACGTCGAGCAGGATCAGGTCGGGCATGTCCTTGGCGGCGAGGGCCAGGCCCTCCACCCCGTTGGCCGCCTCGAGAATCTCGCAGTCAAAGCCCTTGAAGGCTTTCCGCACGATGATGCGAACCGTCTTGGAATCGTCTACCGTCAGGATTTTGTTGCGCATGGGCTGTACTCTCACTCGTCGGTTTTCATCAGGATGTCGGCGACGATCCGATGCCCGTGGGAATCGAAGACAAAAACGTGGCGGGCCGAGGGCCGCTTCAGCTCGACCGCGAAATTGCTGCCGCGCATGATCGAGGGGATCGTCAGCTTGCAGGCGTAGCCAAAATCGCACAGCCCGTTCTTGAACACCCCCACGATCATGTTCGTGAGCTCGCCCACGGCGTCGTTCACCGTCTCAACGCCGGATTCCTTCAGCTCCGCCGGGGTCATGCCCAGCAGCTTGCCCGTGCAGAGGTCGGCGAACGGCTCCGGCAGGTAAACGTAAATCAGCCCGTTGATGTCCCCGAGAAAGCCGACCATCCCGGCCACGTAAGGCTTGGCGCTTTCCGCGGCACCCGCCAGCGGCGGCCAGACGTTTTGCTGGGCCGGGTCGGTGTTGAGGGTGACCGGCTCGCTGAGCATGGTCTTGAAGACGTCCACGACGGCTCTGACGATCTGGTCGCGAATCAGTGTGTCGGAGATTTCCTGAAGAGCGGGCATGAAAGGGATGCGCCGGGTCTGGAACATGCCCCGGCCCACTCAATATCGACTCCCCCAACCCCTTATTAAGCCTATTCTTTGTCGTCCGCGCCGGCCACGTCGACGGGCTCGCCGGCTTCGCGGTACTCCTGCAGCTTGTTGCGCAGGGTCCGGATGCTGATTCCCAGCAGGGTCGCCGCCTGGGTCCGGTTGCCGTCCGTCTGGGCCAGGGCGGCGCGGATGGCCTGCTTTTCCAGGGCGGCAATGGAAAGAACCCCGCCGCTGGCGTCGGTCACGGCCACCGGCTCCGGCGCGGCCGGAGCCGGCCCCGGCGCAGCCTCGCGCAGCCGTCCGTCGGCTTCCGCCGCGGCGCCCTCCTCCACGGCCGGCATCTCCGGCATCTCCACCGGACCCTCCGGCACCGGCAGGCCCAGGGCCACGGCCGTCACCGGCCGGCCGTTCTCGGACAGGATGACGGCCCGCTCGACGACATTCTGCAGCTCGCGGACGTTGCCCGGCCAGCGGTACGCCATCATCGCCCGCCGGGCGGACTCGGCATAACCCGTGACCTTGATGCCATGCTTGCGGGCGTAGCGCCGCAGAAAATGGTCCGCCAGCAGCAGGATGTCCTCGGGACGCTCGCGCAGCGGGGGCACGATCACGGGAAACACGTTCAGCCGGTAGTACAGATCGTGGCGAAAATTGCCCTCTTCGACATTGCGCAGCAGATCGCGGTTCGACGTGGCCAGGATGCGCACATTCACCTTGATCGTGCGGTTGCCGCCCACCCGCTCGAATTCGCGCTCCTGCAGAACGCGCAGCAGCTTGGCCTGAAGCGGCCCCGAAATCTCGCTCACCTCGTCCAGCAGCAGCGTCCCGTTGTGCGCGAGTTCGAAGCGGCCTTCGCGCCGCTCGGTGGCGCCGGTGAACGCTCCGCGCTCGTGGCCGAAGAACTCGCTCTCGATCAGGGTCTCGGAAATCGACGCGCAGTTGACCTTGATGAAAGGCTGCTGCCGGCGGGGGCTGCGCCGGTAGATTTCGCGCGCGATCATTTCCTTGCCCGTGCCGCTCTCCCCGCTGATGAACACGGTCGCGTCGGTCGGAGCCACGCGCTCGATAAGCTGCCGCAGGCGGACCATCGCGGGACTGCGGCCCACCAGCCCGTCGCCTTCGTCCCCCGGATCGCTCAGCAGGCGATTGACCTGGAGGAGCTGCCGGAACGACTGGGCCTTCTTCAGGATCACGTCGATCTGGCTCGGCGAAAACGGTTTCATCACGTAGTCGAACGCGCCGGCCCGCATGCAGTTGACCGCCGATTCGATCGAACCGTAGCCAGTGATGACGATGACGAGCGGCCGCTCGGGCAGGGCCGCCAATTGCTCCAGAAAGCCCTGCCCGTCGCCGTCGGGCAGGCGGATGTCGAGCATGACCAGATCGTAGGAATCCCGCGCGATGGCGGCCGCGGCATCGGCCAGGGTGCCCGCGCCCACGACGCTGCACTTGCGACGCAAAAACGTCTCTTGCAGCATGTTACGGACGACCGCCTCGTCCTCGATCAGCAGCACCTTTTCAAACGACATGGGGCGACCCCATCAGCGTGCGCCGCGGCCGCTACGATTCAACCCGCTTTTTTGGGCCGGGACGGAGAATCTCCTCAAGCGGAGGGGGTTCGTGCCGATGCTGAAGCATGCGCCTGCTGTCCTTTTTGACGGAGATCGAACGCGCGGTGGCGGCCGATGAGCCGTCGCCTTTGGGAGGGACCTGGGAGAATTCCCGGACGGTCAACTATCACGAAGGTCTTGCCCGACTCACCCTGATCGCGCGCGCCGGCGACAAGCCGCAGCCGGTGGGCACGGTCGTGCTGCAGTCGTTCGTGCTCGCCGACGGCTCGCGCTGCCTGAAGGCGTACCTGTCCTGGAAGGACGGCGCCGCGACGACGACTCTGGCGGTTTACGAAACGCCCGCCCTCGACTGGCCCGCGCAGGCCCGCGCCATCGCCACGACCTGGCTGAATGAGTTTGCCACGCAGGCCGAGGCCCAGGCTGAAACCACCGAGAATTCGCGGCTCCTGGCCGCCGGCTGAGGAAGGTGGAAGCGGCGTCCCGCCTCTTCGGCAGCGTGGCCAGCGGCGAGACGCCGCTTCCACGGTTTCAGCCCTACCCCGCGGCCGAAAAGCTGGCCGCGCGCCGAGCGGTGCCGTAAGCCGGCCGGAGCTGGCGCAGGCGCTCTCCCGCCTGTTTGAGGCGCGCGCCGAATTCCTGGCGTTCCGCGCGCAGCGCGGCCAAAAGATCGATATTCTCCCGGCGGCGCGCGCGCACCTGGTGCACGCGTTCGGCCAGCCGGGCGGGGGCGACGGGGCCGAGGCCCCGGGTGCCCACGACTTCGACCAGCCGGTGAATCACCGGCGAGACGCGCCGGTGCATGCTCAAGGCGCCGGCCACGTTGCCGCCGCGGAGCGCGGCCGCTTCGGCCTTCAGAAGCTTCTCAATCGCCTCCAGCAGGCGGTCGATTTCGCTCATGCGGGAACGGCTTCGGGCAGGCCGACTTCAGCCGCGTTCGCGGCGGGCAGGCGGACTTCCTGGCGCAGCATTTCGGCCCAGGCGTCGCGGACGGAACGCAGGAGCCCTTCCACTTCCAGGATGGGGGCCGGGTCCTTCGTCATGTTGGCGTCGTGCAGGCGCCGGTTGTAATAGACGTAAAGCCGGCGCATCAGGCCGGGAAAATCGCCGCCGGCCTCGAAATTCAGGCTGCCGTTGAGCTGCGCTATGATCCGCTGAGCCTTGGTGATCTGGCGGTGGATCGTCTCGTAGCGCCGGAAATCCGTCGCCGGCCGGTCGAACGCGGCCCGCGCCTGCTCCATGGCATTGAGCGCGCCATCGTACATCATGAGCACCAACTGGCCCGGCGTGGCCGTGAGAATGGAATTGTCGCGGTACAGGCGGGCAAACCGATTGGCCATCATGGGCAGAGAGCGGAGGGAGTGTTAATTGTCGTCCTCGCTGAGATCCGGCGAGTTCACGATCTGGGAAGCGATATTGCGGATGATCTCGGGCGAAGGGTACCCCGGATCGGCCGCCAGCGCCTGGCCCCGGGCCACTTCCTCGGGCCGGACCTCGGGCTGGCTGGAGAGCGCGTCCGCCAGGCTGGCCGCCTGTTCGGAGGTGAAGCTGTCGCGGCCGGGCTTGATGCGGACAGTCGGCGACTGTCCGTCAGCCGTGCCGGCGTTCAGTCGCTGGGAGCGGTCGGGAGAAGAGGTGGAGTCGATCATGGGCCTAAGGGACGGAACGGTCAGCCTCTGATTGTCCGCTACAGGGAACGCCGTTGAAGGATTTCACCCTGCAATCGGACCACCCGGGGGAAACTTTAGTGCCTTTTGTCATGGGGGCGGCAGGGTCCGGAAGGTCGCGTCCGCGGCGTAGTCCTCGAAGGTGCTCGGGCTGCTCAGGGCGTCGCCCGACATGTCGAAGGGGAGATTTCCCCGGCCATCGTGCAGGTTGAAGCGCCGCAGGCTGTTCGCCACGGCCGGATTGGACGTCGAATAGATCTCGTCGAAACTCCACAGCAGCCCGTGCGTTCCCACCTCGGCCAGCTTGCAGCGCAGCCCGATCGTCATGGGACCGTAGGGGAAGAAACTGGTCACATCCACGAACATCACCGCCTGGGCGTCGAACTTCGACGCCAGCGTCTGCAGGAAGTCGGGCGGCAGCGCGTCCGCGGACGAGACCTCCTGGAAGCCGAAGGTCTTGGCCAATTCGTCGCGGCTGATCGTGACGACCTCGAAACGCTGCTGGCGCTGCAGCGCGGTGGCGATGATCGGATCGAGGCTTTCCTTCGTCTCGGGGGGCATCAGCCGGCCGGCGTCCGCCGGCAGCAGGACCACCCGGTGCAGGCCGTAAGGCAGGCGCGGGACGCCGGTGAAGTCCTTCGGCTTGTAGAAGGGCCCCAGCCGCGCGGCGTCGACCGGCGACGGATGCATGCAGCCGGCGAGCAGGCCGGGCAAAAGAGCCCCCAGAAAGGTGGCGAAAGCGCGCAGGGTCATTACGAAGTCGTGCCGTTGAGCGCGGCGGTGTCGCTCGAACCCGTGTCCGTGCTGTTCGTGCTCGAGGTGCCCGACGTGCTGTTGGACGAGCTTGACGATGAGTTCGAGTTGGTCACGCCCGGAATGTTCACCGTCGGGGCATTGCTCAGGATGCTGCTGGAGGTCGAGCCGCTGACGCCGGCCAGCGCCTGGTCCTCGGTTTGCATCTGGGCCATCGCCGATTCCATGTTCTGAAATTCCGTCTCGAGCGACGCCTGCTGGGCCGTGAGCTGGTTCTGCATGGTCGTGATCTGGTCGCCTAGATCGCTGGACTCGCTCTGCAGGCTGCTCTGTTCGCTGGTCACCTGCCCGAGAATGTCGTTGACCTCGCTGTTGACCACGGAGCCGAAGCCCGTGTTGCCCGTGGTGAAGAAGGCCTGGACCGCGGCCGGATTCGCGCTCAGCTCCTGCTGCAAGGTAGCGGTGTCCGTGATCTCGAGGTCGGGGGTGGTGCCGTTGAAGTCGATGCCCAGGTCGCTCAGGCTGCTGACCCCGGAAGTGAGGCTCGCGCCGGCGCCGAAGGCGGTCATTTCCAGCTCGCTGCCCCAGTCGCCCACCTCGTGCTGGCTGGAGAGCAGCGAAGTCACGGTCGACCCGTTCGAATTGCTGATCTGGGTCAGGGAGGTGATCTCGTTTTCCAGCGTGTTGAAATCCGTCATGAACTGCTGGATGTCCGTGTTCATCTCGGTGATGTCCGTCGTGACCGCGATCGTCTGCGTTCCCGTGGAGGTCGGCGTCACATTGAGGCCGGTGATGCCGAGCTGCGCCGAGGTCAGGGCATTGCTCGCGCTGCTCTGGGTGGGTCCCCCGTTGACGGAAAAAAGCGCATTCTGCCCATAGGTCTGGGTCGCCGCCGTCGTCAGGCCCAGGGCGGCCATGACATTGCCGGTGGTGTCGCTGACGTTGATGGCCTGATTGCCCGTGGCGGTATTGGTCAGGATCATCGCGTCGTCGGTCGAATCGTATTGCGCCGTCACGCCGGCGTTCGAGGCGTCGATCTTGTTGATCAGCGACTGCACCGTGTCGGTGTTGATGTTGTAGCTGATGCTGACCCCGTTGATGGAAAAGGCGCCGTTGCCCGAGGAGTCCTGGCCGCTCAGCGCCGTGCTGAAATTGGCGCTGGCCAGCGGATTGCCCGTCTGCACGCTGCCCAGCGCATTGAGGCTGGTCACCGACGTGCCCGGGCCGGTGTTGCTGTTCTGCAGGCCCAGCACGGTCAGAAAGTTGCTGGTGTCGTTGGCCGCGCCGAGCACGACGGGGCTGCTGCTGCCGCTGGTCAGCGTGACTTCGTCCGTGGTCGGGTTGTAGGCGGCCGTGACGCCCGTGGCGGTCTGAATCGCGTTGAAGACGTCCTGCAGCGACTCCGAAGTGGTCACGGTGATCGGCTGGCCGTCGACCGTGAAGGTTCCGGCGGTGACCGGCGTGGCGGTCGGCATGGTCGCCAGCGTCACCCCGGAAACATCGCTGCTCGAGCTGAGGGGGGCCGCGATGGCCGTGCCGCCCACCAGTTCCGAGCGGGTCGCCAGCTGCGTCACCGCGAGGGTGTAATTGCCCGGGGGGGTGCCCGACTCCGCGTTGATGTTCCAGGTCGAGCCCGCGGTCTGCGAGGCGCCGCTCACCTGGTTGTAGACCGACGGATCCTCCAGGTTGTAGACGTCGTTCTCCACGTTGGTCAGGTCGGTGGAGATGGTGCCCATGGCCGCCTCCTGCTGGTTGACCGTGTTCTGCTGCGCCTTGACCTGGTTCACCCCCACGCTGTCCGCCTGGATGATCTCGGAGATGATCTCGGTCCAGTTCATGCCGGAGACGAGGCCGGATATTTGAACGCCTGCCATGTCGGGTGTGGTGTGGGTGTGAAAGGTGGCGAAAGCGCCATCCGGAGCATCGGCACGGCCGGGCGGGACTTGAGAGGGAAACGCGCCCCCGAAGATTTTTTGGGCGCCGCCTAAATTTTGCCTGCCCCGCGACGATACCCCCCAGTGCCGCGAGCTTCCGCTCCGGCCGGCGCGATCCGGCGCTGAACCCCTCCGGATCCGGCTGTGACACGGACGTCACGCTTTAGATCAAGGAAGATACCATGGCAGTCATCATCAACACCAATTCGGCGGCGAATATCGCCGCGAATAACCTCAATAACTCCGAGATGCAGCTGCAGGAGAGCCTGAACAAGCTCTCCAGCGGCTCGAAGATCGTCAACCCGTCGGACGATGCCGGCGGGCTGGCCGTGTCCATGAAGCTCACGGCGACGATCAACCGCGAAGGCGATCTGGAGAACAACATCAGCGACGCGACCTCCTTCCTGCAGACGCAGGACGGCGCGCTGCAGGTGGCGGGCTCGATCCTGGACCGCATGTCCCAGCTCGAGACCCTGTACCAGGATCCGACCAAGAACACGTCGGACCAGGCCAACTACGACGATGAGTTCACCCAGCTCCAGGCCGAGCTGAGCAACCTCTCCTCGGCGACCTTCAACGGCGTCGACCTCTTTGCCACCTCCAGCGGGCAGGGCCTGTCGGTCTACACCGACGACGACCTGACTTCGAGCGAGGCGGTGAAGATCTCGCAGCAGGACTTCTCGGACAGCACCGTCGGCGTCGGCGCGGTCATCTCCTCGAGCGTGACCAGCCTCGGCACTTCCGGCTTCACGCTGTCGACCATCACCTCGGCGATCCAGAATGTGGCGACGATGCGCGCGCTCAACGGCGCGGAGCAGAGCCGCCTGAACTTCGCCAGCACGATGCTCACGACCAACCAGACGAACCTGGAGTCCGCCGTGAGCAACATCACCGACGTCGATGTGGCCCAGGAGACCACCAACCTGGCCAAGTGGAACGTCCTGGTCCAGGCCGGCACCTCGATGCTGACGCAGGCGAATCAGACGGCGCAAGTCGCGCTCAAGCTGATCACCGGCTAGGCCGACGCTACGCCCCCTTTCGCCTAACGGCGCCCGCGCGCGGCGGAGTGATTGCCGCCCGCGCCGGGGTCAGAAAAAAGCGGTTGTCACTTTGGGGATCTTCCCCGAATGGCGCGGCCGGGCGCCCCCCACCCGGCCCGTGGCGACGACGGAACGTCGCATTAATCAAGGATAGATACCATGTCAGTCGTGATCAACAGCAACATCGCAGCGAGCATTGCCTCCAACAATCTCGCTTACTCGACCAGCCAGTTGCAGGACAGCCTCAACAAGCTGTCCAGCGGTTCGAAACTCGTGAATCCGTCCGATGACGCCGGCGGTCTGGCAGTTTCCATGAAACTGACGGCCACGGTGAATCGGGATATGGACCTCGCCAACAACATCAGCGACGCGAACTCGTTCCTGCAGACGCAGGACGGCGCGCTGCAGGTGGCGGGCTCGATTCTCGACCGCATGTCGCAATTGGAAACCCTGTACCAGGATCCGACCAAGAACACGTCCGACAAGGCCAACTACGATGATGAGTTCACCCAGCTCCAGTCCGAGCTCTCGAACCTGTCCTCGTCGACCTTCAACGGCGTGTCGCTGTTCAGCACCTCCTCGGCGTCGAGCCTCACCGTCTACACGGACGATCAGCTCACCAGCTCCGAAGCGGTGTCGGTCAGCCAGCAGGACCTCTCGTCCTCCACCTCCGGTGTGGGCGCGGTCACCTCGTCTTCGGTCTCGAGCCTGGGCTCGTCCGGGTTCAGCCTGTCGACCATCACCAGCGCCATCCAAAACGTGGCGTCGATGCGCGCGATCAACGGTTCCGAGCAGAGCCGCCTGAGCTTCGCCAGCACCCTGCTGACGACGAATCAGACGAACCTGCAGTCCGCTGTGAGCAACATCACCGATGTCGACGTGGCCCAGGAAACCACGAACCTGGCCAAGTGGAACGTCCTGGTCCAAGCAGGGACCTCGATGCTCACGCAGGCCAACCAGACTGCCGACATTGCCCTGAAGCTGATCACCGGCTAATCCGTTGCTGCGGTAGTTCTAATTTGCCCACTTCCCGGCCGCCCTCAACCGGCGGCCGGGACAGGGCAAAAAGAGCGACCCCGCCGCAAGCGGAGGCCCCGAACAGTGCGATGGTTAGCAAGGCCCCGGCTGCCCGCCGGGGCCTTCGCTTTTTTAAATGTCAAGCAACTCAGGCCACGGCGCGCAGGCCGGCCGCCGCCTGCGCGGCGAGAAAGGCCTCGATGCGTTCCATGTCCTCGATGAAGTCGAGTTCCGACCAGAAAGCGTCCCGGATTTCGCGCACGTGGATCGGCAGGCCGTCCGCGCACAGCTTGTACAGCGCGTCCTCCCACCACAGTCCGCACTGCTGGTAGCCGACCAGCTGCTCGACCCGCGCGCGGAATTCCCGGACGATCCCGCGGTGGATCCGGGCGATGCCGACGTACTCGCCGGTCGTCTCCGCCAGCGGCAGGTCCTTGCCGTAGCGCGTGAGCAGTCCCTCCGGATAGGCAAATTTGTAGTCGGCCTCCTCCCGCCGCCGGGGATCGGCGAACATGACCACCGTCTCGCGCGGCGCGAGCACCAGGTCGACCACGCGGGGCTCGAAGAACAGGTCACCGTTCATGATCAGAACGTCGTCGCTGCCATCGAGCTCCTTGCGGGCGAACCACAGCGAGGCGATGGAGTTGGTGAGGTGAAAGAAGGGATTGGTGTAATAGCGCACGCGGCGCCGGGCTCCGAGCTGGCTGCGCACGAGCTGGCTCTGGTAGCCGAGCACCAGGGAAACGTCGGTGAGACCGCGGCTTTCGAGCAGCCGCAGGGTGCGCTCGATCAGGGTTTCGCCGCCAGCGACCGTGCAGCACTTGGGGACGTTGCCGAGTTTCTTTTGCAGCCGGGAGCCGACGCCCGCGGCCATGATGATCACTTTCATGGGGTGAGGAGGGAAAGGGAAGGTTCGGGGCGGCGGCACGCCGGGGCCATCGCCGCCAGGAGGCGGTCGTGGTCGTCATCCGTCAGGGCGCCCAGGTGGCCGACGCGAAAGATCCGGCGGCCGAGTTCGCCGCCATTGGGGCAAACCGTGAAGCCCCGCCGGCGCAGCGCCGCGACGTGCTCGGCGGGCGTCCGTCCGTCCGTGGGCGCCAGCGCGGTGACCGCGTTGGAGGGCCGCGCGGCAAACAGCGTGTACGGCAGCCCCGCGAGGCCGGTCCGGAATCGAGCCGCCCGCCGCGCGGTGTCGGCCACGATCGCGGACGCGCCCCGCGCCCCGATCTGATCCAGCCGGCGCGCCAATTGCCGGATGATGCCCACGGCGGGAGTGAACGGCGTCTGGCCCCGCTCGAGGTCGCGCAGGTGCCGGCCGAAGTCGAAATAATAAGACCCGGCGCGGCGGTGCCCGAGCTGGTCGATGGCGCGGCGGCTGAGGACGACAAAGCTGAGCCCGGGCGGCAGCGCGAGCGCCTTTTGGGAGCTGAAGATCAGGGCATCGATGCCCAAGTCCCGAAACGACAGCGGATCGGCCAGAAATGAGCCGATCGCGTCGACGATGAAAAGCAGCCCGTGGCGGCGGCAGTGCCGCCCGAGCAGCTCCAGGTCATGCAGCGCCCCGGTCGAGGTTTCGTGATGATTGACCAGCAGGGCGCCGGCGCCGGCGGCGGGAGCGGACGCCAGTTCGGCGGCCGTGACGCTGCGCCCCGGCGCCACGCGGACCTGCCGTGCGCCGATGCCATGAAAGGCGCACATTTCGGTGAAGCGCCGGCCGAAATCCCCGCCTTCGATCACGACCGCGCCGCGCGCGGGATCCACCAGATGGGTGACGCAGGCTTCCATCGCCGCCGTCCCGGAGGCGGTCAGGATCAGGGCCCGGTCATCCGGCCCCGCGTCCGCCGCTTCCCGCAGTCCCCGCTCGCAGCGCAGGACGGTGGCGGAGAATTCCGGCGTCCGGTGATATTCCATCGGCTCCGCTCCCAAGGCCGCGATCGCCGGCTCGACGGTCACGGGTCCGGGCGTGAAAAGAGAGCCGCCGCTCATGCGCCGGCTCCCGCGGCCACGGCCGCATTCCGTCCCAGGCGCTCCTCGATGGCCCGCTTGACCTCCGCCCCGGCGCCCCCGGGACGCACGCCCATGCGCCGGCGCAGTTCGTCGCGCCGCTCGGCCGAAGGGGCCAGATCCCCCGCCGCGGCGCGGTCGAGAAAGGAGCGGATGTCCGCCTCGTTTTCGGCCCAGACGCAATGCCGGCGGATGTAGTCGAAATCCAGTTCGTAATCGTAGTGGCTCATCGGGCCGTCGGGATTGTGCAGGTAGCCGACCGGCTTGCCGCTGATGCCGAACTCGATCATCAGTGAAGACGCGTCCGAGAGGAGGACATCGGCCGCCGCCAGCACCGAGTAGTATTCCGAGGAGGTGTTCAGCAGCACATTGCCCGCGGCTGCGCACCGGGCGCACCAGCCGTCCAGTTCCGCGCGGCTCATGAAGCCGCGGTGCTCGAGCGCCGCAAAGAAAGTGGGGTGCGGGCGGACGACGACGGCCAGGTCCGGGCGTCGGGCGAATTCCTCCAGCAGGAAATCGCGCCACCGCCAAAACGTCGAATAGCCGTCCCCGAAGCGGGTGCCGTTCAGGCGCACGTCGAAATGGGGCGTCCACAGCACCAGCCGCCGGCCGGCCGCGAATCGCAGCAGGGCCGGATCGGGAACCGCTTCGGTTTCTCCGCCCAGCCCGTCGAACTTGGGGTGGCCGCAGACCAGCACGTGCCGGTCGCCCGCGGCGCAGTGCCGGGCAAAGCAGGCGCGGTGCGCCTCGCTGCGCGCCACCACCGCCCAGGCCATTTGCTGCAGACCCAAATTGAACTGGAAACCGACGTCCTCAAACGTGCCGCCGAATTCGATGGCATAAGGCACATAGCAGAGCCGGTGGCCCGCGCGCACCAGATCGGGAATCCTCCAGCCCTCGGACCGCGTCGAGTCGTAGGGATTCTGGATGAAAACGAGGTCCGCCGCCTGTTCGGCCAGGGGGAATTCCTGCCAGTGGACATGCGGGATCTTCTGCTCCCGCAAAAAGGCGAATATCTTGTTGGGGTCGTCCTGGCGCGAACTGCGCTCCATCGAGGGATGGTTCCACGGCAGCGCGACGACGACCGTCTCCCATTCGGGGTCGGCCGCGAAGGCCGCATGGATCGAAGCCAGGCACGGCCAGGAATGCCCATTTTGGGCCACGAACACGACGCGGGGCCGCTCGCCGGTGCGCGCGCCGGGGCCCGGCTCTCCGCCGCAGCTCCGCCGATACGCCGCCTGGGCCTCGTCGATGCGCCCCTGGCGCTTGAGCGCATGCCCCAGGCCGCGCCAGAGAAAGGGCTCGCCCGGGCTGCAACTCAGCCCGCTCGCGAACGCCGCTTCGGCTTCGTCGGCACGCTGCAGAGCCAGGAAGGCCTCCCCCAGGCCGTACCAGTCCAGGGCATTGGCCGGCTCGAGCGCGAGCGCCGCCTGGAACGCCGGCACGCACTCCGGCAGAAACCCTCCGCTGCGCAGCCTCTCCCACGCCAGTTCGCGCCAAAGTTCGGGGCGATCGGGCGCAAGCTCGGCCGCCCGCGCCAGGCGTTGCAAGGCCGTGCCATGGGACATCCAGGCCTTGGACGAGCGCACAGCCACGAGGGCGGCCCGCGCCGCCAGGCGATGGGCGTCGGCGCGATGCGGCACCTGCTCCAGGGCGAGAAGGGAGAAGCGGGTGAGGCGGTCGTGGTCGCGTTCGTTCCAGCCCCGCCAGGCGGCGGCAAACAACCGCTCGGCCGTCCGCGGCAGCTGCCGGCTCGGCAGCCCCAGCAGCCAGACGCGCGGATCTTCGGGCGCGAGCGCGCGAGCCTGTTCGAGCATGCGGGCGCGCAGCTCGGGCTGGCGCGCCTCCGCCGCCAGCTCGGCGATCGTCAAGTATCCTTCCGGCGACGACGGATGGCGCTCCACCGCCTCCCGTGCGGCGACGAGCGCCCGGCCAATATCGCCCGCGGCCAGCAGGGCGTGGGCGCGCTGGACCTCGGGCGGCACGGCGGGAGGCGGCGCGGGCAGGTCCCCCCGCGTGAAATAGAGCGCGCTCCCGCAGGGGGCGCGGAAGCCATTGCCGGCAAAAACGCGGTGCACGTCGGCGCGGGCGGAGTCCGGGACGTTCCACAGCCACAGGCGCCGGGACGACGCCATGGCCGGACTGATCGCCGCGGCCCCGGCAATGCCGAGGTCCGCCGGCGCGCCGGCCAGCTGCGATTCGTCGCGCGTGACGCTCAGCCGCGGATAGGCGCTCAGGATCCGGTCGAAATCGGCCGGCGCCCCGGGGTCGGCGAGCACCCGCACGCGCTCTTCGGACTCGTGGAGCTTTTCCACCTCGCCGCAGACCGTGAGAAAGTCGTTGGAAAGGTTGACGGTGACGGCGCCAGGCGCGGGCAAGGCGAAGCCCGGCGCCGGCCGGCCGTCGAACACCAGGCGCGCGAAATCCGCGCGGCGCCGTTCGGCGGAGAATCGGCTCTGGAACCAGGCCGCCCCGGCCCGCCCAATGGCGGCGGCCTCGTCCGGATGGTCCAGCAGGCGGCGGGCGCGAGCGAGCAGTTCGGCCTCGTCGCCGTAGGTCACGATGTCGCGGCCGTCCTCCCAAAGTTCATACAGGCCCGAGTCCGGAGCCAGCCGGTCGGTGAGCAGCGCGGCTCCGGAAGCCAGCGCTTCGAAGCAGCGCAGATTCAGGTCGCCGTTGCGGCTGGCGTTGAACACCACGGTCGACTCGCCGTAGAACTTGAGCGCATCGGACTCCGCCGTTTCGCGCAGTTCGAGGGGGAGACCGGACTTGGCCAGGGCCCCGGCGAGGCGCAGCCGCCGGCCGCGGGAGGAGTCGATCTGGCCCGCGAACGCCAGCCGGTTTTCCCGGGTGGCACGGACGGCCCGTCGGATCGCTTCATCCGGATGCGAAAAGGTCAGCGCGGGAAACCAAAAGAGGTTCTTCACGCCCGCGCGGCGAAAGAGCTCGGCGTGCTGGCGGTCATGCAGCAGCACGACCCGGTCGAATTTTTCCGCCGCGGTGTATTCGGCCACGGCCCGAAGCGTGCGCTCCAAGCCATGAATCGCCCCCACCAGCAGCACTTTGGGACAGCGAAGCTGAGCCAGATTTCTCGGCACGCTCACGCGCCCCCCATCGAAGTGGCAGGCGATGGCCGTCGGAAACAGATCCGGCGGCAGTGTGCGCAGCAGCGGAATGGCGTCGAATTCCCCCATGGGCGCTCGGAGCACCCGCGGCCGTCCATTGTAGTCCTCGGTCGCGAGGAAGGGTCCGCAATTGAGCTGGCAGGCGGCCAGGGAGGGGGGATTGCGGTACTGCGGAATCGGGCCGGTAAAGTAGAGCAGCCTCATGGCGCTGGAATTGGCATTGGGGACACCCAGAGCATGTTCGGGTCCATCTCGGTGAGCGTAGTTGCAAGACATTGCATATTAACAAATTAGACTTGTTTATCAGCGGCGCGCCGACGCTTGCCCGGCGAGAAGGCAAATTTTGCCCCGCCGGACGCAACAGGGAAAAATCCCAGTTTATCTTTTTGTTGCATAGTTACTTGCAAACGACAAGACCCCCCTGGCATGTCGCTTGCACCAGTCGGCGCAACATGCTCTCCCCCGCCCTGGACCACGAACCGGCTGCCGCGCCGAGCCCGTCCTTCCGCCCTGCGTCGACCTGGAAAGAGAGCCTCGCCCGCTATGTCGAGGCCTTCTGCCACACCACCTCCGCACTTAACGCCTCGGAAATGGACCGCGCCTTCCGCGTGCTCTCGCGCTGCGACGGCCTGCTGATTTTCGCCGGCATCGGCCAGAACGGGTCGCTGGCCCAGAAGATCTCGATGACCTACAACTCCCTTTCCATTCGGAGCATCTGGGTTGATCCCGTGGGCGCCTTGCACGGGACGATGGGGCTTTTCCGTCCCCATGACGTGCTGATTCCTCTCTCGCGTTCGGGCAATACCGCCGAATTGGTCACCTTTCTGCGGGCCTGCCGCCGGATCGGATTCGACCGGATCCTCGCCGTGCACGGCAACCCCGGCTGCGAAATGGCCCGGCTGGCCCAATGGACGCTGGAAGTGCCCGTTCCCTTCGAGGCCGACCATCTGAATCTGACGCCGACCGCTTCATCCGTCTGCTTTCTGGCGGTGCTGCAGTCCCTCGCCGTGGCCATCGCCAGCCAGCGCGGCCTGACCAAGGAGGATTTCGTCTCCACGCACCCCGGGGGAACCCTCGGCAAGGAGCCGGATGCGCATATCGGAGGACACTTCGCCGCCGCGCTGCCATGATCGCTCCCGCCGCCAAGCGCTACGTCATCGTCCAGGCGGGCGGCAAAGGCTCCCGCCTCGAGCACTTTTGCTGGAACAAGCCCAAGTGCCTCGTTCCGGTCAACGGAGCCCCCCTCCTGTACTCGCTGCTCGAGCGATTTCCCGACAGCACCGAATTCATCGTGATCGGCAACCACCGCCAGGATGTGCTGGCACGCGTCCTGGAGACGTTCACGCCTCCGCGCCGCGTCACGTTGGTCAAGGGATCCAGCGCTGGGACCATCGACGGCCTCGCCGAGGCCGTGCGCGAACTCCCTTCCGACACCACCCCATTCCTTTTTGTCTGGAGCGACATCTACTTTGAGGAGCCGCCCGATGCCATCCTTTCGGCTCCGGACAATGTGGTCACGGTCGGCGTGACCCACTCGTTCACCTGCCGCTGGCAATTGGATGCGCACGGTCATTTTGAGGAACGGCACGGCACGGCCGAAGGCGTTTTCGGCCTGTTCAAGATCCCGAACCGCACCTGGGTGCGCGGGCTGCCGGCCGCAGGCGGCGAATTCGTCCGGTGGCTGGCCGAAAGCGGCCATCCGGTGCGCCGCGAGTATTTCGACCGGATCAAGGAATACGGCACGCTCGAGGCGCTGCATTCCTGCTGGGCCGAAGGCTCCTATTGCCGCTTTTTCAACGAGGTCCAGATCGACGGCAACCGCGTCACCAAGCGCGCGAAGCTGGCTTCGCATGCGGATATGATCCGCGATGAGCTGGGCTGGTACGACTTCGTCCAGGAACGCCGCTACGCGCACGTCCCCCAGGTGCTGCAGCACGAACCCATGGTCCTCTCCCGCGTGGACGGCCGCCACCCCTTCGATCTGCCGGGCAACTTCAAGCATCGCCAGACGGTGGTGGAAAACATCATGGCGGCTCTCGAGGAGCTGCACCACCTCGTCCCCCCGGCCGCTCCCGACCTGGACGATACGCGCGCCGTGTACCACGAGAAGACCCTCCAGCGCCTGCGCAACGTGGCCCGGCTGGTCCCGGAATACACCGAGCGGCCGTATCTCGTGATCAACGGCTACAAGTGCCGCAATCCGCTGCACGCCGATCACGCCGCCTGGTTTTCGCGCTGCTGCGAGCTCCTGAGCCCCCAGGCCTTCACCGTCATCCACGGCGACCCCACCTTTTCAAACACCCTGGTTCAGGACGATCTGGCGGTTCGCTTCATCGATCCGCGCGGTCGCTTCGGCAAGACCAAGATCTTCGGCGATCCGCTCTACGACTGGGCCAAGCTGTATTACTCCCTGGTCGGCGGGTACGATCAATTCAACCGCCGCCAGTTCCTGCTCTGCTTGGATGACGACCAGGTGGAGGTGTCGGTCCGCAATTCAGGCTGGTCGCATCTCGCGGGCGTCTTCGAAAGCCGGTTCAAGCCCGAAGAGCGCTCGAAAATCCGGCTGCTGCACGCCCTGATCTGGCTGAGCCTTTCGGGGTACGTGACCGACGATTACGACTCCATCCTCGGCGCATACTTCAAGGGCGTTCTGGAACTCGAGCTTGCCGCCGCATGACGGACCTCGTCGTCAGCACCCTCCCCAAGACGTGGATCTTCGATCTCGACGGCGTGCTGGTCGAGCACAATGGGCATCGCCGGGGCGATGACCGCGTGCTGCCCGGCGTGAAAGAGTTCTTCGCCGCCCTGCCCCTTGAGGACGTGGTCATCATCCTCACGGCGCGGACGGAGGCCGATGCCGGTGCGACGCGCCGCCGGCTGCAGGACGAGGGACTCCGGTACAATCACCTCATCTTCGGCTGCCCGGTCGGAGAGCGCGTGCTGCTGAACGACCGCAAGCCCTCCGGCCTCGCGACTGCGCTGGCAATCAATTTGCGGCGGGATCAGGGGCTGACCGGGCTGAGCATTCAGACCGATCCCGCCCTTTGAGGGTCCTCCTCTCCACCGGCTCGTCTCCCCGCTATATGGCGCCGCCCACGCTGGGCGACGAACAGGTCGTGTGCGGACCGGACTGGCCGGAAGCGTCAGCCGGCGGAAAAGTGGTCTCTCTCGCCTCGCCCTCCGGCCGTTACGATCTGGGAGCATTGGCCCGTCGGCTGCCTTCCGACCAGCAGCCCGACGTGGTGGTCTGCCTGGTCGACGCAAGCCTGCGCAATGAGCCGCGCAATCTCGGCCGTTTCACGTGCCCCAAGGTGCTGCTCGTGGCCGATACCCACCACCTCGACGACCCGATCGTGAAGCTGGTGCGCTACGCCCGCAGCGAGCCCTTCGACCGCGTGGTGCTGGTCTATGACCGCCATCATCACCTGTTCTTCCGGGCCGCCGGCATCGCCTCGCTTTTTTGGTTTCCCGGCCTGACGTTCCCGCACGGTGATGCCGAAGTTCGCGCGGCCCGTTCAGCCGCGCGGGCCCGGGGCCTGGCGTTCGTGGGCCAAGCCTCCGATCTGCATCCCCGCCGGGCCCGGTTGGCTGCCGCCCTTGCGGCGTCCGGCTTGCCCTTCGAGATCCGCCGGCTCTCACAGGCCGATGGACTGAGGTTCTACGGTGGCCGGACGTGCGGCTTCAATGCCTCGCTGAATGCGGACCTCAATCTGCGGGTATTCGAAATCCTCGCCAGCGGCGCGGCGCTGCTGACGGACGCCCTGGGAAAGGAATCCGGCCTGGATGCGGTGGGGGCCGATGGACGCGAGCTCCTCACCTACCGCTCGGAGGAGGATCTGATCGAAAAAGCGCGCGCGCTGATGGCCGACCCGCGGCTTGCCGAGGACATTGGCCGCCGCGGCGCCGCCTGGTTCGACTCCCACTTCAGCGCGGAAGCCCGCCGCGCCGCGTTCCGGGCTCTGGCCTTCGACGGGGTCGCTCCCCCAGCGTTCCCACTGCCCTCTTCCGCGGAAACGCCTCCCGCCGATTCCGATAAGCTGAAGCGGACCATCCGCGCCTACCAGAAACTGCAGGAGATTCACCGCGTGGCGGAAACCGCCGTCATCAGCGCCCCCGCCGCCCTCCCCTCCTGGGTCCGCGCCCTGTGCGAGACGCTGCCGCGCATCCGCTGGGCGCCGGAAGGCGCGCCGGAGGCGGATTTCAGGGGAGCTTCCCTCGACTCCTAAGGTGGAAGCGGCGTCCCGCCGCTTCGTTATCCCCCGACGGGGCGGGACGCCGCGTCCCCGCCGATTCCAACCGCAGCGAGTCGGGCCATGACCTCTTCCAGCCCGCGCACGAACGTCCGCTCGTCGCACAGCGGGCTGGCGCGCATGCGCTCCCGCAAGCCCGCGCGGATGCCGGCCAGCGCGGGCCGATCCGACGCCAGGCGCGCCGCGCGGACGACGTAATCTTCGGGCGATGCGGCGATCCAGTCCGCCTGCCCCAGGTGCGTCAGCAAGCTGGCTCCCACCCGGCTGACATGGGTCGCCCCGGCGAGGGTGATCACAGGAACGCCCATCCACAGGGCCTCGCAGGTCGTGGTCGTGCCGTTGTACGGAAAGGGGTCCAGCGCGACGTCGACGCGCCCATAGAGTTCCAGATGGTCCCGAACGGAAAGGCTGCGGGAAACGATTTCGATTCGGTCCGGCGCCGCACCGGCGGCGGTCAACGTTTCGACCAGTCGCTTTTGGGTGGCGGCATCGATGGCGCGCGTCTTCAGCAGCAGCCGGGCGCCGGGCACCCCCGCCAGCAGCCGGCCCCACGTTTCGAGCACGGGCGCATTGATCTTGGCCAGATGGTTGAAGCAGCCGAAGGTAACCTCATCCTGGCGTTGCGCTGGCAGCGGGGCCACCGCCGGCGCTTCGGCGGGCGGCCGGAAGCAGGAGAAAGGTCCAGGCAGGCGCGCTAGCCGTTCGGTGTGCCACCGTTCGGTCGCGCCTGGAGGGTCGGAGATCGGGTCCGTCAGCCGGAAGTCCATCGCCCCGATTCCGGTGGTGTTGGGGTAGCCGAGCCAGGTGATCTGCACCGGCGCCGCCCGGCGCGCGAACACTCCCAGGCGGTTGCGCGCGGTGTGTCCGGCCAGATCCACCAGGACATCGATTCGGTCGCCGCGAATCGCCTCCCGCAGGACGTCATCGCTCCAGAGCGCGGATTCGCGCCAATGGTCGGCCTGTCCGCGCAGGCGGGCGGTCACCTCGTCCGGGACGCGGACGTCCGAATAGCAGGTCACTTCGACCCGCGCACGGTCGTGGCCGGCGAGAACCGGTTCGATGAAGGCCGCGACGGCGTGCCGGCAGAGGTCCGGAGAGACGTAGCCGACGCGGAGCCTCCCTCCTGCGCGAGGCTTCGGCGGGCCGGACGGCGCACGGTCATCCGGTTCATCCCGGCGCCCATAAAGAGCGCCCAGGCGCGCATGCTCCGCGAAGATTTCCGCGGGAGCCAGATCGGGAATGAGGTTGAGCGTGTAGAGCAGGTTGCTCGCCGTCGCCGGGCCCGCTCCTGCCTCCAGGGCCCGCCGATGCAGCGACGCCGCTTCGGCCGCGCGGCCCTGCGCCTTGCGCACGCGCCCCAGATTGTCGAGCGCGGGAGCGAAGCCGGGGCGGAGGGCGAGCGCTCGCTCGAAAAGCTCCGCGGCCGCCTCCGTTTCGCCCCGCGTCAGCCGCGCATGCCCCAGGATATTCCAGGCCTCCGGCCGCTCCGGCTCCAGGCCCACGGCGCGCTCGAACGCCGCGACGGCCTCATCCACCCGGGAGAGTTCCAGCAGAGCGACGCCCAGATTGAGCCACGCCGCCGCCGGCCGGGGATCCAGGCGCGCGGCGTCGCGCAGCGGCCCCAGCGCCTCGGAATACTTTCCCGCCGCCTTGAGCCCATTGCCCCATTCGAGCAGCGCGGCCGGATCGTCGGGGTGCCCCCGCAGCCACGCCTGCAGGACGGCGGCCGCCTCCGACGCGCGGCCGGCCCGGCGCAGGCGGCGCGCCTGTTCCAACGCAGAGAGTGAGGCGCCAGGATGGGCGGCCGGCATCATGCGGAGACGGAAGCGGTCCTTTCGGCGTGCATGCGCGCCAGCGCCGCGCCGAAGCGCGCGGCCTGCCCCGGGTGATCCAGCAGCGCGGACCCGCGCATGGCCTCCCGCAGCGCCAGACGCGGCGAGGACTCGGCCCGCGCCGCCCCGGCCAGCCGCACCGCCCCGGCCACATACTCGTCTTCGTTCTGCGCGATCCACTCGGGATGGCCCACGGCCGTCACCAGGCTGGCGCCGACCCGGCTGGCATGGCGGTCGCCCGCCCAAACCGCCACGGGCACGCCCATCCACAGCGCTTCGCAGGTGGTCGTGGTGCCATGGTAAGGAAACGTGTCCAACGCCACGTCCACCCGCCGGTAAAGATCGAGATGGTCGGCCACCCGCGGGGTGCAATCCAGCAGCTCGCAGCGATCGGAAGCAATGCCGGCCGCGTCCATGCGCCGAACCAGGTCGGCGTGCAGGAAATCGGCGCGCAACCCGTAGCCCTTCAGAAGGAGCCGGCTGTCGGGCACCGCCTTCAGGATCCGCGCCCAGGCGGCGAGCAGCCGGTCCGAAATCTTGGCCGGATTGTTGAAGCAGCCGAAGGTCACCGGGCCGCCCGCGGCGGCGGGCGAGGGGCCGGGCGGCGGCGCATCCGCCGGCGGGGCGTAGCTCCACGCCGTCGCGGCGAAGCGCAGCAGCCTTTCCGTCGCGCAAGCGTCGGCCGGCCCTTCCGGGTCGGTCACCGCGTCGACCAGACGGTAGTCCATCGCCGCGAGACCCGTCGTATCCGGATATCCGAGATACGTGGCCTGCACGGGCGCGAGGCGGCGTGCGTAAAGCGGCAGGCGGTTCTGGCCCGTATGGCCGGCGAGGTCGACCAGGAGGTCCAGCCGGTCGCTCCGCAGCAGCTTTTCGAGGACGTCGCCCGGCATGCCGGCGGTCGTGCGCCAGCCGGCGGCATGCGCCCGCAGGCGCGCCGACACCTCGTCCTCCTCGGGCTTGTCGTGATAGAGGAGGACTTCGAATTGGCTGCGGTCGAGATGGGCGAGCAGCGGCTCCAGGAAATACGCCACCGAATGCTGGTGCAGATCCGGCGAGAGGAAGCCGACCCGCAGGCGCTCCCCGCGCGGCGGGAACGACACCTTCCCGGCCGGGGCCGCCTCCGCCACCGCGGTGCCGAAGCGGCGATGCGCGGCGAACAGGTCCGCGCGGGAAATGGCCGAATCATACTGCAGCTCCATCAGCAGCGCGCTGTGGGTTTCGAAATTGCGCGGGTTGAGCTCCAGCGCGCGGCCAAAGGCCTTGATGGCCGCCGCCGGCTGGCGGGACTTGCTGAGCGTCAGCCCGCGCGCGGCGTGGGCATGGTCAAACTGGGGATTGAGCTCGATCGCCCGGTTTAGCGCAGCCATCGCCTCGCCCAGCTTGGCCTGCTGCAGGCAGACCAGGCCCAAATTGCACCAGGCGGGCGCCGACTTGGGCGCGGCTTCCGTCGCCCGGCGCAGGATGGGTTCGCCTGCCGCCGGCCCCTTCCAGGAGGCGATGAGGGCGCCCAGGCGCTCGTGGGCTTCGGCGTTTCCGGGCTGCAGCTCGGTGGCCGCGCGAAAGGCCTCCGCCGCCTCCGCCAGCTTTCCCGTCCGGCGCAGGGCGATTCCCAGCCGCAGCGCGCAGATCGCCGACTTGGGATCGCGCCGGCGGGCCTGGGTCAGCAGCGCCACGGCCTCCTCGAATTGCCCCTGCTGGAGGGCACGGGCTCCGTCAAGATTCAGCGCCTCAAAGTTCTGCGGCGCGGCGCTTCGAGCCTTGCCGTACCAGCGCGCGGCATCGGTCAGGCGCCCCGCCTGGTGATGGCGCAAGCCGGTCTGCAGCCACTCGTGGACCAACGCGGCGTTCATGCGGCCTGCGCGTTGTCCCGCAGATCCCGCGTCCAGCACTCCCGCACGGCGGCGCCGAAGCGGGCCGCCTGACCGGCGTGGTCCATCAGGACGGACTCGGACACGGAGCGGCGCACCTGCGCGCGATCCGGACGGTCGGCGGCCGCGGCCGCGGCCAGGCGGATATAGGCGTTCCAGTCTCCCGCGATCCATCCCGGGCGTCCGACCGCGGAGAGCAGGCTGACGCCGACCCGGGCGCAGTGCCGGTCTCCCGCCAGCGAAATCACCGGCACGCCCATCCACAGCGCCTCGCAGGTCGTGGTGGTGCCATGATAGGGGAAGGTGTCGAGCGCCACGTCGATTTCCTGGTAAAACGCCAGGTGCTTGGCCGTCGTGGGCGCCCGTCCGCGCAGCTCCAGCCGGCCCGGTTCGATTCCCGCCGCGGCGGCGCGCTTCCGAAAATGCTCGGCCACCGGGGCCTGATCGAGACCGTCCGATTTCAGACGCAGCAGCGACCCGGGAACCGCAGCCAGAATGCCGGCCCAGCCGCGCAGCGTTTCCTCGCTCACTTTGGAGAGATTGTTGCAGGAACCGAAAACCGGCGGCCCCGTGCGGGCTGGCCCCGGGGCCCCCGCGTCCGGCGCCGGTCGAAAGGCCCACAACGCCGGCGCGAATCGGACCAGCCGCTCGCTGCTGGTGCGATCGGCTTCCCCGGGAGGATCCGTCAACGGGTCGACCAATCGGAAATCCATCGCCGCGACCCCGGTGGTGTCCGGATAGCCGAGATAGGAGATCTGCACGGGCGCCACCCGCCGCGCCAGCATCGGCTGCCGATTGAGGCCGGTATGGCCGGCCAGGTCCACCAACACGTCGATGCGGTCGTCGCGAATCTGGCGTGCGACCACCTCGTGGCTCAGGCCGACAAAATTGCGCCACAGCGACGCCCGGGCCTGAAGACGCCGCGAGACGTGGTCCACGTGGTAGTGATCATGGTAGAGGACCACTTCAAAGGCGTCACGGTCCAGGTGGGCCAGAAGCGGCTCAAGAAAATAGCTGATCGAATGCTCGCGCAGATCCGGGGAAAGAAAGGCCAGGCGCAAGCGTCGCCCCGGGCGGTCCCCCGCCGGGCGCCCGGCGGGCTCAGCTCCAGCCTGGCGGCCGAAAGCCTGGTGCTCGGTCCAAAGCTGTTCGCGGGTGACGTCGCTCAGGTAATGCAGCGCGAACAGCCGGTAGCTGCGCGTCTGGAAGTTGTTCGGATCGCGGGCGAGGGCTTCGCCGTAGGCTTCCACCGCCTCGGGAATCCGGTGCAGGTGCTGCAGCGCCATGGCGCGCCCATGCAGGGCCGACGCGCAGCGCCGGTCGATGGCCAAGGCCTTTTCCTGGGCCGCCAGCGAATCGAGCGGACGCCCGGCATTCAGGTAAGCCAGGGCCAGGTTGACCCAGGCGCGGGTCAGCCGCGGGTTGGCGGCGACCGCTCCTTCGCTGGCGCGGATGGACTCGGCCGGCTTGCCGCAGAGCTGCAGGGCGACCGACCACAGGTCCCACAGTTCGGCGTTCCGGCGATGCAGGGCGGCGAGCGGCCGCAGGCAGGCCTCGGCCTCCGCGTTCCGGCCCAATTCGATGAGCAGGGCCGCGTAGGCCAGGCCGCAATTGGGATCCGCCGGCGCGGCGGCGCAGGCGAGCGCATAGCAGGCGGCGGCCTGCTTCGGCTGGCCATCGCGCTGAAGCGCGACAGCCTTGCGGAGCGTCTCGGCAAGGTGTGTGGAAATCATGATGGGCGGGATCCGCCATCACGCTGCATCTCCCTTCAACGGCACGACCGGGGCCGCCCTGAACCGATTTCCACCCTAAATTTGGGGCCATCCGGGCCGATCATCTTTGTGTTCCATGCCCACTCCCCAGCCTTGCGCGGCGGTCAGTGCCCCTCCGTACAGCGACGAAGAAATCCGGCGCCGTCTCGACGCCTGCCCCAAGCTCGCGTCGCTCGAGAGCATCAACCGCGCCCTGACCAGCCTCGTCAACTCCGAGCAGAGCCTGACCTCCCAGATCGCCGACATCATCCGGCGCGATCCCTCGCTTTCCGCGCGACTGCTGCGGATGGTGAACTCGGTCTATTTCGGCCTGTCGGCCAACGTCAGCAGCATCGAGGAAGCCGTGTTCTTCCTGGGCCTGCGCCAGATCCGCGAACTCTCCCGGGCCACCCCCGTGATCGAAGACCTGGCCCGGCTGCAGAACACGACGCGCTTCGAGCCTGAGCTGTGGAAGTCCCTGTGGAGCCACAGCATCGGCACGGCCATCCTGACCCGGGAGATCCTGGCCACGGCCCCGATCACGGTCGACGACGAGACCGACTATCTGGTCGGCCTGCTCCACAACCTGGGCAAGATCATCATGGCCTACGCCTTTCCCGAGGAGCTCATGGTCGTCGCGACGACCCGCTGTCCGAACGCGGCGGCGGTGTGCGCCCTGGAGCGCAAGCTGATCGGCTGGGATCACGCCCAGATCGGCGGCTACTACCTGGACCGGCACCACCTGACCGAGGAAATCGTCTTCGCCGTGCGCTACCATCACGCTCCCGACCTCGCCCCGCGCCAGCAGATCTTCGCGGCGGCCGTCCAGGTCGCCGATCACCTGGTGCGCCACAGCGGGATGGCCGGGGGCTTCGAGCAGGTCGCGCAAGCGCGGGAGGACGATTGGGAATCGCTGGCCGGCTGGAGCATCCTCTACGGTCAGGACGAGGCGGAATCGAAGATCGCTCGGGCGTCCCTCGCCAACACCTTGCGGCGCCTGCCCGCCGCTTTGACCGGCCTCGTGTGACCGAGCCCCGCCATGAGCGACTCCGCCCTTCTTGCCCGGCCGAGCGCCGCCGCTGACATCGCGGCGCGCCTGGGGGAATGGGCGCAATCCTCCGCCCCGGTTTACTGCCGCGACGCGCAGGGCCGGATCTTCCTCGCCAACACCTCATTCCTGCGCAAGTTCGGCCGCAGCCTGGAGGAGCTGCGCAGCATCTCGGCCGTGCAATGCGTGCACCCCGACGACGCCGCCGGCTTTCGCGCGGCCTTCGGCCGCGTGCCTTCGTCCGCCCCCGAGCCCGCGCGCACCCAGCGGTGGCTGACGCCGCAGGGCTGGCGCTGGATGACCTGGGAGGAGACCGTGCTGCCCGAAGCCGCGGGCGACAAGCCCCTGATCCGGGCGGTCGGCCGCGACGTGACCCGCCATCGGCTGGCCGAGGAACTGTACCTCAAGCTGTCCCGCGCGGTCGATCAGTCGCCCATCGCCATCGTCATCACCGACGCCGAAGGGCGCGCCCAATACGTCAATCCCCGCTACATCCAGCTTTCCGGCCATTCCCTCGAGGACATCCTGGACCGCAATCTGCCGGTGCTGCGCGACGGCCACGCCGACGACGCCGCGTACCGCGCGTTCCTGGCCGAAATCAAGTCGGGCAAGGAGTGGCGCGGGGAATTGAGCCGGCCGCGGGCGGATGGATCCGTGCTGTGGGAGTCGGTCCAGGTTTCCTGCATGCGCAACGCGGCGGGCGACATCACCAATCTGCTCTGCATGCGCGAGGACATCACGGAGCGGCGCCGGCTGCAGGATGAACTGCGCCAGGCGCAAAAGATGGAGAGCCTCGGCACGCTGGCCGGCGGCATCGCGCACGACTTCAACAATCTGCTGGCGGTGATGAACGGCTACTCCGAAATCGGCCTGCTCCACACCAACGACCCGGCGCTGCTCCAGCGCAGCCTGCGGGAAATCCAGCGCGCGGTGCAGCGGGCCAGCGGACTGGTGCGGCAGATCCTGACCTTCAGCCGCAAGGGCGAAGTCCACTTCGCCCCGCTCGACCTGCATCACCTGACGCGGGAATTGGTCGCGCTGCTTGCTGAAACCTTTCCGCGCACGGTCCATTTCGAATTGCAGCTGCAGGACAAGCTGCCGGCCCTCATGGCCGACCAGAACCAGGTGCAGCAGATCCTGCTCAACCTCTGCGTCAATGCGCGCGATGCGATGCCTCTGGGCGGCGTGATCACCCTGCGCACGCTGCTCCAACCCGGCTCGGCCCTCCAGCACCTGCGGCATGGCCCCGGCCAGGAAGGGCCCGTGGCCTCGCGGCAGTATGTGGTGCTGGAGGTGGCGGACACGGGCACGGGGATGACCGAGGAGGTGCGCGCGCGCATCTTCGAGCCGTTCTTCACCACCAAGGAAGTGAACCGCGGCACCGGCCTGGGCCTGGCGGTCGTTTACGGCATCGTCGCCAGCCACCAGGGCTTCATCGACGTCGAAAGCACGGTCGGCGTGGGCAGCACTTTCCGCATTTACCTGCCCGCGGCAACCGAAGCCTCCGTGCCGATCGCGGCGGTCGGCAGCACGGAGTTTCCGGGCGGCACCGAATCCCTCCTCGTCGTCGACGACGAGGATCCGCTGCGCAAGCTGCTGAACGCGGCCCTGACCTCCAAAGGCTACCGGGTGACGTGCGCCTGCGACGGGCTCGAGGCCATCGATTTCATCAACAATCCCGATGTGCAGCTTGATGCCGTGCTGCTGGACATGAACATGCCGGGCGCATCCGGCCTGTCCGTGCTGAAGATCATCCGGGCGCACCGGCCCCAGCTGCGCGTCCTGCTCGTCAGCGGGCACCTCAATCCCGAGGCGCGCGAGGAGCTGGAGCAATTCCCGGGAGTCGACTTTCTCGCCAAGCCCTACGGGCTGGACGAACTCGGCCGGCGGCTGCGCAAGCTGCTTTCTCCTTAAGGGGAGGGGCCGCCGAGTCGATGGAACCTTGGGCAGTTAGAATCGCCGTCGAAATGCACCGACGTACACGCAATGAAATCAACGGTTGCCGCGCCCGTGCCGGCGCGGAGGCGGAGCTCATGGTTCGTCCTGACTCTGCTTCTCCCGGCCTTGGTGACGGAAATAGCGCAAACCTCAGCGCCGCAGGCAGAAGCGTCGATAGTGTTCAGCGTCCGCCATGTTGGTTCGGCGGACTCTCCACCCTATCTCACGCTCATCGGCGCGCCGGGGCTGCGCTTTGCAGAAGTCATCCCGCCCGTCGCAGCGGCGGTTCCCCCCCATGCGGGTGGATCCGAGCGCGCCCGAGCGGATGCGAGTGCGGACGTCGTTATTAAGCCGGCCTTGGGTGCGATCGCTACAGTACCTGTGAATTCAGCGCTCACAGCGCCGAAACGGGATGTGATTCTCCCGGAGAAACCTCCAGCAGCGGCAACGGAAGAGAGTCATCCGGCGGAAATCCTGCCGGACGACGCCGCGCCGAAGGTTAAACCGGAAGACTTCCTGCCGTTTTTTGAATTCCCAGGCGGAGGCAAGAGCATGGATCGGCAGGGTTCGGGTTCTCCCGGGTCCCTTCCGCCAGCCCCCCCCTTGCCTCGCAGTACGGCCACCTACAAGGAAGAATGATGTCCTCCGCCCCGTTCGCCATGGCTCGATCAGTCGCCGCCGGGTGCGCGCTTGCCGCGCTCCTGGTCGCCTCCGATGGAGCGCCGGCGTCCGCGGGCGCGCCGAGTGCCGCCACCCCCGAGGGGGTGGCGGCGCAGGCGGGACAAGACGAGATTGCGGGCCTGCTTCGCCTCGGCGCCTCCCTCACCGCCCGCGGGGATTATTCGACCGCCGAGATCAGCTACTGGCAGGTTCTGCACCGCACCGACGCCACGGTCGCCGAGCAAAACACGGCCCTGCTCGGGCTGGCGCACATGTATCGCCGCTCCGGCTCCCTGACCAAGGCGGAGGCGATCTACGAGCGCTTCATCAAGGACCGCCCCGAAGACGAGCGCGTCCCGGACGCGCTGCTCGAATCCGGGCGCACGCTGCGCGACATGGGAGCCTACAAGATGGCCCTCAACCGCTTTTACAACGTCATCAACTCGACGCTGAAGTTTCCCTCCTCGGGCTTCCAGCACTACGAGGCCCTGGCCAAGACCGCGCAGTTCGAGATCGCCGAGACGCATTTCGAAGCCGGCGAATACGAGGACGCCAGCAAGTACTTCCTGAAGGTCCGCCTGCTCGATCTCGCGCCCGAGGACCGCGCCCGCGCCCACTTCATGGCCGCCTTCTCGCAGATCCGCGCCGGCGACGGCGAGGAGGGCGTCGTCACGCTCAAGAGCTTTCTGCACGACTGGCCGAACGATCCGAACAATCCGGAGGCCCGCTACCTGCTGGCGACGACGCTCCGCCAGCTCAACCGCCCCGACGAGGCGATGGCCGTGGCGCTCGACCTGCTCCGCAGCGAGCGGAAAAAGGACAAGGATGATCCGCAGCGCTGGACGTATTGGCAGCGGCGGACGGGCAACCAGGTCGCGAACGAGCTGTTCCAGAACGGCGACATCTTCAACGCCCTCGCGATTTATCGCGGGCTCGAGGCGCTTTCCCCCGACCCGTCCTGGCGCCTGCCGGTGACCTACCAGGTCGGCCTGTGCTACGAGCGGCTGGGCCAGCTGGATCTGGCCGGGGCCGCCTACGCCGCCGTGGCCAAAGGCCCGGACGCCGAACTGAGCGAAATGGCCTCCTGGCGGCTTGCGCATCTGGCGTGGCGGGATAATACGGATCGGCAACTCGCGCCGTATTTTCACCTGACCCATGACACTTCTGGAAGCACTGCAGCGGCACCAGGCAATCTGCGACGAGCTTCACCGCCTGGCGCTGGAGGAGAACCGCTTCCTGCAGCAGCACCGGCGGGTGCCGGATCCGCCGCTCCTTGAGCGCAAGCGGCTCGCTTCCGTCCAGCTCGACGAGGCCCTGGCCGCGCTGCGCGCCGCGCCCGCGGGCGGCGCGCGCGACCCCCAGGCCCGCGCCGCGCTCGAGGCCTCCCGGGCCCGCATCCTCCAGATCCTGCAAATCGAAAAGGACAACGAGCAGCTGCTCTTGCGCTACAGCCTGAGCGGAACGACGGTCGCGCCCGGCACCCCGGCGGCCTCGCCCGGCATGCTGCAAAAGATCTACGCCCGCCACCAGCAATGACGCACGAGGAGATCAAGCGCGCCCTGCTCGAGTCCTACGAGGTCGACGGCGGCATCAACCATCTGGACGGTGCGAACCTGCCGGCGCAGGATTCGGTCGCGGAACTCGCGCGCGACTACATGCACCTGCTCTTCCCCGGCTTCTTCGAGGACGCCGGCCTGGAGAAAAAGGACGTGCCCGCGCACATCGAACAGATCCTGGTCCGCCTGGAGCGCAAGCTGCAGGCCGAGGTCGAAAAGAGCCTGCGGTTCGGCCGCGATCCCGACCCGGGCCCGCGCGCCCGCGAAATCACCGCGGCGACGCTGGCGCGCCTGCCCGCCCTGCGCAAGCTGGTGCAGACGGATGTCATGGCCGCCTATGAGGGCGACCCGGCAGCGGGCACGGTCGAGGAAATCATCGTCGCCTATCCGTGCGTGCTCGTGATTTCGCTGCAGCGGCTGGCGCACGAGCTTTACCGCATGGGCGTCCCGCTCCTGCCGCGCATGATCACCGAATACGGCCATGAGCGCACCGGCTGCGACCTCCACCCCGGAACGCAGATCGGCCCCTATTTCTTCATCGACCACTGCACCGGCGTCGTCATCGGCGAAACCGCCCGGATCGGCGAGCACGTGAAGCTGTATCAGGGCGTCACTCTCGGCGCCAAATCGTTCGTCATCGACGAGCAGGGCCATCCGGTCAAGGGCGGCCGGCGGCACCCCACGCTGGAGAACGGCGTGGTCATCTATCCCGGCGCGACGATCCTGGGCGGCGATACGATCATCGGGGAGAATTCCGTGGTCGGATCGAACGTCTGGCTGATGCAGTCGATGCCGCCCAACAGCATCGCCTACTACCAGGGCGACTCCGCCTCGATCATCCGCCCGCGCAAGCCGCGCGATCCGCTGCTCGGCAAGCTCGGCGCCGACTGGGTGATTTAGCGCGGCCGCCGCAGCCCCCGGCTGAGCTGCCGGGCGAAGAACGGGCCGCGGTAGATCATCCCCGTGTACACCTGGATCAGGGCGGCGCCCGCGTCGAGCTTCTCGCGGGCATCGTCGGCGGAGCAAATCCCGCCCACGCCCACGATGGGCAGCCGGCCCCCCGTGGCCTTGGCGATATGCCGGATGACTTCGGTCGCCCGTTCGCGGAGGGGGGCGCCGCTGAGGCCCCCCGTCTCGGCGGGGCCGGCCCAGCCGGCCGGCCGGCCGACCGTGGTGTTGGTGGCGATGATCCCGTCGATCTCGAATTCGGCCACGACGCCCAGCACGGCATCGATCTGCGCATCGCTCAGATCCGGCGCGATCTTCAGCAGGACCGGGGTCGGTTCCCGGCCCGGCTGGGTGGCGCGCGACCGGTTCGCCGTGCGGATGGCGCCCAGCAGCTCCCGCAGGCGGTCCTCGTCCTGCAGCGCCCGCAGCCCCGGAGTATTGGGGCTGGAGACATTCAGAACGAGGTAATCGGCGAAGTCGGCCAGGCTGCTGAAGCTGGCCAGGTAATCCTGCACCGCCTGATCGAGATGGGCGGCCTTGGATTTGCCCAGGTTGATGCCCAGGGGGATGCGGCGCTTTCCCCGGCCGGGCTGGCGGGAAAGCCGGGCCGCCACCCGGGCCGCCCCGTCGTTGTTGAATCCCATGCGGTTGATCACGGCCTGGGCGGGGGGGTGCCGAAACAGGCGCGGCGGAGGATTGCCCGGCTGCGGGCGGGCCGTGATGGTGCCGATCTCCACATGACCGAACCCCAGCGCCGCCGCGGCGGGCCAGGCGCGCCCATTCTTGTCATAACCGGCCGCAAGCCCCACCCGGTTGGGAAACCTCAGGCCGAACAGATGCACCGGATCGGAGGCCGCCCCGACCAGGCGTTCCAGCACCCGGCACAGCGGCGTCAGCCCCCCGAGCAGCGCGAGGCAGGACACGGAAAATTCATGCGCCCGTTCCGCCTCCATGCGAAAAAGTACGGGTCTAACCAGCTTCTCGTAGCAAAGGCCCATTCCGGAGGAGCCTCCATTTTTGGGCTTGTTTTTTCAACCTTCGTTCTCACTCTGCGCCTCAAATTTTGCTGCTTACTGATTCATGGCCAAACCCACGTCCACGCTTGATTGGTGCCTCGTCCGGCTCGGTGAAGACCACAACTGGTGGGTCGCTGAAACCAGCGATCCGGTGCGCTGGGATGTCGACGGGCTCAGCATCATCGACCCCCGCCAGCTCGCCCACCTGATCGAACTGGTCGATCCGCTGCGCGACTACGGCTTCGACCAGGACGTCTTCGAGGCGGCGTTCATTCCCTTCCGCATCGACAAGGACCAGGGCAGCGGCAAGGTCCGGCTCAAACGGGTCAAGGAATCGCTGTTCGAGTCCGATGAGAAGCTGTTCGCCCTGCCGGATGTGCTGGACGAGGAAAATGGGCCGTACGCCGATCTACTCGACCATCTGACCCGCTGCCGGGTCAAGATGCTCAACGACCTGTTCGATTTCGAGGCCAAGCTGTCGGTCGACGAGGTCGAGGACGAGATCCGCGAGGACCAGAATGCGCACTTCATCGAGGGGCGCGCCGTCCACACCTTCGAGGAGCTGTCGGCGATTCTCGACTACATGCCGGCCGGGCACGAAAGCGACGACGAGCACCCGGTCAAGGAAACCGCCGAGGAGGAGGATGACGACCTGCCGGAGCTGGACGAAGCCGAGGAGGAAAAGCTGAAGAACGACGAATCGCTGAAGTGGGACGAGGACGAGGAAGGCGAAAAGGGCGAGGAGGACGATGACGCCGAGAAGGACGAAGACGATGAGGACGACGAGGAAGAGGAAGACGGCGACGAGGACGACTCGGACGAAGAGGGCGAGAAGCCCAAGCGCAAGTCCCGCGGGAAGAAGTAAGGGGCGGTAAATTCTGCCCCCTCCGTCGGCCGAGGCGGGGCACTCTCTTCCCAGGCTGACGCGCGACGGCAAAAGTTATCAGCATCTTGCTGATAATACGTCGGTTGCGTGTGGCTATGCATTCCTGGCTCACCACGTGCTTTTACCTCGCGCGCATGAGAGCCCCTCCCAACGTCTGCGTCTTCGTCGCCCAGCACGGCATCGGAGACCACTACATCGTAGCTGGATTCGCCGAAGCTCTTCGCAAGCGGCATCGCGTTCAGGTGTGGCTGGCCGGCCGGCGGGACCTGGCCTTCGTCGCCGACCTTTTCCCAGCGGTCGAGCGTTACCTCCATTGGCCGGACCACATGCGGGCGGATACCATCATGAACGACAAGCCCGCCCCCGGAACGTACTACTACTCCCACTTTCCCCGCCTCGACCTCTGCCGCGCCATCGGATTTAAGGATTTCCACTTTCTGGACGCCTACCGCTGCCGGCTGAACCTGAATGAGGACGCTGAGTTGAGCCCGGCCCGGCTCCCGACACCGGAGGAGCTGTCCGCAGCCCAAGCGTTCCTGGCGAAGCACGGCTGCCCCGAAGGCCGGACCGTGATTCTCAACATCGATGCTCGCACGACCGCGTTGGGCGGCGTGGATCCGCGCTATTGGCCGCTGCTGGCAGCCGCGCTCCGCACCCACGGCCTTCATCCCTTCGTCAACCAGGGTCCCTCGACCAAGCTCACCGACGGCCTGAAAGGCGCCCCATTCGCGCTGCGCGAGTATCGCGCCATTGCCATGGCCGCCGGCGCCGTGTGCAGCGTGCGCTCCGGTGTGTCCGACCTGGTCAGCAACCTGCCCGTGCCGCAGGTCGTCGTCTATCCCGACGCTCATTATCTTGGAGGTCCGCTGATCCGCGGCACCACCCTGACCAAATTCGGACTGGAACGGCCCCCGCTCGAGATTCTGGCCCGCAAGGGGAATGTGCTGCAGGACGTGCGGCAGATCTCCGACCACCTGGAAGCGTCCGTGGCGCTCGCCGCGGCCTAGCCTTTCCTCCATGGGATTCCGCAATCTGTTTCCCCCGAAAGTCGGGACGGACACCTTCATTTCGCACCTGAGCAACCTGGTCTCCGTTCTGCTCGCCAACGCCAAAATCGACCGCATCCTGGTCCTGGTCGACGCCAGCCATACGGATCGGTTCGCCGGCCAGGGCGTTCAGCTTCCGCTGTGCACTTTCGCGACTCCGGCGGATATCACCCCGGAATTCCTGGCGCAGTTCAATCCGCGCCGTTCGCACGTCCTGTATGGCGTCGAATGCAGTTCCGACGGGCTTCCGGCGATGGAGAAGATCGTCGCCGCCGGATTCAAGTTCTCGCCGTTTGGCGGCGCCCCCGTCGGCTCCTACGCCTACGACAACTCGGCCGCGCTCGCGACCGTCGAGCGCCAGTTCGTGGCGCAGACCAT
>DASRSH010000087.1:0-3679 GCA_035656575.1 Opitutaceae bacterium
CATCCGCTATCGGCCCGGCTATTTCGATGCCGAGCTGAATCTGGGCAACGTGCTGGCCCTGGAGGGCCGGCTCGACGACGCGGCCGCGCTATTGGGGAGCCTCGTTCCGGAGCATTCGGACGACGCCGACCTGCGCAACGACTACGGCACCGTCCTCGCCGAACAGGGCAAATTGGAGGCGGCCCGCGATCAGTTTGGGGAGGCCGTGCGGCTGCGGCCGGATTTCACCGAGGCGCGCAACAACCTGGACCACGTCACGGCTGACCTGCGGAAAGCTTCGCCCTGATGTCCCGCACGCGCTGCAGGTTCCGCCGGGCCTCGGCGTAGCCGGGATCCAGGGCAACCGCGGCGGCAAACTGCGCCTCCGCTTCCGCCCACTGCTGGTTCTCGGCCAGGATGCCGCCCAGGTTGTTGTGCACCTCCGCCAGATCCGGATCTTCCGCCAGCGCCGCCCGGTACTCCCCCATGGCCTCGTCCGGCCGTCCGGCCTGCAGGGCCGCGTTGCCGCGTTCGACATGGGGACGGGCCGCCTGGCTGCGGGCATATTCGCGGGCCGTCAGCCAGCGTCTGTCGTCCGGGTCGAAGCGCAGCGCCGCGTCGTAATGCGGTATCGCCTCGGCGAACCGCCCCTGGCGGATCAGGACCGCGCCCAGATTCGCATGCGCGTCCGCGTACCGCGGCGCGAACTTCAGCGCATCCCGGTAGTCCGCCTCGGCTGCGGCCCAATCCCGGCCGTCCGCCGCCAGGTTGCCGAGGTTGTTCCAGGCGCCGGCGTTGTCCGGCTGCTTGGCGGCGACGTCGGTCCAGAACGCCGCGACGCTGTGGTAAACGCGGTTGCGCGAAGCGGTCAGGGTGGCCAGCACGACCGCGGCCGCCGCGACCGCGGCGGCGCGGACGGATGCGGTCCTCGCCAGCCGTGCGGCGAGTGCCACGACCACGGCGATCACGGCCGCCAGCGGCAGGTACATCCGCTGCTCCGCGACGATTTCCGTGGCCACCGGCACGACGGTCGAGGTCGGAGCGAGGATCAGGAAAAACCAGGCGCCCGCAAATCCGAAGGGCGATCGCCGCCGCAGCAGCCAGATCGTCGCCGCCACAGCGGCGAGGATCACCACCCAGGCCGCGATCCATTCGGCGGGCGCCCCCGGGAGTTTTCGGCCGTAGTCGCCGACCAGGCCCGCCGGCCAAAGCGCCAGCCGCACGTAATGCAGGATGACCCCGCCTTGCGCCGCGGCGTACTGCCACCACGGCAGATCCGATCCAAAGCCGGCGGTGCCCGCGCGCGATCCGCTTCCCGCCAGAAGGACGGCCAGGATGACCCAGGTCGCGGCCAGCGCCGCATAATAGGCCCGGCGCCGCCGCAGCGCCTGCAGCCATCCGGCGCCCGTGAAAACCACGTCGTAAGTCCACACCAGGAGCGGGGCGACGACCATCACTTCCTTGCACGCCATGCCCAAGGCGCAGGCCGCCACGCTCCCGGCGCGCCATCCCCGAATGAAGGCATACAGGGTGAGCAGCAGGAACAGGCCCATGAGCGATTCCGCGCGCTGGCTCACGTAGGTCACCGCGGCCGTCGTCAGCGGATGGACGGCCCACAGCAGGGCCGCGGCGAAGCCGAAGCCGTCGCCCAGGGTCCGCCGCAGGATGCCCAGGAGCGCCAGCGCGGCGCCCACATGGATCAGCAGGTTGAGCGCGTGATAGCCGGCGGGGGTCAGGCCGCCCAGGGCGTAGTTGAGCGCCAGCGACAGGTTGACGAGCGGCCGCCCCGTCACCGGAAGCCCATTGGGCGGCGGCAGCAGCGCAGTCGACCAGTGCCGCAGACTCAGGTTCTCGGCGATGGCGCCGCGGTCGTCCACGACGAAGACGCCGGCGAAGCTCGTGGCGTACGCCGCGGCCGCGGCGGCCGCGATGCATGCGGGCTGCCAGGCGGGGCGGAGGCGTGGAGGGGCGTTCACAAACAAAACGGCCGCCCTCACAGGAGGGCGGCCGCGCGAAGATCAGGCAAGCCTGCGCTTAGAATTCCAGACGCGCGCCGATCTGGATCGCCCAGCGCGACATATCGGGATAGGTGGTCGGAGTTCCGAGCGTGGCCGGATTGAACACGTAGATGTACTGTCCGGCGCCCCCATTGGCGGCCGGGTTGAAGCCCGTGCCGGCGATGGTCTGCACATTGAAGGAATTGTCGAAGTTCGAAACCAGGCCCCAGTTGTGGTTGAGGAGGTTGCCGAAATCGAAGCAGTCGGCGAACAGCACCAGGTGGGACGGGCCCCAGATCGGGACTTCCTGCTCCACGTGCAGGTTCAGCAGGCGCACCCACGGAGCGTACAGCGCGTTGCGCGGGACGACCCGTCCGGCGTACTGGCCGATCTCCGGATTCTTGGCGAGCCAGTTGAAGAAGTTTGTCTCGTCGGTCGAGCTGGCCCAGGCGACCTTGGGATCGCTCGGTCCGGTCGGAACGTAGAAGAGGCTGGAGTTCGTGACGCCGTCGCCGTTCGCATCGCCCTTGAACACCGCGCTATAGGCCTGGCCGGTCTCGGCGATGTACTGCGCCGAAATCGAAGTGTGGGCGTGGTGATTGTGGAAGAAGTCGAAACGCCGGGTCAGCGTCGCCACCACCTTGTCGGGTTCCGCATACTGGGAGTGGTAGGCGACGTTGTCGTTCGGATTCACCCCGTAGATGTCGGAATAGCCTGTGGAGGCGGTGGTCGACGGCGCGTCATCCACGACCGTGGAGTGGGTGTGCGCATAGCCCAGGCTCCAAGCCCAGCCGTCGCGCATGTCCCGGTGAATATAGATTGAGTACACCTGGGAGCCGCCCTTGTCGGTGTTGGTGAGGTAATACACTGGCCCGACCGCCTTGTGCTCCGCCAGGGCGGTCGATGACGTGGAGGTGGAGGCAAGGAAGACGTCGGTCGGCGACGAACTCGCAGTGTAGGTGGACGTATAGGTGCCCGACGAGGCGCTCCCGCTGCCGGCCGTGATGTTGCCGGCGTAGCGGATCGCGCCGTCCGGCATGTAGGCCGGCCCGGTCGTCGGCGTGGCGTAATTGATCTGCTGCTCCATGATGTCCTTGTTCACCTGGGAGAAGTCGGCGTCCGCTGTGAACACGATATGCCAGAACGGCAGCTCGTGATCGACGGCGATGTTCTCCTTCCAATTGGACGGACCCTGGAACTTGGGATCCATCACGTCGAAGCTCGGCGCCGAACTGGACGGCGGAGCGCCGGCGGCGATCAGCGACGGCGACTGGGTGCCGTTGAAGATGTAGGGATTGCCATTGAACTTCAGGGTCGGCGTGCCCGATGTGGTCGACGTGCTGCCCGACGACACCGTATTGAGCTGGCCCGCGTTGTTGAAGGAGTTCTCATACCAGACCACGGGATAGTCGCTGGCGACCAGGCCGACGCCGCCGCGGATCTGCGTCTTGCGCTCGGTCGGCAGCGTGTAGTTGAACGCCACGCGCGGGGAGAAGATGTAATTGCCGCTGCCGGTGCCGTTGTTGGCAAACCCGAAGTTATTGTAGAAGAGCGAGCTGTAGTCGGGCTTTTGGGGCTCGTAGGGGTCGTCCAGCCGGACACCCGCCAGGATCGTGAGCGCGTCGGTGGGGCGCCAGGTGTCCTCGATGAACGGCGAGATCATCAGGTTGTAATAGTGCGAGACGTCGGAACCGAGATTGTAT
>DASRSH010000088.1:0-14694 GCA_035656575.1 Opitutaceae bacterium
CGACGCTTCCTCCGCCGCCCGGTCCGGCGCAGCTGAGGGAGGCGAAGGGAAGGCCGATCACGAGGATCAGGGCGAGAGAGAATTTTTGGATGGATTTCATTGGCGGTCGGCGGGATTGGCGTTGTTCACGTATTGCACGAGGCCGACGGTGCCTCCGGTGGAATCCATGATGATGGCGAAGCGGCTGCCCTGTTCGGCAGAATGGGGAGCGACGAGAACTTCGCCGCCGAGAGCCGGCACCTTGGCCAGGGTTTGGTCGAGATCGGCCACGCGGATCACCCCAAGCCAGCTGGGCGCGGCGTCCTCGCCCGGCGGCAAGGGAGCGATGCCGCCCCGGGCCACGCCGTCGCTGCTGAGAACGACGTGGGTCTTTGGGTCGGAATTGACGTCGGGGGCGACCGCGAAGCCGAAGACGCTGCGATAGAAATGGGCGGAGGCGTTGGGATGGGCGACGTAAAGTTCGAACCAGTTCCAATCGCCCGGCGCGGGCTCATCGTCGGGAGCGTCGCCCGAACTCGATTGCAGGAGCCCCATGGGAATGCCGTCGCGGTCGGCGATGATCGCCTGGAAGCCCCGGTCGGGGAAATTGCGGGACGGAGCCCGCACGACGCCGCCCTGGGCGGCCGCGGTTTGCAGCGTCGTGGCGATGTCGGCCACGGCCAGGTAGCCGATCCAACGCGAGGGGTGGCGGGCACCGCGGGCGGGGCGCGGCGCCAATCCCGCCACCGGCCGGCCGGCGTTGGTGAAGACGGTGTAGTCCCGGTCCCGATGTTCGACGGCCGTGGCGCTCCAGCCGAGAAGGCTGCAATAGAAGGTGGCCGCTGCGTCGGGGTCGGTGGTGAACAGGTCCGCCCAAACCAGCTTGCCCGGATGGTGCTGCGCGACCGAGGGCGTATTGAGCGGGGGAAAGCGGGAGGCCCGGACGGAGGAGGGAAGAGCGGTCAGCGCCGCGGCGGCCGCGAACGCCGCGAGTTGGGCGATGGATTTCATAGAAGGAGAGCGAGCATACGCGCTCTCCTCCCGCCCCACCATGGGCACTTACCCTGCCGCCTGCAGGCTAGACGATTGTCACCTGCACGCTGCTCTCGATCACGCCGGTCGCGATCGCGTAGCGCGTGAGTCCGGCCGTGTCGTGAATGGCCAATTTGCCCATGAGGTGCTGGCGGTGTTTCTCCACCGTCTTGATGCTGATGCCGAGCTTGGCCGCGACCTCCTTGTTGGCCGAGCCTTCGGCCACCATCTGCAGCACTTCGCATTCGCGGCTGGTCAAATCGGGCCGGCGGCCCTTGGGGAAACCCTCCCGCCCGCGCGCCAGGTTGTCCCGGCGCTTGGCGACGGACGGGCTGAAGTAAACCTTGCCGGCGACGACTTCGAGAATCGCCTGGGCGAGGATTTCCGCCGAGGTCTGCTTTTCGAGAAAGCCGGACGCCCCGACCTCGATCATGCGATCGACGTACGCGTCGTCGCTGTGGGCGGAAAGAATGATGACCTTGGCCCGGGGATCGGCGGCCAGGATCTGCCGGGTTGCCTGCAGGCCGTTGAGCACCGGCATCGCAATGTCCATCAGGATGACGTCGGGCTTCAGCGCGTGCGCCATCGCGACCGCCTCGCGGCCGGTCTTCGCGCCGCCGACGATGGCAAAGTGCCCGTCGGCGGTGAGCAGGGCGACCAGGCCCTGGCGCATGATGGCGTGATCCTCCGCGAGCAGGACCGTGATGGGTGGGGAGGAGATCATGTGAAGGATTTGTCCGGCGTGAACGGCACCTCGGCCCGCACCGTCGTGCCGATGCCCGGGACCGATTCGATCGCCAATTCGCCGCCCACCATTTCGACGCGCTCTCTCATGCCGACCAGCCCCAGGCGGGCGGGGTTTTTGGCCTGCAGGGTCCGCGCGACCGGAAAGGACCGGCCATTGTCGCTGATCTCCATGCGAACGGCGCCCGCGATCTCGCGAATGTTCACCGTGATCAGGGTGGCGCGCGCATGCCGCCCCACGTTGGTCAGCGCCTCCTGCGCGACGCGGAAGAGCACCGTGCGCTTGGTGCCGGTCAGGGTCTCCACCCCGGCGAAGGCGGTCAGCCGGATTCTCAGCCCCTTCCGCTCGGCCAAGCCTTTGCTGAAGGCGTGGAGCGCGGGGATGAGCCCCAGGTCGTCCAGCACCGCCGGCCGCAGCTCCCGGGCGAAGCGATGCACCGCCTTGACGGAATTCTCCACCAGGCGCTGGGTGCGGGCGATCTTGGCCTTGAGGTGATGCAGATCGCGGGACGTTCCCTGGCCCAGGGCGGACAATTCGACGTTGATGCCGACGAGGGTTTGCACGATCTCGTCGTGCAGTTCGCGGCTGATCTCTTTGCGCTCATCTTCCTGGGCCGAGATGATCTGCCGGGTGAGCTGGTGGAGCTTGCGCTCCATGTTCTGCGACTGCCGCAGCAGCTCGCGAAACTCCTGCTTGCAAGTGCGCACAGCCAGCTCGGCGGCCTGGCGCCGGACGACCTCGCGCTCGAGCCGGCGGTTTCCGCGGGCCAAGGCGGCCGCGAGGTTGCGCACCGCCGCGTCTTTCTTCGTGGCGGTCACGGACCGGCGGCCCTGGGATTGCGATGCATCCACCCGGAAGAATAACGCCTTTATCCGGGAAAGAGCGATAAGGTATAACCCACCCCCCCAATCAGCGGGACCCGGTCACTTGCGGTCCAACCGGATGCGGAAGTGTTCCATCAGCTGCAACGCCCCGGCGAGCACGGCGAGCAGTCCGAGCAGCCACAGGGGAACGGTCAGGCGGCAAAGCATATTGATGCCGAACACAAGCAGGAAGAGGGCGAGGAGGATGCGGGACATCCGGCCAGCATGGGCGCAAACGGGCCGCCGCGCCATGGGGTGATGTGCGCAGGGGCCGCCCGGGCAAAAAAAAGCCCGGGGCCTGCGCCCCGGGCTGGGATGTCCCCTAACTGAGCAGCACCAAGCCTAGAAATTCCAGTGGATGCCGGCCGTATAGGTGCGGCCGAACTTGTATTCGTCGGCGAGCAGGCTCGCGCCCGAGCCCACGAATTCCTGGAGATAAGTTTCGTCGAGCAGGTTGAGCGCCTGGATCACGATGGCGAAGTGCTTGGTGATGTTGATCTGGGCGTTGGCGTCCAACTCGGTGTAGGGCTCGGTCGTCACGAGCGCCGTGCCGTTGAACGAGCTGGTGATGTAGGCGTCGCGCCAGGAGTACACCATCCGCAGCAGGCCCCACTTGTTTTCGAAGTAGGGGCTGAAGTTGACCTCGTTGTTCGACGCGTAGGGCAGCGCCCCGATCGAGCTCGAGGTGTGCGTGCGCGTGTAGTTGAGGTTCGCGCCCAGGCCGCACGGGAGCTCTTCCTGGATGGCCAGGGAGATGCCGTCCGAGGTGGCGGCGCCGCCGTTGGAGGGCCGCGAGATCTCGTACGTTTCCGTGGGATGGCCCGCGAGCGAATAATCCGTCCACTGCTCCGGGTTGCTCGCGTTGAGGATGTAGTTGCTGATGTCGCGGTAGAACAGGTCCACGACGAAGGCCGAGTTCTTGGCGAAGTACCACTCGTAGTCCGCGTTGAAGTTGGTGGATTCGTAGGGCTTCAGGTCGGCGTTGCCGCCCACGCCGGCGAGCGTGCTGTCGTAAAGTTCGACGTAGTTGGCTTCGGCGGAGGTGTTCGGCCGGGAGATGACCTCGGCGGTGGAGAACCGCACCAACTGGTTGCCGCCCAGGTCGTACACCAGGTTCACCGCCGGCAGGACGTTGTCGTAGGTGTTTTGCAGCGTCATCAGGGTCGGCGTCGGCGTGCTCAGGTTGTAGCTGGCGCTGGTGGTCGTGGTCTCGACGGCGCGCACGCCGAAGTTGCCCGAGATGGGGCCGGAGGCGAAGTCGGCTTCGGCGTATCCGGCGGTGATCCGCTCGTCGATGGTGAAGGTCGGCGTGGCGGTGAACACCGCGGTGTCCGCCGTCGGCTGCGAATTGAAGTATTGCAGCAGGCTTTCCCCGGCGCTGCCGCCCGGCGCGGTGGCGGCGGAGAGGCTGCCGACGAAGTTGGCGACGCCGCCGTAGCTCGAGGCCACGACGTGGTCGGCCATCGAGGAGGTGATCCCCGGCAGGCCGGAGAGGTAGTTCGAGGGGGCGGGCCCGACGCCGATGGCCGAGAGGGGAGTCACGACTTCCAGGCTGCCCGGGACGCTGACGACATCGCCCGTCTCACCCGCCTTGTGGTCGCTGAAGCGGAGGCCGGCCTTGACGTCCTTCAGGACGCCCTTGATCGGGAAGGTGGCGTCGAACTGCATCCATTTCTCGTCGTCGACCTCGGGGTTGCTGGCGATGTTGCCGTAGTCGAAGCTGGGCTCGCCGGAGTTGCCGAAATCGGCGCCGCTGTTGAGGTTCGCGGCGTTCGGGTCGACGCCCGGCAGGCCCGTGACCTGGAAGGAGGACGAGGACGGGCCCTCCTTGATGTTCGCGTTGGCGAAGACGAACCATTCGGCGAAGAACTGGTGCTGGGTGCCGCCGGTGGCGCGGGTGTAGCCGGCGTTGGTCACCAGATCGACGTCGTCGTTCTTGTACTCGATCTTGGCGTTGTAGTCCTGGGTGACGATCTGCGCCGCGCGGTTGAAGGCGTCGATGACCAGGGGGGCCGAATTGATGGTGTAATTGTTCAGCACGCCGTTGGTCACGGTCGCGTTGGTGATGTTGGGCAGCCCGGACCAGTTGTCGCCCGGGTACATGTAATAGGAGAAGTTGACGTTGTTCATCGTCTGCTTCACCCACAGCCCGTTCAGGTCGATCCGCAGGTTGTCGTTGGGCTTCCAGGCGAGGTCGCCGTTGACGCCCTGGTGCTGGCGATCCTGGAGGAAGAGCGCCGAGTTCACGGCCTCGGCCGTGACCCAGTTGCCGGGGGGCTGGCCGGGCAGCGCGCCGCCCACGCCCAGGCTGGATTGCGTTTCCTCGGCGAGGGATTCCACGCCGTCGCGCCGGACGTAGTCGCGGAGGTCCTCGGCGCCGAAGATCAGGCCGAGCGTCTTCGCGTCGTTATGCCAGGCGAACATGATGTTCTCGGACGGCTCCCATTTGCGCGAGCGGTCGTTGAACGCCTCCTGGACCGAACCGGAGAAGTCGAGCGGCGCCATGCCCAGGGGATCGCGGCTGTCGACGACCACCGTGCCGCCGATGCTGCCTTCGAGCAGGGACGGCTCCCACGATTCATAGACGGCGGCCTGGCTGATCACGTCCGGCGAGATCAGCAGGTAGTTGAACTGCCGGCTCGCGTTGTCCAAGACGTACCAGTCGGCCGAAGAGACCGGCTCGCCGTTGTAGAGCACCCGATTGAGGTTCGGGTCGGTGCCGAGAATGCTGACGCGCTCGCCCTCGCCGAAGAGGCGGTCGATGGTGATGCCGGGCAGGTGCGAAAGCGATTCGGCCAGATTCTGGTCGGGAAAGCTGCTGGCGTCCTGGGCGGTGATGACCTGGACGTCTTCGTCCGATTCGCGCTTGGCCTGCAGCGATTCGGCCAGGCTTTGGCTGTACCCGTTGACGACGAACTGGTCGAGCTGCACGGGTTGGTCGGTGGCGGGGGCGGTATTGTCGCCGGCCGGAGATGCCGGAGGCGGCGGGGCGGTTTGCGCGGCGAGCGTGCCGGCAAGCCCGAAGGCGAGCACGAGGGCGGGGAGTTTCATAGTGATGGATTAAGCTAAAGCAGTGGCTAGGGGAGCGGAGGCCGCTCCGGCGCCTAACGGAAAACGAAGAGGAAAAAGCGCGCCCGAGCCGGCCCAAGGGGTACGGCGGCGGAGGCGCGCTGCGGATCAGGCGGAGGACGAGGCAATCATGGCAGTGACCATGGAAGACGGGAGGCGATCAATTATCCGCGCCCATCATAACGCCGGCATCCGTGATTAAAAATGGCAGAAACGACGATGTTTTTAACACATTTGACAGCCGTCCGTCACCCGCCCGACGCCGTCCACGGCGCTGACAATCACCTGGCAAAATGCGCCTCGATCTCCTCCAGCGTCCGCCCCTTGGTCTCGGGCAGCAGGAAGGCGGCGATCAGGAAGTACAGCACGGTGAACCCCGCCCAGGTGGCGAACGCCGCCGTGTAGCCAAACGTGCCGACAAAGGGCAGAAAGGCGGCGGCGATGCCCGCGGAGATCGCCTGATTGATGGTCAGGCCGATACCCATGCCCCAGGAGCGGATGCGCGTCGGCATCAGCTCGGAGAGGGCGAGCCAGACGCACACACCCGGCCCAACCGCGAATGCGGCGATGAATACCATGAGGCAGGCCGTCATAGCGACTCCGACCGAATGGCTGGGAACGGGGCCGAAGCGGGCGCTCACGAGCTGCGTCGAAGGGATGCGCAGGACCGGGTCCGCCGCATTGCTCGGCACCTGCTCGAGGTGGCGGTCGCCATGTTCGAGGTATATGACGGTCAGTTGCGTCGTTCCTGTCATTTCCGGATGGCCGAGGGCCGCGGCGTCCACCGGAATTGCCATGGTGCCGCTGGCTGTGACATGGGGCCGGGCCTGCAGCGTGACGTTGACACTCCGGGACTCGAACTGATGAAACAAGGCCGCGGCCGTGATGAAGGCTGCGATGATGCCGGTGGTGCCGATCTTCAGGAGTGTGGTGCGTCCCAGGCGGTCGACGACCATGAGGCCGACGGCGGTGAAGATCACGTTGACGAGCGTGACGTACGAGCTCTGCTCAGTGGCCTGCACAGCGGTGAGTCCGGCCTCGCGGAGAATCACGACCAGGAATTGCAGCACCGAATTAATGCCGGTCGTCTGGTTCAAAGCCAGGATGGCGCAGGCGAGAAAGAACGGGAGAAGGTATTTGCGCCGCAGAAGCGAGTCTGCCGGCGCCGAGGCTGCAGCAGCCTTGGTGCGCTGGATGGGCCAGCGGGGCGACTCTTTGACGACGAGCGCACCCAGGACGAAAATTATGCCCGGATAAAACGCCGACCGAAACATGCTCTTCCAGGCCCCGGTCTGCAGGAGGGGCACCTGGCTCGGACTGGCGGTGGCAATCAGGGCTTCGGTGACGGCCGTGTAGTGGGTGCCAACCCGGAAGGCGATAAAGATGCCAATGGTCAGCATCAACTGAAACGCTGCGGTGCCACGGCCGCGAATGGCGGCTGGCAGCGACTCGGCTAGGTAGAGTGGAATCACGACGGCAATCATGCCCGCGCCCAAGCCCTGAACGGCACGACCGGCGAACAGCTGTTCATAGCTGGAAGCCGTGATGATCACGGCGACGCTCGCGATGAAAAGTCCGCCGGACACGATCATCATCTTTTTCCGCCCAATGAGGTCCGAGAACCAGCCGCCGACGAGCGAGCCGGCCATGCCGCCGCCCAGTACGGCGGCCGCAATGGCTGATTCTTGCGCGGTTGACAGGTCGATCGTGTGTTTGAGGTACAGCAGCGCGGCGCCGATGATGCCGATGTCGTAGCCGTAGAGGAATCCGCCCATCCCGGCGATGAAGAGGAGCAGGAGGGTGTAGGCGGTCCAGGGGCGGGTGTCGTTCATGGGGGGGGAAGAAATCAGGGGTGGGCGCCCAGGGCGCTCACGCCGGGCGCGATCGCGAGGAACGTGCCGGTGTGCGGATCGTCGGCCGCGGGCACGGGGGCGATCGGGTGGGGCAGATGGAGGGCGGCCAAGGCCTGGTCGCCTGCGTCGAGGACCTGCGCGGAAGCGGCGGCCAGATCCCGGTCACGGCTGGCCTCGGCAAAGTCCAGCGCCCGGCGCGCCGCGCTCGTCCAGGCGGAAAGGCGCAGGTACATCATCAGCCGGACGGCCGGGGTGGGGTGCGCGGCGTAGCGCGCGGCATCGGCGTTGAAATTGCGGGCGGCGGCGCCGTCGGGCACGGCCACGTCGGCCATCGTCGTCAGGGGGTGGAGCTGATCCATCTCGGGCTGCACCTTGCCCCGCTGGTAATCCTGCACCGGCGCCAGCGCGGTGCAGACGGCCACGATGGCACTGACCACCCGCGGCGGCGCATCCGGCCCCGCCATCTTCCGGGCGACCTCGGCCGGCTCCTGATGCTGCTGCAGCCCGGCTTCCGCCAGGCGCCGGTCCACGATGGCCAGCCGCCGGTACATGTCGGCCGGATCGCGCACGGACGCGGGCGACCACAAGCGCTCGGCGATGGCCGCGGTCCGGGGCCAGATGCGCGTGTCGATGGTGCTGGGGCAGACCCACTCGCCCCACATGGTGGCCTCGCCGCCCAGGACATGCGCCGCCTCCTCCGCGCTCAGGCCGGAATCGGGCGGCAGGGGATCGTTCGCATAGTGCTCGGCCGCGGGGCGGCTGAGGTCGATGTAGTAGCCGTGCGCCAGGATCACGTCATGGCCGGCCTTGGCCGCCGCGGTCACGCCATCCGCGCCGCGCCAGGATTCGATGACGCTGTTCCGGGGCAGGCCGGGCTGGAGAATCTCGTCCCATCCGACCATTCGCTTGTGATGCCGGGTGAGGATTTGCGACACCTTCTGCTCGAAATAGGTCTGCAGGCCGGCGTCGCCCGCCAGATGATGGTCGCGGATGAAGGCCTGGATGTGCGCGTTGGCGTTCCACTGCACGCCGTCATTCTCGTCCCCGCCGACGTGCAGGAAGGGATCGGGAAAGAGCGCGGCCATCTCGCCGAGAAACGAATCGAGAAACGGATAGAGCCGGGGATTGGTGGGATCCAGCGTGGGATCGAACACGCCCCACTTGCGTTCGATGCGGTACGTGCCCGGGGCGCTGACAAGCTCGGGATGGGAGACGGCGAGCGCGGTCACGTGCCCGGGCAGGTCGAATTCGGGCATGACGCGGATGCCCCGCTCCCACGCGTAGCGGATCAGGCCGCGCACCTCATCCTGGGTGTAATAGAGCCCGTCCGAGCCCATCCGCGCCAGTTCGGGATGGGTGCGGCTCTCGATCCGGAAGCCCTGGTCCTCGGTCAGATGCAGATGCAGCACGTTGAGCTTCACGAGCTCCATCCCGTCCAGTTCGCGCTGGATCACATCCACCGGTTCGAAATGGCGCCCCACGTCGATGAGCAGGCCGCGCCAGGGAAAACGCGGAGCGTCGTCGATCCGCGCCCCGAGGATGATCCAGGCGCCGGTCTTGGTCTGGCTGAGAAGCTGCGTGAGCGTCGCCAGTCCCCGCAACGCGCCCACGGCGGTGTCGGCGGTCAGGTCGATGCCGCCCGGCGCCACCTGCAGGGTATAATGTTCATCCTGGCGCCAGGTGGCGCGCGGCAGCTCGGACAGCACGCGGATCCGCAGTTCCGCCTGGCCCGAGCCGGCGGCGCCGAGACTGGGGACCGCCGTGCCGGCCCGCGCGCGCCAGCGCGCCTCCAACCTTTGCAGGGCTCCCGCCAGCCGTGCGCTCTCCGGGCTCCCGCTCGCCAGTCCCTCGATCGCCGCCGTCCGCAGCCGGGCCAGCCCGCATCCCTCGCCTTCCAGCACGCACTGCTGCGGCAGGGGCATCAGGACATTCGGAATCGGGGCATCGGCCCGCGCGCAGGCCGCGCCCAAAGCGAGCGCGCCGGCCATGGCCCACGCCCGGCGTGACGCGCCGGCTCCCCCGGGCGCACCCCGCTCCGAGCAAGAGGCCGCCGTCCGCTCCGAGCGCGGCCGGCCGTTCATCGAGGCATCTCTGCTTTCAAATCGAGGTGTCGCGGACGAAGTCGTGGGGGGCATAGCGCCTAAAGGCTTCCATGGCTTCGTATTCTGCCAAGCCCAGACGGTTGTACGTTTCCGCCAGCCGCCGGCCCCGGTCCTCTGTCCGCTGCCAGAATTCGCGGCGATCGTCGCCGAGGAACAGCGCCTGGTCCTTCTGGCTCTCGTGCCGAAAAATCGCCCGCCGCCGCCGCAGGACCTCCTGGGGGCTGAGGGGCACGGCCATGTCGATCTCGTCCGGCGGCCATTCGGCCCACGCCCCGCGGTACAGCCACAATTCCGCCTCGGCCACCCAGGGGGCGTCCCGCTCCGCGGCCAGCGCCTCGCGCAGCGCGCGCAGGCACAGCCGGTGCGTGCCGTGCGGATCGGCCAGGTCGCCGGCGGCATAGATGAGATGCGGCTTGAGCCCGCTGATGAACGTGCGCATCGCGGCGACGTCGGCCTCGCCGATCCGGCCCCGCCGCTCGCCGGTTTCGCCGTAAAACGCCAGCTCGAGAAAATGCAGCCGCTCGCGGGGCACGCCGCACAGCCGCGCGCCGGCGGTCGCCTCCTGGCGGCGGATCAACCCCTTCCAGCGAGTGATGTCGGCCGAGGGCGGCAGGCTGCCGCTCGATTCGTATTCGCGGCACAGCCGCTCCACGTCCCCTTTGGCGCCCCCCTGGGCCAGGCCGGCCTCGCCCACGAAGCGCAGCGAGCGCCACAGGGCCTCGTCCGGCACGGCATTCGCGCCCGACACCTGATACGCGATGTGGACCTCATGGCCCTGATCGGTGAGGCGGCACAGCGTGCCGCCCATCGAAATCACATCGTCGTCGGGATGCGGCGACAGCACGAGCACCCGCTTGGGGAACTCCCCGGCCGACGGGGCGCGCAGGGGCCGCACCGGCGCGTCTCCCGGCTTGGTCTTGGCCGGATCCCGGCCGCCGGGCCAGCCCGTGATCGTGTGCTGCATCTGATAGAACCCGGCCAGATTGGCCTCATAGGCCGACCCGATGACCCGCAGCAGGTCCTGCAGGCCCGCCTCGTTGTAATCGTCGTCCGTCAGCTTGAGGATCGGCTTACCCCGGGTCTGCGACAGCCACAGGATGGCGCGCCGGGTCATGTGCTCGTCCCACGCCAGGCCCAGGTCCTCGAGCGGGCCGACGAGCCAGGGCGTGCGCAGCCGCGCCAGATCGCCGGCCGCGGCCTGGTCGAGCACGAAGCGGGCATTGTCGTGCTCCTGCAGAAACGAGGCCGTGACCTGCGGCGTGACCGGGCCTTCGATCGCCGCGCGGACGATGGGAGCCTTGTGCTCGCCCCAGGCCATCAGGACGACCTTGCGGGCGGCCATGATGGTGCCGACGCCCATCGTGATGGCGTAACGGGGCGTGTGCTCTTCGCCGCCGAAGTCGCCCGCGGCGTCCCGCCGGGTCAGCGGATCCAACGTGATCATCCGAGTGCGCGAGCGCCGCGGGCTGCCCGGCTCGTTGAACCCGATGTGGCCCGTGCGCCCGATGCCCAGGATCTGCAGGTCGATCCCGCCCGCTTCGCGAATCTTGCGTTCGTACGCATCGCAGTGCGCGGCGAGTTCGCCCAGGGGCACGGTCCCGTCCGGCACGTTCGTCTGCTCGCGGGGAATGTCGATCTTCGAGAACAGGTGCGTGTCCATGAACCGCCGGTAGCTCTGGGGGTGGGCCGGGGCGATCGGATAGTATTCGTCGAGGTTGAAGGTGGTGACGTGGCTGAAGCTGAGCCCCTCCGCGCGGTGCAGCCGGACGAGCTCCGCGTAAAAACTCAGCGGCGTGGACCCGGTGGCCAGGCCCAGGACCACCTTGCGCCCCTCGCGCTGGCGGTCGCGCATCAGGGCGGCCACCTGCGCGGCGACCTGCCGCGAGCCCTCGGCGCTGGTCGGATGGATCTCGACCGGAGCGTGCTCGAATCGGCTGGGGACGTTCACCGCGGCGCTACTCATTGCGGCAGTATACGGGGCTCAGGAAGTTAAAAAATGGCATAAATGACGATGTTTTTAACAAAAATGACAATTTGGCGGACCTCCGATTGACTTCCCCAAAAATCGGGTCTGGAACCGCAGCCGGTCCAAAACACGCCATGGCGCCGGCAAATTCAGCTTCCGCGGCTTCCGGCCCCGCTCCCTTGGAGCGGCTGGTGGAGCTGCTGCCTTCGCCGCTGCGCCCGCTGCACGGCCGGCGCGCGGCCCCGCTCGCCCTGCCCGACAACATTATCTGCTTCTGCCGGCGCAGCGCGACCGACCTCAACCGGCCGCAGCGCGGCCGCGCGCTGCACCACCGGTTCGTGCTCATTCTCGCCCTGGAGACGGGCGTCACGGTGTGCGTCGACGACCGGATGATCCGCCTGCACGCGGGGGAAGGCGTCCTGGTGCTGCCTTTCCAATTCCACGATTACGCCGACGCCGAGCAGGAGAACCTGCGCTGGCTGTTCATCACCTTCGACCTGATCGACGGGGGGCCCCTGCAGGCGCTGCGGTTCCGGCCGTTCCTCATGACGCCGGCGGTGCGGCAGACGGCGGCGGAGCTGGTCGAGGCCTACCTGACCCCCGGCGAAGCCGACCTGACGACCCTGCTGCTTTCCGTGCTGTTGTCGCGGATCCGCCAGGCCGATCCGGTCCGCATCCGGCGGACCCGCCCCTCCGAGGCGCCGGGCCTGATCATGCAGGTCAACCAGCTGGCCCAGGACCACGAGCATCCCCTCAGCGTCAAGGCGATGGCCCGCTCGCTTGGGATCAGCGCTAGCCATTTGCGCGCGCGGTTCCGGGCCTCATGCGGGGTCAGCATCGGCCGGCATTTGCGGCGGCTGCGGCTGGAAAAGGCCTGCGGCCTGCTGCGCCTGAGCCAGAGCCGCGTGACGGAAATCGCCGAGGCGTGCGGCTTCTCGTCCATCTACAGTTTCAGCCGCGCGTTTCGCAGCGCCTACGGCGTCCCGCCGATGGCCTATCGCCACGGCGAGCGGGGGCACCGCGCCGCCGCGCGTTAGCCCATCTGGGGCAGGGTGGCGGCGGCGATGGCCTGGCCGTGGCGCTTGAGGCTCTCCTCGGGCAGGTGCAGGCGGGCCTGGTCGGCGAGTTCGGGATATTCCGCCCGCAGCACGGCGCGGGCGGACTCCAGGATGCGCCCGCCCGCCGGGCCGGCCGTCACGCCGCCGAAGACGAGCACGTGGCGGAATTCGTAAAACTCGGCGTAGTGCGCCAGCGCATACCCGAAGCAGACGCCGAGCGTATCGTACACCCGCTCGGCGCGCGGGTCGCCCTCCGCCAGCGCCGACTGCACGGCGGTCGTCTGGTCCGCCGGGCTCATTTCCGCCGGATAGTCGAAACCCGCGGCGGCGGCGAAGCGCGCGACGCCCTGCTGGGAAAAGAAGGAGACACCGCAGCCGCGGTCGCCGGACCATTCGTCCTGCGGGCCGTCGCGGCGGTAGTCGACGGGGCTGAAGGCCAGCTCGTTCAGCCAGGGCGTGATCGAGCCCTTGGGGGTCACGAATCCCCCCGCCTGGCTGGTGCCCATCGAAATGCCCAGGACGGAACCGGCCCCCAGGGCGATCGAGCCGGCGAGCGCGGCGACGTCGCCGTCGTTCGCCACCTCGAAGGGGACGTTGCCCCAGCGCTGCTTCAGGTCGAAAAAGATCCGGCGCACCCGCCGCTCGAAGTCCGGTTCGGAGACGCCGCGGAAGAGGGAGGCCACCCGCACCTCGTTGTCGACGTAGATGCCGGCGGCGGCGCCGCCGATGGCGTCCACCCGCGGCAGGTAGCGCGCGGCGCGGCCGATGGCCTCGTCGATGGCGCTGAAATGATAATTGGGGTCGGTCTGGAAGTAGGGTTTCCAGGGCAGCTCTCCGGTGTACACGGTCCGGCCGTCGAGCGTCGCCGCCACCTTTCTCTCGCTGCCGCCCAGGTCGAAGCCGACCCGGCAGCCCCGGGTGTGCCGGCCCAGGTTGACCGGGTAGGTGTAGGCGGGCGGCATGTCGTCCAGCGCGACGTTCCGGATCGCAAATGGCCGGCGGTACACCTGCTCGCCCATGAAGTGGTAGTCGAAGGCCCGCGCTCCCCCGGGCGAGTACACCTCGGCGAGGTGGCGGCCCAGCTCCGGGGCGCCTCCGACGAAGACCGTATGCGCCCCCTGCTGCCAGAGGAGCGACTTGATGAGCCGCTCCGCATGCCGGGCGTTGAGGTGGCTGGCGGGATGGTCTTCGGCCAGGACGCGGGTCTCGAAACGGGAGATGCCGTCCGGCCGTTCCAGGGCGAACATGGCGGGCCTGGAGCCCGGGTCGCCTGCGACCAGCGCCCGGTAGGCGTGGTTCCATTTGGCGGCGGGCAGAAAGTCTGGGTCCAGGGGCGGGAGGATCGCGGGGGCGGCCTGAAGCACGGTGGGCGCAATCATACCGGGGTGGTTCCCTCGTCAAAATGGCACATGCGATGATTCTTTTGCCAAAAATGATTAAAATGCGTGTCAGTAAGCGGTCATGCCCTCATCGGAAATCCGCCCGCAGCCCCCCGAGCCTTGGCACAGCGCCGAGGAGGGGTACCGGCTGCTGCTGGCCAGCATGCGGGACTGCGCCTTTTACATGCTCGACCCCGAGGGGCGGATCGTGAGTTGGAACACCGGAGCGCAAGCCATCGAAGGCTATGCCGAAGCGGAGGTGCTGGGGCAATCCTTCACGATGTTTTATCCGCCGGAGGACGTCGCCGCCGGCGCGCCGGAGCGCACCCTGGCGCGGGCCGCGGAGAAAGGCCGCACGGAGGTCGAGGGCTGGCGCGTGCGCAAGGGCGGGCGGCGGTTCTGGGCCCACGTCGTCATCGCCGCGATCCGGGACGAGCACGGGCGGCTGCTGGGGTACTCCAAGCTCACCCGCGATCTCACCGAACGCCAGCGGTCGCAGCAGGCGATCGAGCAGAGCTTCGAGGAACTCAAGCAGCTCCAGCAGGAATTGACGCTGCGCAACCGGGAGCTGCAGATTGAGAGCCGGAAGGCGAACGAGGCCAACCGGATGAAGAGCGAGTTTCTGGCCAACATGTCGCACGAGCTGCG
>DASRSH010000089.1:0-12267 GCA_035656575.1 Opitutaceae bacterium
GACCCGATGGCGCCGCCATTCAATACGAGTGCGGTTGATCTTCGGTTAGGGCCTGAAATTCTCATCCCGAAAGCAGGACCAGCGGCGTTCGATCTCCGTCAATCCGGTATTAAAGATTTCCTTACCGCGAATTCGGAGAAAATAACGATCACCAAAGATCAGCCTTATTCACTAAAGCGCGGTGATTTCGTCTTGGGGAAGACGATGGAATTGGTGGATTTCCCTTTGCCGACAACCCCAAAAGCCAGACGCGGCGCAATGAAGGGACAGAAGGCCAATGGCGTTTTTTATAGTGCGCGGGTTGAAGGAAGAAGCTCATTAGCTCGCTGCGGTATTTTGATCCACTTTACTGCGCCGACAATTCACGCAGATTTCAGCGGCACAATTACGCTTGAGATCACAAACTTAGGCCCGCTGAATTTTTTGCTCTATCCTGGAATGTTCGTCTGCCAGTTGATCATTGAAGAGGTCAAAGGACTGCCGTACCCCGGCAATAATCAATTCAAGGGCCAGACAACACCAGCAGGTCACTAAAATTAGCCCACCAAGAGGCGTTTCTCAAGACTCGATGGCGGTCGGAACGATCGCCTTGGCCGGGTCGTACCCCATCTGCACGTAGATGAAGGCGCGGAGGGAGCTGATCAGTCATCTCGAGCAGACCGGCTACGCCTGCAAGAGGGACGAACCGCTGGAAGGTTATGATCGAGTGTATGTCGACGATCCTTTTGGAAATCGGATCGAACTCATGGAGCCGGTCTGATTTCGATGGCCCAGGAATCGTACACTCCGGGGCATACGGCGAATGCCACCGAGTTCATGGCCCGACGGTCGTTGGAGTGCCATGGGGATTTCTTTATACGTCACTTGCGCCCGGGCGTGACAGTCCTCGATTGTGGGTGCGGGCCGGGATCGATTACGCTGGGAATCGCCCGGAGGGTGGCGCCATCGCAAGTGACGGGGATTGACCTCGGAAAGTCTCAGATCGAACGCGCGGCGAGAGAGGCGGCTGAACAGGGCATAAGCAATGTTCAGTTCCTTGAGGCGAGCTGCTATTCGTTGCCCTTCGCGGATGAAGCGTTCGATTGCGTCTTCAGCCATGCGCTGTTCGAGCACCTGTCGGAACCGAGGCGGGCAGTGGCTGAATGTTGGCGAGTTTTAAGACCGGGAGGGCGGGTGGGTGTCTGCAGCCCCGACTGGGGCGGCTTTATCGTGGCGCCGCCATCGCCCGAACTCGCTTCCGCCATTGAGGCTTATGTCGGACTGCAAACCGCCAATGGAGGCGACGTGGGCGTCGGCCGCAAGCTAGGCGCCTATCTGTCAGCGGCTGGTTTCCAAGAAATCCGAATGCAGGCGCGCTATGAATGCTACGGGGACCGCTTGTTCATCGGGGAGTATCTTGCGCGGCAACTGGAGCAGAACGATCATGTCAGGCATGCGAACGTCCTTAGGTCGTGGGCCGAATCGCCCCATGGCCTTTTTGCGCAATGCTGGGTTTCAGCTGCAGGCCGAAAGTAGGGCGCGGTAGTGAAGTGAGGGAAGGCTGCTCCTGTGGTTGCTCCGCTGAAGCTCCTCAAGCAACCCGGACCGGCAGGCGCATCGGCCAGGTCTCGCAGATGGGCGTGAAGCCTTTCCTTTCCAGGATGGGCCGGCTCATCGGCGCGGCATCCACGATCACAAAGGGGTAGCCGCGCGCTTGCGCCTCCTGCAGGCGCTGGCGCAAGAGCGCCGAGTAGATGCCACGGCCGCGGTATTCCGGCAGAACCGATCCGCCGTAGATGCCCGCGAATTGGCCCGGCTCCGGGAAGGTCGCGCGGGCGCCCCCCACGGCCTTTCCGTCCACGTAGGCCCCGTACAGGCTGATGCTGGCGGGCGCCTGAGCCAGGGCCGTGAGCAGCTCCGCGCCCCACCAGCCGAAGGGGCGGCCGTGGAGCAGTTCCTGAATCGCGACGAGATCACGTACGCCGCGCTCGTCGTCGATGCGCCGGATTTCGGCGCCGCAGTCTCGATCGGCGGCGGCGACGCCGTGGGCGAGCGCATACGCCATGAAGATCTCGACGGGGCCGGAAACGAAGCCGCGGCGCGCGAGGCGGTCGTACAAATCGGAGGGCCGGTCCAGGGCGTAGACTTTCCACTCGAAAGACCTTCCCGCGCGCGCGAAGTGGGCAATCTGCTCGTCGATGACCTCGTCTTCGCGACCGGGCGGAAGATCCGCAAAGGTAATCGTCCCTTCCGCATCCGTCCGCTCGGGCGTAGAGCGCAGAACATGCGGCAGCGGCTCGACGAGCGACCCGGGACAGCGCTGAGCGCGGGTCTCTTGCGCGAAGACCGCGAAGATTTCAGCGGAGTTCACGGGCCGGCCTTGGCGGCGCTCAGAAAGCGTTCGAACGCGGCGGCGCCGGCCTCCAGTTCGCGGGCCAGGATGTATTCGTCGCGCGTGTGGGCCTGGGCGATGCTGCCGGGGCCGAAGGCGGCCGAGGGTATTCCCGCGGCGCTGAAGACGTTGGCGTCGCAGAACCACGGGACGGCGGTCCAGCCGCGGGCGCTGCGGCGGAGGGCGGCGGCCCAGGGATTTGTGCGCGGGGTTTCGAAGCTGGGGAAGTCGTTGTGAACCGTGATCGCCGCGCGGGGCGACGGGCTGTCGCAGGCCGCCCGGACGCGCTGCAGCACGAAGCTCGCGGGACAGCCGGGATGGACGCGGATGTCCACCCCGATGCGGCAGCGGTCGGGGACCACGTTGATGCCGGTGCCGCCGTTAATGAGGCTCAAATTGAGCGTGGCGGGACCCAGGAGGGGATGGCGCTTGGCGGCGAGGGCGGGCGCCACGTCGCGCTCCAGCGCGGAGGCCACGGGAAGCATGCGGTAGATCGCGTTTTGCCCGAGCTCCGGCCGGGCGCCGTGGGCGGCGCGGCCGCGGGTGTCGATCCACAGGCGCAGGATGCCCTTGGCCGCGTGCACGACGCGCAAATCGGTCGGTTCGAGAGCCACCGCAAAGTCGATCGGCAGGCCCTTGCCGCGGGCTCCGGAGGCCCGGACGACATGCTGCTCGATGAGCGAGGTGGCGCCGCGGCTTCCTTCCTCTTCGGCTGAAGTGGCCGCGAAGACCCAGCGGATATTGCCGCGCGCCCGGGCCGGCCGGCGCATCCAGCGCTGCAGGGCCCACAGCAGGGCGGCGGTGGGGCCCTTGGTGTCGCACGCGCCGCGGCCGTGCAGGCGGCCGGCCTTTGCCGTGAGCCGGAACGGCGGCACGGTCATCCCCGCGACGCCGACCGTGTCCAGGTGCGGCGCCAGGAGAATCGTCGCCTCCGCCTTCCCCGGGGGCTCCCACACGCCGATCACATTGGGCCGGCCGGGGGCGAGCAGCGTGCGCCGCACGTCGGCGCCGAGCGCGCGGAGCAGGCCCGCGCACAGGTCGGCCATGTCCGCCTCGCCCGGGCCGTCCGGCAGGGCCTCGCGGGTGACGCTGGGGCAGGCGACAAGTTCGGAGAGCAGGCGGGGGAGCGAAGACGGAAATCGGCGCATCGCGGGGTTTTGGGGGGAGTGTACGGAGCGGCCTTCGGCTGTCGATTTGACTTCCGCCCGGCCCCGCCCCTATCGGAGAGGGTGCGATTTTGCCTGTGCGCGATGGCGTGGGGCCTGGCCGCCGTCGGCCGGGCGGCCGACGGTCCGCCGCCACTGCCGGCGGCCGATCCGGACATCGTGCAGATGCTGGCCCAAATTTCCGCGGAGCGGATCCAGCGGTCCGTGTTCGTCCTCTCGAGCTTCAAGACCCGGCATACGCTGTCCGACCCCGATCCCGGCGGCGATGGGATCGGAGCGGCCGAAGGGTGGATCCGCACCCAGATGCAGAAGCCGATCGCGGACGCGGCTGGGCGGCTGACCGTCACGGAGGACTCGTTCCTGCAGCCGCCCCAGCCGCCCCGCCTGCCCCAGGAGGTGCGGATCACCAACATCGTGGCCACCCTTGCGGGCTCGCGCGCCGGCTCGGCCAGGCGGATCTACGTGGTGAGCGCCCATTACGATTCGCGGGTGCGGGACATCCTGGACGCCACCAGCCCCGCGCCGGGCGCCGATGACGACGCCTCGGGGGTGGCGGCCGTGCTGGAATTGGAGCGGGTCATGGCCCGCTCCGAATTCCCCGCAACGATCGTCTTCCTGGCGGTGGCGGGCGAGGAGCAGGGTCTCCTGGGCTCGGCGCATTGGGCGCGGGCGGCGCGCGCCCGCGGCGCGGACATCGAGGGGATGCTGAACGACGACATCATCGGCAATAGCCGCGGGCCCGGAGGGACCTACGCGCGCGACCGCGTGCGGCTCTTCGCCCAGGGCGTGCCGCCCGCGAGCGAGTGGACGCCTGACGTGATGGCGCAGATCGAGACCGGCGGCCAGAACGACCTGCCGGCGCGCCAGCTGGCGCGCGCGATCCTCGACTGCGCCCGGGTGTACACCCCGGACATGGACGTCCGTTTGGTGTACCGCGCCGACCGCTACCTGAGCGGCGGCGACCAGATCTCCTTTCTCGACCAGGGCTATCCCGCGGTGCGCTTCACCGAGCCGTGGGAAGACTACACCCGCGAGCACGAGGATGTGCGGACCGTGGACGGCGTGGACTACGGCGACGTCCCCGACGGCGTCGACTACGTCGATATCGCCAACGTGGCGCGGGTGAACGGGGCGGCGCTGGCCGCGCTGGCCCGCGCGCCCGCGCCGCCGCGCGCGGCCGAGATCGAGACCGCGCGGCTGGAAAACTCGACCACGCTGCGCTGGCAGCCGAACCACGAGCCGGACCTGGCCGGCTATCGTATCGTATGGCGTGATACGACAGCCCCGTTCTGGCAGCACTACCAGGACGTGCCGCCGGGCCGGGTGCGGGTGACGCTGCCGGTCAACAAGGACGACGTCGTCTTCGGCCTGGAGGCCTTCGACAGCGCCGGCCACATCAGCCAGGCGGTCTACCCGGAGCCCCAGCGCGCGCCGTGAACATCGCCTTCATCCGCAGCCCGCGGGCCCGCCAATACCGCCTGACCCTGCGGCGCGACGGGACGGCGGTCGCGACCATCCCGGTCCGCGGCAGCGAACGGGAGGCCCGCCGGTTCGTGGCCGAACACCAGGAGTGGCTGGACCGGGCGCGGGCGCGCCAGCAGCGCCGGCCGCGGGCGCCGGCGGAGTGGCGGGTGGGGGGCGAGGTGCTGTGGCGCGGCGAATTGACGCCGCTGCGCGCGGCCCGTGAGGGCGAGCGGCCGTGTGTCAGCCTGGCGGCGGATGTCTTCGCCGTCCCGGCCCTGGATCGGGATCTGCGCCCCGCGCTCGAGCGGCACTTCCTGCGCCGGGCGCAGGTCGAGCTGCCGGGGCGGGCCTGGGAGCTGGCGGCCGAGACGCGTTCGGAGCTCAAGCGCGTGAGCGTTCGCAACCAGCGCTCGCGCTGGGGCTCCTGCTCGGCCAACGGGACCGTGTCCTTGAACTGGCGCCTGATCCAGGCGCCCGAAGGGGTGCGCGATTACATCATCCTGCACGAATTGATGCACCTGCGGGAGATGAACCATTCCTCCCGCTTCTGGGAACACGTCGCCTCCGTCTGCCCCGGCTGGCGCGAGGCCGAACAGTGGATCCGCCGGCGCGGCAGCCTGGTCGGGCTATAGCACCCGCTCCACCTCGAAGATGAGGGTGGATTTCGGGGGCACGTTCGGGGGCTGCTGGCCGGGCGGGAAGCCGAGCCACCACGGGACGATCACGGTGCGCTTTTCGCCCAGGCGCATGTCCGCGACAGCCTCCTCCAGCCCCGGGATGACGGCGCCCCGGCCCAGGCGGAAGCGCAGCGGCGTGCCGGTGAGGTAATTGCCGTCGAATTCGCCCCCGTTCAGCGTGCGGCCGGAGAAAAAAATAGCGACCTCCTGGCCCAGCCGCGGCTTGGGGCCCGTGCCGGGTTTGCGCACGAGAAAGCGCAGGCGGGACTTGGTGACCGCCGCGGTGGGGTACATCTGGTCGATCTCCAGGGCCTCGCGGGTGGTCAGCTCGGGCTGCCGCTCGGCGAGGGCGGCCCGCATCGCGCTATTGATCGGCTCGTCGTTGGTCCGCACCTCGTAGAGGCCCGACCGCACCACCAGGGCCAGCGCGAGCAGGAAGGTGCCCAGGAGCAGGAGGACAAAAAAGCTGCGAAGAGGTTGCCGAGCCATGGTCCCAACGTTGTGATGGATCGGTGACTCTGCCAACGCGAAGTGACGGAACCCCGCCGGAGGCCGCCGTTCAGGCCGTCACCTTGCGGGGGGTGGTCAAGCGTTACGGGACGGTGGAGGCGCTCAAGGGCGTGGACCTGGAGGTGCCCGTCGGGGAGCGGTTTGCGCTGCTCGGGCCCAATGGAGCGGGGAAAACCACGCTGTTCTCGATCCTGGCGACGCTGCGCGCGCCGACGGCGGGCGAGGCGCAGGTGATGGGCGTGGACGTGGTGAAGGACCGCGACGCCGTTCGCCGGCTGATGGGCATCGTCTTTCAGGAGCCGGCCATCGAGCAGCGCCTGAGCGGCCGGGACAATCTGCTGCTGATGGGCCTGTTCTACGGGCTGACCGGCCAGCGGGCGAAGGCCCGCGCCGCCGAACTGCTGGAGCAGCTGGGGATCGCCGACGCGGCGGATCGGCCGGCCACCGCGCTTTCGGGCGGCCAGCGGCGCAAGCTGGAGCTGGCGCGGGCCCTGGTCACCGATCCCCGGATCCTCTTCCTGGACGAGGCGACGCTGGGCCTGGACGTGGACGCGCGGCGGGTGTTTTGGAACCAGGTCAAGGGCCTGGCCGCGGCGGGCCGCACCGTTTTTTTCACCACCCATTACATGGAGGAAGCCGAAGTCGCCGACCGCATCGCCCTGATCGATTCGGGGCGGATCGTGGCGCTCGATTCCCCGCGGGCCCTCAAGGCGCGCATCGGCGGCGGGGTCATCCGGATGAAGACCGAGGACGACGCGGCGGCCCGGGCCTGGATGCAGGACAAGGGCTTCACCCCCGAGGCGTCCTCGGGCGAGGTCATGCTGGTCCACGCCGATCCGGCGTCCGTGGTTCCCGAACTGCTGCGCCACCTGCCCGTCAAGGTGCAGCGGGTGGAAATCCACGAGCCCAGCCTGGAGGACGTCTTTCTGAAGCTGACCGGCCGCGGATTGGGGGGCCAGGATGCGGCCGGCGGCGGGGCTCCGGGCGGCTGGGGCCGCGGGCCGGGGGGAGGCCGCCGATGATCCGCGGCATCTACGCCATCGTGGTCCTCGACCTGAAGCGCGCCTGGCTCGACCGCGCGCGGATGATCTCCGGCCTCGCGCAGCCGCTCCTGTACCTGTTCATCCTGGGGGCGGGCCTGGGCGCGAGTTCCAAGGTCGTCGGCTATCAGCGCTACATCTTCCCGGGCGTCATCGGCCTCAACCTGCTGTTCACGGCGACGTTTTCGGCGATCACGATCGTGTTCGACCGGCAGATCGGCTTTTTCAAGGCGGTCCTGGTCGCGCCGCTGCCGCGGGCGTCCGTCGCCTTCGGCAAGATCGCAGCCGGCGGCCTGCAGGCCTTCGTTCAGGCGCTGCTGATTCTGCCCTTCGCGCCCCTGGTCAAGGTGCCGCTGGGTCCGCTCGAAGTGCTCGAACTGCTGGGGGCGATGCTGCTGGGGGCCATGGTGTTTTCCGCGATGGGCGTCGCGGTCGCCGCGCGCTTCACCTCCACGACCGTGTTTCCGATCGTGAGCAATGCCGTGCTGCTGCCGATGTTCTTTCTGTCCGGAGCCCTCTATCCGCTGAAGGGCGCGCCGCGATGGATCTTCACCTTGTCGTATTTCGACCCGGTCGCCTATTCGGTCGACCTGATGCGCGGCACGATCCTGCACCAGTACGCCTTCGCGCCGTGGCTTTCCCTGGCCGCCCAGGTGGGATTCATCCTGGTCCTCGCCGCCCTGGCCGTGCAGGTCTTCAACCGCGGCGAGGACGACTCCAGCCTCGGAGCGACCCAGTTCCGCTGGCGCCGGTAGCCGTCAGGCCAGGAACGAGCAGATGTATTCGCACAGGCCCGAGGCCACCTCGATCGTGAACCCGCTCTTGCCCGGGACGTCGAAGTGGCTGTCGGCCGCGTAGTGCTGGGCCGAGGCCGCGGTGCCGTCGAGCTTCACCCGGCACGTGCCGGCGACGATCTCCATGCGCTCGGGCGCGTCCGTTCCGAAATGATACGATCCCGGCCGGATCAGTCCGAGCGTCTTTTTCACGCCGCCGGGGAAAAGGATCGTGTGGCTGACGACGTTGCCGTCGAAGTAGACGTTGGCTTTGGTCACCGCGGTGACGCCGGTGAATTGCGTCGGAAGGCTGGCCATGATGCCCGAATGTTAATTCCGTTCTGGAGGACGGGAAGCAAGATCGTCTAACTTGGCCCTTCCCGATGGACTTGGTCATCCTTGCTGCCGGAATGGGTTCGCGCTATGGCGGCCTGAAGCAGGTCGATCCCATGGGCCCGGCCGGCGAGACCGTGCTCGACTACGCCGTTTTCGACGCCCGCCGGGCCGGCTTCCAGCGGGTGGTGTTCGTGATCCGGCGGGACTTCGAGGTCATCTTTCGCGAGCAGGTCGGCGCGCGCTGCGCGCGCATCCTGGATGTGGACTACGCGTTTCAGGAACTGACCGACCTGCCGCCCTGGGGCGCGAGCCCGCGCAGCGTGGGCGCCGAGCGGCAGAAGCCGTGGGGCACGGGTCATGCGGTGTGGTGCGCGCGGCGGCAGGTTGCCGATCCCTTCGCCGTGATCAACGCGGACGATTTCTACGGCGAGGACTCGTTCCGGCAACTGGCGGGCTTTCTCCGGAAGGCCGGACCGGCCCATCGCTATGCGATGGTCGGCTTCCGGCTGGATCAGACGCTCTCGGAGCATGGGGCCGTGTCGCGCGGCGTCGCGGTGGTGCGCGGCGGCAAGCTGGCGGGCTTGGACGAGCGGACGGGGATTCAGCCGGCCGATGTCGGCACGGGGGCCTACCGAGGCGACGAGATTGTCTCCATGAACTGCTGGGGCTTCACCCCGGCCATCTTCGCGCAGCTCGAGGCGAAATTCGCGGACTTTCTGCGGACGCGCGGGACCGACCCCAAGGCGGAGTTCTACCTGCCCGCCGCCATCTCGGCTCTGGTGGCGGGCGGAGAGGCGGAGGTGGAGGTGCTTCCGACGCAGGCGCGCTGGTTCGGCGTGACCTACCGCGAAGACCGGCCCCGGGTGGTCGCGGCCATCGACGGGCTCATTCGCAGCGGAGCCTACCCGCCGGCGCTTCATTGATGCCCCGACCAGGACACTCTCATGGCTGATCTCGCATTTTCCCGGACGGACGCGGATGTGTATTGCCCCGGCGGCGGCGACCCGGCGGCGGCGCTGGCGCGGACCACGCACCTGTGCGTCGCGGCCCACCAGGATGACGTGGAAATCATGGCGCACGAAGGAATTGCGGCATGCTTCGACTCGTCCGACCAGTTCTTCACCGGAGTGGTCGTGACCAACGGCGCCGGGTCGCCCCGCACGGGCAAGTACGCCGCCTTCACCGACGAGCAGATGCAGGCCATTCGCCGCCTCGAGCAGCGCCGCGCGGCGGAAATCGGACACTACAACCTGCAGCTGCAGCTCGCGCACCCCAGCGCCGATATCAAGGTCCCGCGGTTTGCGCCCGCCCTGTCGGATCTGGAAAGGATCTTCGGCGCCGCGCGGCCCAAATGCGTTTACCTGCACAACCCGGCCGACAAGCACGACACCCATATTGCGGTGCTCCTGCGCTGCATCGAGGCCATCCGCGGACTGCCTGAGGACCGGCGACCGGCGCGGGTCGTGGGCGTGGAGGTCTGGCGTGACTTGGATTGGCTGCCGGACGCCGACAAGATTGCCCTGGATGCGGGGCAGCATCCGGAACTCGCGTTCCCGCTGCTGCGTGCGTTCGATTCGCAAATCACCGGCAAACGCTACGACCTCGCGGCCCTGGGCCGGCGGGCGGCCAACGCCACCTTTCATACCTCGCATGCCACGGATCGCATGAACGCCATCACTTGGGCGATGGACCTGACGCCGGTCTGTCGCAACGGGGGGCCCGCTCTCTCCGACTATGCGGCCGGCTTCATCGACCGCTTCCGCCAGGACATCCAGGACCGCATCCGCCGGTTGGGGTAGTCGCCTCCGGCCAGGGGATTGCGGCGGTTGATGACATATTGAAGGAAAGAATCCCTTCATTGATGAGGGGATTTGGCAGGGTAGCTGCTAGAAGGCCCGCCAGCCGGCCCCAAGGCCGGCCCAGCAACCTAATCCACATCCATGAAGCAGCACCGTATTCTTGTCCTCAGCCTCGGCGCTCTCGCGACCGTGAGCCTCAGCGCGCAGACGAGCCCCCCTCCGCCGCCCGCGCCGTCGACCACGACCACCACGACGGCGCCGGCGGCCGCAGCTCCCGCCGCTGCGCCTGCGGCGGCCCCCGCCGCCCCGGCCGGACCGACAGCGATGACCACGCCGTCGATGTCCGGTCCCCTGGCGGCCAATGGCAACCCGACCCATTTCACGGCGGGCCCCCTGGGCACGTGGTACCTGACCGGCGCGGTCAGCGTCTTGGGCTTCATGCAGGACAACTATCTGCCCGGCGACGACGCCGGCCAGGTCGACCTGGATAACGCGCAGGTCTTCCTCCAGAAGACCGATGGCGTCGTTCAGGGCTTCGTGCAGGCGGGCTGGTACTCGCTCCCGTCGCTGGGCTTCCCCTACGTCAAGTCGAGCTACGACTGGGACGATTTCTACGGTCCGGTGCCGGTGGCTTTCCTGAAGATTGTGCCGAACTCCACGTGGTCGTTTGAAGTCGGCAAGCTGCCCACCTTGATCGGCGACGAATACACCTTCTCCTACGAGAACATGAACATCATGCGCGGTCTGCTGTGGGGCCAGGAGCCGGCCATCAGCCGCGGGGCCCAGTTGAACTACAGCCAGGGGCCGATCTCCGCGTCCCTATCCTGGAACGACGGGCTGTACTCGGATCACTACTCCTGGATTTCCGGATCGGTGGCCTGGACCATCGACAGCGCGGACACCCTGACGGTCGTGGGCGGCGGCAACACCGAAACGGTGTACACGAACACCATCGTTTCTCCCGCGACCCTCAACAACGAGGACATCATCAATCTGATCTACACCCGGACGCAGGGCGCGTGGACGATCTCGCCGTACTTCCAGTACACCAGCATCCCGTCCAGCGCGGCCACTCCGTCGGCCAGCACCACGGGCATCGCGCTGCTCGTCAACTACAGCTGCGACGCCAAAGGCCCCATGGCCGGCTTCAGCCTGCCCTGGCGCCTGGAGTACATCAGCACGTCGGGTTCGGCCAACGTCCTTTACGGACCGGGAAGCAGCGCCTGGACGGCGACCATCACCCCGACCTACCAGTTCAACATCTTCTATCTCCGCGCGGAATATTCGTTCGTCAGCGCCTCGAATTTCGCGGCGGGCGACGCCTTCGGTTCCAGCGGCAACAAGCGGCATCAGGACCGGCTGGCGTTCGAGGCGGGCGTCCTCTTTTGACGGAACCTCCGTCGGCGTAGTCTCAGCTACTGGCTCCTCCCTGCCGGGAGGAGCCTTCTTGTTATCGGACGGGCCGGTCAGGGCGTCGGGTGATCGGTCTCGCGGCTGAAGACCGGCCGATCCGCGGGATTCAGGAAGCGTTTGGTCCCGTCGGAATGCTCGAACCAGACGTGCCGCACGTCATCGAGGACGAAGGTGGGACGCGCGTCGGGCTCTTCGGTGCGCGCATCCACGTTCAGGAAGGAGATTCCGCGCACATGCCGGATGTAGAATCCGGAGGCCGGCTGCACGCCATGGGTTTCCGGCTCCGGATAGCCGGTTTCCAGTTCGGGCGGCGTGCGCGCCGCGTCGGCCTCGGTGCCTCCTCCCTGGGTCAGGATGTGAATGTCGCTCAAGGAGACATCCTCGATGGGGTGCCCGGGTATTCCGGCGATGATCACCGCCGCCTTCCCCTGCACGCCGGACGCCTGCAGGTGGGAAATCGAAATGCGCCGCAGGTGCCCCGGCTGGGTGCCGGCCGGACCTCGGTCTCGGGCGGCCAGCCGCAGGTAAATGGGCGCATTGCCGATGTCGCGCATGACCAGATTGCTGATGGTGACGTCCTCCAGGTCGCCGCCATCGACCTCCTCCAGGGCCAGCCCCCGGCAGTAGTCGAAGGTGCAGTTGGTGACGGTGATGTTCTTGAAGCCGCCGTTGGCCTCGGTGCCGAACTTGATCCGCCCGGTGGGCGCCTGCTGGTGCC
>DASRSH010000090.1:0-3379 GCA_035656575.1 Opitutaceae bacterium
GCGGCGTCCTGCGGGGTCCAGCGCAACGGATGGTAAATCTCCCCGCTTTCCACTATCGGACGCAGCCAGTCACAGACCTCGGCCGCGCGCCGCACCGGCATCAGCAGCGCCAGCAGTTTGCTGTGGTGGGTCGCCCCCGCATAGTCGCGCAGGGCTTGGCCGAGTGGCACATGCCGTGCCCTGCCCTGCGCCGAAAGCTGCGTCGTATAGGTCGCCATGAAGGCAAAGGGGAGTTCGGGGTCAGCGCGGTTTTCTGCAAGATTGAAATGCACCCGGCCGACCAGGTTCCAGGCCGGATTCAGTGTTTTCAGGAAACTCTGCAGATCCGCTTTCGCGGCGGTTTGGGACGCCGCTATTGCTGCCCCCAACTCCGTCCACAAAGCCCGCAACACCGCGACCGTCAGATATTCGACACCCATCATCAAAGGGGCGGTCAGCACCAGCTCGGCGAGTTCGCTTTCATTGGGCGCCTGGATGGGAGGGAGGGAAGCCAGCTTTCCCACCCCGTCAGGAGAACCAGCCCCCCGCAGGCAGAGCGCCGCCACGTAGCGCGCCGCGAAACCGCGCCACCAGACGAAGACGGGCGGCAGAGGCCGGCCGACCTCGCCGGCTCCGAGCTGGAGCAGGCCGGGGCCGCTTCCCTGGGCGAAGGCCGCCGCAAGACGGGCGGAAAGGGGTGCATCGATCGCCGCCGCGTCATTCCCGCCTTCGCAGAGAAGATGGCCATGCGGCGTTAGACGGAGGGTCAGGCTGCCCGCAGATGCACGAGACCCTGTTTGTCGAGGTGGCAGGAGGGCGCTTTCGTTCATTGGATACCTAAGGTGACCAAGCTTCGTTCAATCGGGCAGCTGTACGGTCGGGCGGCTGACATGGACAGACCAGAAAGCCTCCGCCTGCGCCAGGGCGACATCGCCCTGCTTCGCCAGCTCAAGGCTGGCGCTGAAGGTGGTCGCCCAGGCCGACGACCGACTGAGCGCATCGTGGAACGGCGTACCGTTTTCATCGGTCATCGCCGGCATCTCCGGCAGAAACCGATCCAGCGTCGCCCCGTCACCCCCCTCCCCGAGGATGCGCAGGATGCGGTCGCGCGCCTCCCCGACGGAATAGAGATCGGTCCAGGACGGTCGGTAGCGCGTGACAGTATCCGGTGGCGGTGCGTCGTCTTCGAACAAGGCCAGGCTCGCCCAGAGGAAGGCGATCACATCGACCTCATGCTCGGTGCCGAGTTGCAGCCCGGTCCGCTCGGGCATCCCCCGCGGGAAGACACGCTCGCCGAGGATGGGTTGCGCGCCGAGCCAGGCGGCAGCCGCCCGCATGGCAACCAATTCGTCCAGCCGACGCAGCGCGGAGGCAGCCTCCTGCTCGGCGGCTTTTGCGGCCTCCGGGCTCTCCGGAAAGAGCAGGCGCGAGCGCAGCAGCACGAGGCGGGTCGCCATGACCAGCCAGTCGGCCCGGCGCTCGATCGGAACGCGGTCCCGCATCTGATCGAAGGCAACCAGGAACTGCTCGACCAGGGCGAGGATGGACATCTGGCCGAGATCGATCCGCTGCCGCTCCACCAGATCGAGGAGCAGGTCCATCGGCCCGTCGAACCCGTCGAGATGCAGTATCGGCATCGCCGACACCCGGACAGGTGGTCTTTCGTCCCAGCTGGCGTCATCACCCACCGTCTCGCCAGCGGCCGCGGTGCTCGACCAATCCTCCATGCTGTGCCCATCCGGGCCGGACCCGTTCAATCCCCGGGCCGCGGCTGCAGGACGAAGCGGAGATCAGGCCAGGCCGCGGCGATCTTCGCGATCGCCACATCCGGCGTCTCGCCGCCGGTGAAGAATCCATAGCCGAGCACCGCGTGACCCGCCGGCAGCCGCTGGCCCGGTCTCGGGTGGGGCCGCAGCACGACCTGCCGCGGCGCGTCGGACAAACCCCAGTGTTCCAGGAGCCAGGCCTGGGCCTTCGGGTGGGTCAACTCGTAGGTGAGGATGTCAGCCGGCACCGGCAGCAGGGTGTGAAGGTCGAACGGACAGGCCCGGCCTGAGGCGCGCCTCTGACCGACGAGGCCAGCGGCCCGCGCGGCGCGTGCTTCGACCCGCTCGCGGAATTGCCGCGCCAGAATGCGGCAACCCTCGATGGTCAGGGACCGCATCGCCTTCGGCTGGGACGCCGCGAGGTTAAAAATGTCCTCCTCGAGGCGGGCGCCATCGACCCGCCAGGGCACGATCCCCGATCCCTTCGCCGCCTCGGCAAAGCCCGCCACACGGTCCGCCGGTCCGGTGATCGTCAGGTGATGGTAGAGCCATCTTCCCTTTCCTTCCGATCCGTCACTATCGGTCGCGGCTTTCGTGGTTGGACGGCGCCCGCGTTTTCGCGGGGGTGACGGCACTGCCTCCGGCAGCGGTGTCGACGGTTCCTGGACAAAGTCCTCGTCCCACGGCGTCCGGAACACCATCAGAGGTCCAGGGCTCCGGCCGGGCTCTCCGTCACCAGGCCGGCCCGCTGCACATAGCCGCGCATGGTGCGCAGATCGCGATGCCGGGTATGGCGCATGATGTCCTCGTCACGGACACCTTTGTTATAGGCCTCGGTGATGAAGCCGCCGCGCAGCGAATGCGCACTCAACCGCTCGAAGCCGGGGAGAGAAATCCCGGCCATGGCGATGCGCCGCGCGAGGATGCGGCGCACGGCGTCGGGATGCAGCGCGGCATCGCCGATGCGGTCGCCGGTGCTGATACGGCGGAAGAGCGGTCCTGCTTTCCGGCGCGCCACCGCCTGCCAGGATTGGAAGGCGCGGACCGGACAGGTTTCCAGATGGCGGCCGCGGGGCAGACCAATTTCAGCCCCCTGCCCCACTTGGTCGGTCTTGCCGCGGCGGATCCGGATCCGCAAACCGCCGGCGACCTCGGCGACATCCTCGACCTGCAGACCGACGAGTTCGGACCGCCGCAAGGCGCCGGCAAAGCCGAACAAGAGAAGCGCGCGGTCCCGCCGGCCGCGGCGGCTGGTGTCGCAGGTCGCCAAGAGCGGCCGCAGCAAATCCAAGGTCAGGGGCGCGGCCTTGTCGACCGCCTGGCTCTTTTCCCGAAGGAGGCCGTCGAGGGGACCCTGGATATCGCGATGCGCCGGATTCCAGGGCAGGTCGTTGAAGCGGTGCATCTTGCCGAGGGCGGCGAGCCGGCGGCGGATCGTCGTCGGCGCCTTATCCACCAGGCTCGCGAGATAGGCGCCGACGGTCGCGGGCGCGGCCGGTACCGGCACGAAGCCCATGCGCGCGCACCAGGCCGCGTACTGCGTCCAATCGGATTTGTACGCCCGCAACGTCGCCGGCGACGCGGCTTTGCGCGCGAAGGCAGCGGCCTGGGCCAAGGCCGCCTGCCCCGCCGCG
>DASRSH010000091.1:0-14705 GCA_035656575.1 Opitutaceae bacterium
CTAGTGTTGTGTCGCAGAAATAACTTTCGTTAAACGGCGGAGTTTTTCGAGGATGTCGTCGGCGGTGGCGACCCAGCGAAAGGGGGTCGCGTCGTCATTATGATTTTTGACGTAGGTGCGTATTTGGGCGATGAGCGCGCGCACGCTGGGGAAGGAATTGCGGCGGATGGCCTGCTGGGTGATGAGGGCGAACCAGCGCTCAACTTGGTTGAGCCAGGAGCTGTAGGTGGGAGTAAAATGCAACTGGTAGCGGGGATGGCGCGCGAGCCAGGCGCGCACCTTGGGATGTTTGTGGCTGGCATAGTTGTCGAGGATCAGGTGGACGGCCTGGTCGAGGGGAACAGCCGCCTCGATGTCGCGCAGGAAAGTGAGGAACTCCTGGTGGCGGTGCCGAGGTTGGCAGCGAGTGAGAACCTGGCCGTTGGCGACGTTCAGGGCAGCGAACAGCGTGGTGGTGCCGTGCCGCACATAGTCGTGGGTGAACCCCTCGGCATAACCCAAGCCCATCGGCAGGCCTGGCTGAGTGCGTTCGAGCGCCTGAATCTGGCTCTTCTCGTCGACGCAAAGGACCAGGGCGTGAGTGGGCGGCTGGAGATAAAGCCCAACGATATCGCGCACCTTCTCGACGAAAAGTGGATCGTTGGAGAGCTTGAACGCCTTGTTGCGATGAGGCTGCAGGGCAAAAAGACGCATTAGGCGGTGGGCCATGTCTTTGCTGATACCGTGGGCGGCCGCGAAGGAGCGCACGCTCCAGTGGGTCGCCTGCTTTGGCCGGGTCGAAAGGACCTTTTGCATCAACTCGGCCACCTGCTGATCGCCTAAGGAACGCGGCCGGCCCGGGCGGATCTCACTCCTGAGTCCAGCAAGGCCCGCCTCGACATAGCGTTGGCGCCACGCCCGCACGGTCGGCTGACTGACCCCGACACGCTGGCCGATCTCCCGCGGACTGACCGCATCGGCCGTCAGCAGGATGATCTGGGCTCGCTTGGCCAGCCCCTGCGGACTGCGGCGTGAGCGCGCCACTTCCTCCAACTCCCGGCGTGCTTCGGCCGTTAATGTGATCGTGGCGTCAGGGCGGCACCAAGGCATGCCTTGATCCTGCAACCTTCCAATCAAGATGCAAGTCTAATGAAAGTTATTTATGCGACATTACACTAGGGAAAGCGGCGTCCTTGTGTCGGCGCCAGGAGCGCCAGGCAGAAGGGCACCGGCATGAGCCAATACTCGGCGACTTTCTTCAGCCAGAATGCCATCCGGCCGGCGTCAGCGCGCGGCGGTCGCGACCTGGGTGACACTCTTGTGAGATCATTGAAGGCTGGCTGGGACTGAAGGAAAGCCAGTGCGGACGGGGGGAAGCGGCAAGACCGCGTCTGCCTTGGGCCGCGACAGCCGCAGGGCCCATTCCTGCAGCGCGGCCCGGATGCCGTCGACGTTGACCAAGTTGATCGATGATGCCGAGACGGTGATGGGAGAAGTAAACCTCGAACTGGCGATCGGCCTGCCAGCTTGGGCCGCGACGGTCGCAGGGCTCCGTCCTGCAGCGCGGCCTGGATGCCGTCGACGTTAACCGAATTGATCGATGGGGCCGAGACGGTGATGGGAGAGGTAAACCACGATCGGCCTGCCAGCGGGCTGGACAATAGGCGGGAACCGTGTGATGGAGCGGGGGACGGATACTATTGTCATGACTATTGGAATGATCGGATTGGGAAAGATGGGCTCGAATATGGTGCGGCGCCTCATGCGCGCGGGCCACAGCTGCGTGGTCTGGGACCGCAGCGCCGACGCCGTGAAGGCGCTGGCGGACGCCGGCGCGACCGGCGCCTCCTCCCTGGAGGACCTGGCCAAGCGCCTGCCCGAGCCCAAGGCGGTCTGGGTGATGCTGCCGGACGGCAATCCGACCGAATCCACCGTCCAGAAGCTGGGCGAGTTGCTTCCCGCCGGCAGCACGATCGTCGACGGCGGCAACTCCTATTTCCGGGATGACGTGCGCCGGGCCCAGGCGCTCTCGGCCAAAGGCGTGTTTTACATCGACGCCGGCACCAGCGGCGGGGTCTGGGGCGTCGATCGCGGTTACTGCCTGATGATCGGCGGCGACGAGGGAGCGGTGAAACGGCTCGATCCGATTTTCTCGGCCCTCGCGCCGGGCGAGGCGGGAGTCGCGCCCACCCCCGGCCGCAAACCCGGACAGAGCACCGCGGACCGGGGCTACCTGCACTGCGGGCCCGCGGGGGCGGGCCATTTCGTCAAGATGGTGCACAATGGCATCGAATACGGGATCATGCAGGCCTACGCTGAAGGCTTCGATATCCTGCGGGGCGTTTCGTCCGCCGACATTCCCCCCGAGCGGCGGTACACCCTGCCGCTTCCGGAGGTGGCCGAGGTCTGGCGCCGGGGCAGCGTCATCGGCTCCTGGCTGCTCGACCTGACGGCGATGGCGCTCGCGGAAAACCCGTCCCTGTCCAATTACACCGGCTTTGTCCACGACTCGGGCGAGGGCCGGTGGACGATCCAAGCCGCCCTCGAGGAGGCCGTGCCCGCCGAGGTCCTCTCCGCCGCCCTGTACACGCGCTTCCGCTCGCGCCAGGAGCACACGTTTGCGGAAAAGATCCTTTCGGCCATGCGCCAGAAGTTCGGCGGCCATGTCGAGGAGCGGCCGACGGGCACGAAGCCATGAGGCCGCGGACGGTCGTCTTTCTTTTCGACGTCGATAACACCCTGCTGGACAACGACCGGTTCCTGGCGGACCTGAAGGTTTGCGTGCGCCGCCAAGTCGGGGAGGAGACGGCGCAGCGCTATTGGGACATCTTCGAGCGCACCCGCGCGGAGCTGAGCTACGTCGACTATCTGGGCGCCCTGCAGGAAGCCCGCCGGCAGATGCCGCGCGAGCTGCATTTTCTGCAGATTTCGCGTTTCATCCTCAATTATCCGTTCGCGCAGCGCCTCTATCCCGACGCCCTCGATGTCGTCGACCGGGTCAAGGAATGGGGCCAGGCGGCCATTCTTTCCGACGGCGACGTCGTCTTCCAGCCGCGCAAGATCGAGAGCTCGGGACTCTGGGCGGCCTTCGAGCCGAACGTGATGGTATACGTCCACAAGGAGAAGGAGTCCGAAGAGGTGAAGCGGCGCTTTCCGGCCGACCACTATGTGCTGGTGGACGACAAGCTCAACCTGCTCACCGCCTACAAGCGGCTGTGGGGACCGCGGATCACGACGGTATGGCCCCTCCAGGGGCACTATGCGAAGGACCCCGGGGCGCGCGCGGAAAATCCGGCGCCGGATGTGACCATTGAGCGGATCGGCGACCTGCTGTCGCTCGAGCGCGGACGGCTAGTGCCTGAAGTTTAGGACGAAGACCATCACCCAGAAGAAGATCCCGCCGAGGACGGCGAGGACCATCCCGCCCCCGCCGATAAGTTCCTGGCGCTCCTCGACAAAGGCGAGAAAGCGATCCGGTTCCTGTCCATGCAATTCTGGAGCCATGGGACCGTTCTAGCCGCAGCCGGCGGCGCCGGGCAAGCCCTACGAAAGCGCGGGCGCCTCGGCCCCGACCGCCGGAGCCGGCTGCGGGGCGGCCTCGCCCCCCTTGCTCCAATGGACGGCGTAGCGCAGGAGCGCGCGGCCGTCCTGGAGCCCGAGCTTGGTCTTGAGGTGTTCGCGGTAGCACTCGATCGTCTTGATGCTCAGCTTGAGGTACTGGGCGATTTGCGCAGTCGAGTGGCCGTCCGCGATCAGACGGAAGACCTCCATCTCGCGGTTGCTCAGCGAATCGATGCCCATGCTGCGCCTCCCCTTGGCCGGGCCGCCCGGATGCTGGGCCATCCGGGTCTGGGTCCGGTCGCCCAGATAGATCTCGCCGCGCAGCACGGTATGGATCGCCCGGGCGATCTCCTCCGGCGCGTCGCGTTTCATCAGATAGCCCTGGGCTCCGCTGCGCAGCGCGCGCTCCGCGTAGAGCATTTCGTCATGCATGGAGAGCATCAGCACGCGCGGGGCGGCCCGCCGGGCGCGGATTTCCCGCAGGCAGTCCATCCCGCTGCGCACGCCCAGCGACACGTCGAGAATCGCCAGGTCGAACGCGGCGCGGTCCAGGGCGGCCAGCGCCTCCTCCACCGTCGACGCTTCGGCGGCGAGCTGAAGCGTGGGATCGCGCGCAATGAGGGCGGCGATGCCCTGGCGCGTGATCGGATGATCGTCAACCAAGAGGATACGATGCACCGAGGTGTTCATTGGCCAAAGTGGACCGGATATTAGCTCCTAGGTGTCCTTGCCGCATGTCAGGAAAATCCCCGACAGGCGAAAACCTCCCCCGGGAATAGTTTGCGCTGGGCGGCGGGCGGCGGTCTATATCCCGAGCGCATGGCGAAGTCCTTCTTTACGAGCGGCACCCGCTACATCCTGGCCGCCCTGGGCCTGCTCGCGCTGGGCATCATCGTCTGGCGGCTCTCGGACGTCTTTGTGATCGCCTTCGGGGGCATCGTCGTCGCCACCCTGCTGCGGGCGATCGCGGGGCCCCTGCGGCGGTTTCGCCGTCTGTCGGATCATGCCCGCGTCAGCGTCGCCCTCACGGCTTTCGTGATCTTCCTGGTGGCCGTCGGCTGGCTTTTCGGCCGGCAGGTCGCGGCCGAGGCGGAGGAGCTGCGCCGGCTGCTGCCCGAGCAGGCCGAGCGCATGATCCAGTCGCTCCGGCAAACCGGCATCGGGCGCTCCCTCGTCAACGGCCTGGGCCATTCGGCCAGCGCGGGCAAAACCATGGGCGGCCTCGGGGTCGCGGCGATGACCGCCGGAAGCGCCGCCCTCGATCTCGTCCTCATCCTGTTCCTGGGCGTCTATTTTGCCTTCGACCCGAAGTTTTACCTCGAGGGCGTCCTGCGCCTGCTCCCGCGCGGCCAGCGCGACCGGGTCCGGCACGCCCTGCTCAACGCCGGCGATTCGCTCCAGCGCTGGCTGCTGGCGCAGCTGGTCGCGATGGTCCTGGTGGGAATCCTGGCGGGCTCGATGCTGGCCATCATCGGAGTGCCGCTGGCCTTCGTGCTCGGGGCGCTGGCGGCGCTGTTCGAGTTCATTCCCGTCCTCGGCCCCTTTCTCTTCGGGATTCCCGGCGTGGTCGTGGCGTTTTCCCGCGGGCCGCGGATCGCTCTGTATGCAGTGATCGGATACGTAGCGGTCCAGCAGATCGAAAGCAACGTCATCATCCCGCTGCTCCAGCGCTGGGCCGTGAAGATGCCTCCCGTGGTCAGCCTGCTGGGCGTCGTCGCGGCGGGCATCCTCCTCGGCCCCCCGGGAGTGGTGTTTGCCGCGCCGCTCGCCGTGGTGACCATGGCCCTGGTGAACCAGCTTTACGTCCACGACACCCTGGAGCACCCGGGATCGACCGGCTCGGCCCATGTCCAGGAAGGCCGCGCTCCCGGATAAACTTCCACGGGGCCGTTCCCTCAGGAGGATTGTCATTTTGTCCGCGGCCTGAGAGTGTCGGAACATGGACACGCAGGAGGAGAAAGTCAGGATTGTCGTGGTTGATGCTCATCCTGTTCACCGAGAACAGCTTAGACGGTTGGTGGAGTCGCAAAGCGACATGGAGATCGCCGCCGAGGCGGGGGACTCCGACGCGGCGATCGCAGAAGTCAAACGCCGGCGGCCCGACGTGCTCGTGGTCAGCGTTTCGATGCCGGGCACCGATGGCGCCCAGGCCGCCCGCGCGGTGCAGACCGCCGCGCCGGGAGTGCCCGTCGTGGCGCTGAGCGAGCGCGAGGATCTCGTGTCCCTCGAATCCTTGGTGGTCGAGGGCGCCCAGGGCAACCTGCTCAAGCGCGGCGCTCCGGATGAGCTGGCGTTCGCGATTCGCGCCGTCCACGCGGGCCGCAAGTACATTGGCCGCCGGCTGCGCAGCAAGCTGCCCCCGGCGGCGGCGGCGGCGCTCGCCGCGAGCCTGAGCGAGCGGGAGACGGCGGTTCTTCAGGGCATCGCCCGCGGCTTCAGCAACAAGGAGATTGCCTGCCAGTTCGACATCAGCGTCAAGTCGGTGGAGACCTACAAGGCGCGGGCGATGGCCAAGCTGGACCTGCACAGCCGGGTCGACATCGTGCGCTATGCGCAGCTGCGCGGGTGGTACCGGCCGGAGACGATGGCGCGCTGAGCCGCCGCTGCCGAGATGAAAGCGGCGTTCGGGGCGGCGGCCCTGCTGTGGCATCGCGACGTTGCCGAGCGCCGCGAGCTGGCGGCGGAAAATGCCCGCCTGCGCGCGGACGTGGCGCGCCTGACAGCGGTGCGGGTGGAGCCGGCGCCGCAGCGGAGCGCGCCCCCGGCGCGTCCCGGCGCGGAGGCTGCTCCCCGGCGAAACGGGGCTCCGCCGTCGCTGGCTCCGGGCCTGGTTCCGGTCGCGACCCTGGGCGACCGCGGAACGCGCACGGCCCGGGATGCCTTTGCCACCCAGCTTTGGGCGGCCCGGACCGGAGATGTCGATCGCGAGGCCAGCTTGCTCTCGCTCTCGCCCGGGGAACGGGCGCTGCTGCAGGACCTGCTCGCCCGGCTGCCGCCGGACCTGGCCGCGCAATACAATACCCCGGAGAAATTGCTGGCCTTCGCGCTGGCGGGCAGCCCCCATCCCGTCGCCGGCATGACCATCCTCGGGGAAACGCAGGAAGATCCCGACGACGTCGTCCTGCAGACGCAGTGGCAGCACGCGGACGACCCGGTCGTGCATACGAGCAACGCCGTCTTTCACCAGGAGCAGGGCGAGTGGAAGTGGGTGGTGCCGCCGATCATCGTCGAGCGCGCCGCCGCCTACCTCGGCCGCGGCGATTGAGCGATCCCGTCCTCCAGCCGCGCCTGCTGGCCCCCGTGCTGCCGACGCGCGTGCGGCGCAATTATCGCGGCGGGCGGCTGCTCGATGAGATTGAGGGCCGGCCGCACCCCGCGGACTCGGACCGGCCGGAGAGCTGGATCGCATCGACCACCGCTGCCGTCAATGCGGGCATGGCGCCGATCGCCGGCGAGGGCTTGACCCGCGTCGGACTGCCCGGCGGCGGCGAGACGACGCTGCCGGCCCTCCTGGCCTCGGCGCCTGAATTCTATTTGGGATCGGCTCACGTCACCGCGCGGGGAACCCAGCTGGGCTTTCTGGCGAAGCTGCTGGACTCCGCGATCCGCCTGCACGTTCAGGCGCATCCCACGGCGGACTTCGCCCGCCGGCTCCTCGGCTCGCCCTACGGCAAGCTGGAGGTGTACTATGTCCTGGGCGTGCGCTCCGGCATGGCGGGCCAGTTCCGGCTGGGCTTTCAGCATGCTCCGGAGCGGGCGGAGTGGCGCCGCATCATCGCGGAGCAGGACATCGCGGCGATGGATCGGTGCTTCGAGCCCGTCGCCGTCCGACCGGGCGAGACCTGGATCGTTCCCGGCGGCATGCCGCATGCCATCGGCGAGGGGGTCCTCATGGTTGAAATCATGGAGCCGAGCGACTGGGTCGTCCGGTGCGAATTCAAGCGCGGGGACGCGGTGGTCCCGCCGGAAGCGCGCTTCATGGGCCGGGACCTGGAATTCTGCCTCGACGTCTTCGACTACCGCTCCTGCACGGTGGAGGAGGTGCGCCGCCGGTGCGAACTCGCCCCCGTGCCGATGGGTTCCGGCCCGGGGTGGGCGCTGGACCGCGTCGTCGGGGCCGACCGCACGCGTTGCTTCGCCGTCGATCGCGTGCGGGCCTCGCGCCCTTCCGTGCTGCCCGGACGCGGACAGGCGGCGATCCTGATTCAGACCGGGGGCCGGGGCGAAATCGCCGTCAAAGGGGAATCCCTGGCCCTGGCCACGGGCCAATGCTGTCTGGTCGCGGCGGCGGCCCCGCAAATCGAATTCCGTCCTGGCGGTGATTCGGCGCAGTGGCTGATATGCTCTCCGGCATGAAACTGCGATGGGCCGGCCCCACCCCAATATTGCATGACAACGGCCTCATGCCCGAGGGAAGACGCCGGGCGGCACCCGGCCGACGCGGCGTTTCGTCGCTCTGGAGGCGTTTTCCTGCCCTCGGGGGGCTGATCTGGCTGCTGGCTGGGGCGCTCCGCGCGGGGGTTCCCGGCGATGGAATCGCCGTGGGGGTCGTTTACAATGTATTCAACGAGGACTACCCGACGGACCAGGCGTTTTTCGACCAGGTGGACCGCGACATCCCGGCGATCGCAGCCGCGCATTTTCGCTATGTGATGGTGTTCCCCCTCGGCCAGTGGGATCCCGCGACGCGGGCCTTGCGCTGGACCCGCACCGATTATCTGGTCCGCCGCATCGAAGCCAGCGGCCTCAAGTTCGTGCCGCTGCTGCTCAAGGAGGAGCAGTGCGCCTACTACCTGCCGATGTGGAGGCTGCGGGAGCTCGGGCTTTGGGCGGAGCGCAACCGCAACAACGGCAATCCCGCCAATCGCGACAACATCGACTTCACGGACCCCCGGGTGTGGCCTGAACTCGAAGCCTATTTTCGCGCGGTGATCACCCGCTACCGGGACAGTCCCGCCCTGGCGTTCTACAATGTCTGGAACGAGCCGCACTTCGACGCTGCCTCGCCCGCGGTGATCTCGCGCTTCCGCGAATGGCTGCGGCGCAAATATGGGACGCTGCCGGCCTTCAGCCGCGCCTGGGGCGAGCCGTACGCGGATTGGAGCGATGCGTCCCCGTTTGTGACTTCGGATTGGGCCTCGTCCATGCCGGCGATCGACTGGGCGCTGTTTCGCAACCAGCTCGACGGGGAGCTTCTCGGCCAGGTGGCCGCGCTGGCGCGCCGCTTCGACCCCCGGCACCCGCTCAACGCCAATCCGGTGGGCACGCCGTTTGCGCTGTTCGCGCCTTTCGGCGGCTACAACACCGACAACTGGCAATTCACCCCCTACGACGATTTCAACGGCGTCTCGTACTATCCGGACGCCTGGGCCCGCGACCACGGCTATTCCCGGGCGCCCGTCTGGTTTCACAACCTGAGTTTTGACGTGTTTCGCTCCGCCGCCGGCAGCAAGGACTATATCCTCACCGAACTGTACACGGGCACGCGGTCCGGCCTCACGCTGGGAGGATACCTGGACGCGCCGACCGCCCGCCAACTGGCCTGGATCGCGCTGGCGAACAACTGCAAGGGCATGATTTATTGGAAATGGGAACCGTTCCGGCGCGGGCGGCAATCGCTCGGCCGGGGCCTGGCGGATTTCTCCGGGCGGCTGACGCCCCGGGGCGAGGCGGTGAGCGCCTTTGCGGCCGCGGCGGCGGCCAATGGCCCGCTGCTGCGGGAGGCCCGCCTGATTCCGCCCCAAGTCGGCGTGATCGTCGATATGGCCGGCCTGCTCAAGGTTCTGCAGGAGGCCGACGTCCGGACGCGCACGTTCATGTACCGCGACATCGCCGGCACGGTGCGCGCCCTCGATGAGGCCAATATTCCGGTCGACTTGCTGCGCGCGGATCTGGGTTTGGACGACGCCGCTCTCTCGCGCTACCGGGTTCTGATCCTTCCCTTCCAAATCGTCATGCGGCCCGATCTGGCCGCGCGCCTGTCGGCCTACGTGCGGAACGGAGGCTGCCTGATTGCCGATGCGCGCACCGCGACGCTCGACGCGCTCGACCATGCCTTCGGCCGGAGCCCCGGCGCGGGGCTGGCCGGAGTCTTTGGCGCCACCTGCCGGTCCTGGACCGCCGAGCCGGCGTCCTATCTGGTCTATGCGCGCATCCCGGGTTTGTGGTCCGGAAGCTTTTCCGCCGTGGACTTCCGGGAACAGCTGGCGCTCGGGCCCGGCGCCACCCCCGTGGCCCGTTTCGCGGATTCCGGCCAGGCGGCTTTGATCCGCCACCGGTGGGGGCGCGGCACCGCGTGGCTGGCCGCCGTTCCCTTGGGCGCCGGTCCGGCGGAGACGTCGCCCTCTCCGGCGGCGGCGATGCTGGTGGCGCTCTGCCGGGCCGGCGGAGCCGTTCCGCCGGCCGATTTCGTCGCGGACAACCAAGGGGGCGGCCGGGCGATGGTGCGCGTGCATCGCCGCGGCGCGGAGCGGGTGGTGTACGTCATCAATCCGGGCGACGCGACGCTGGCCGGGCGGGTGAGCCTGGCAGCTTCCGAGGACCTGGCGCAGGCGATGGCAACCGATCTGATCACAGGCCAAACGGTCGGGCCGGAGCTGAGGCTCGCGCTGCCACCCCAAGGCGTGGCCGTCCTCTGGCTGCGGCCCGCCGCTCCCTACCAGAAGAAGTAATCCTCGCCGTCGGACCAAAAACGATCGGAAGGCGGCCGGACGGTCACGCGCCAGACGCAGGCGTAGCGGCTCCACGGGCCGACGACCTCGCCGTCGGTCAGGATGTCCATGCCGGGCGCCGAGGCCGGTCCCGGGGTTTCGACGCGGCGCAGGAAATGCTCGTATCCCCGCGGCGTGGCAAAGAATAGCGCCCGCCGCTCCCAGATCTGCGGCGGCGGCGCCGATCCGCCATTCTCGCGCCAAGCCCGGACGACGTTCTCATGCCGGGCCATCTCGACGATGGCGCGTTCGATGGCAGCTCCCAGGGATTCGTCGGCGGCGTGGCCGTAGGCATAAGCGCCTTCCGGCGTGGCCCCGAAGGCGATCACGGCCACGCCCCCGGCGCGGGCATGCATGACCACGGCCCGCACGCCCGGCCAGTCCGTCTCGATGGGGTGGGCTGCCATCCGTCCCTCCCACCAGTTGCGCAGGCAAAAGCGCTCCGTCGCTTCCAAAAAGGCGCGCTTGCGCGCAGGCCGCGCGAAAAGTCCGGGGAAAGCCGCCATCCCGGTCGTGCTGGGCTCCACATCGAAGCCGTGCTTCTCCCGGTCCTCGCCGCTGGCGGTGACGTAAAAGGCCCAGCGCTCAAGGGCTTCGGAAATTGCGATATGCCGCGCAATGATGGGCGACGGATGCGTGCCGCTGCCGTCGGCGTCGCTGTAGAGGGCGGCCGTGCTCTTGAGGCTCAGGTCTGCCCTCAGCCTCGCATTGGCCTGGTACCAGGGGATGCCCCGGATCGGATAAGAGCCCCCTTCCACGCGAAGAATGGGGCCCCCGAACTCAGCCAACACGTCGCGATAGCGGAAAGCGCCGAGACTCAGCATGGCGTCCGGCCGCGGCGGGGGGGAAGGATGCTGCAGGGGCCGGCGCTGCAGCAGGGCGCCGAAACGCATACCGGCACGGTCGCGGTGTGACCGGCGAGAGGATCGACTTTCTGGGCAAAGCGATGAAGTCCGGCGGCGAGGAACACGGAGGCGAGCGCTCCGAGGCAGAAGTGATGGGCGGCTTTCATGTCCGAGAACAGGAGGGCGGAGCGCGGCAAGCTCCAGGGCGCCGTTTGCGGGATTTTCCGCAGCCTTCCAAAAAACAAGGTCGCAACGGCGAGAGGTCCGGCTACCCTCGGCCGTCCCTTCCTGTCTTCGACCGTGCGCGTTCGGATTGCCGCTTCCTGGCTGACGGCCTGGCCCCTGATATTGGCCGGTTTGGGCGCCGCTCCCGCGCGCGCCGAGCCCGGCCATCCTCTGGTCGCCGCCTACGGCGTCCGAGACCTGGGCTCGGCCGCGCGCGCGTGGTCGCTGGTGCAGGATGGCGACGGCACGCTGTGCTTCGGCTCGCGGGGCCTGCTGACTTTCGACGGCCAGGTCTGGCGCCGATTCGACGCGGGATACAGCTACGGCCTCATGGATCTCGACCGCGGGCCCGATGGCCGGCTCTGGACGGCCGCGATCGGGGAGATCGGGTGGTTCGCGCGGGGGCCGGCCGGCGCGTACCGCTTCACCTCGCTCGTTTCGCGCCTGCCGGACTCGGCCCGGCCGCTGGGCGAGGCCTGGTATGTCTTCGGCACCGGGGCGGGAGCCGTCTTTGTCACTGAAAACCGGATACTTTGGTGGGACGGGTCGCAGTTCACGGTCCGGCAGATGGCGGGCGCGCGGCGCCTGGTCGGCCTGCGGGCCGGCGGTCGGATCTTCATCGATCACGCTCCCACCGGCCTGTATCGCGTCGACGGAACCCGCCTGACCCGCGTGCTCGACGCCGCGCGCCTGGGGGGCGGCGAATGCCTGGTGCTCGGCATGTACCCCCGCCCCGGGCCCTCCGGCGGCTATTTGCTGGTCACGACCGACGGCCTGGAGAATTGGCGCGGCGCCGAGGTGCGGCCGTTCGCGCCGGAGGCATCCGCCTACATCCGCCGTCACGATCTCTCGTGCGTCACCCGCTTGCGGGATGGCCGATTGGTTCTGGGCACCATCACGGGGGGGGCTTTGCTGCTCCGGCCGGACGGCGCCATCGAGCGCATCCTTGACGTGTCGGCGGGGCTGCCCACCAACGAGGTTTTTGCCGCCGGCGAGGACCAGGATCGCGGGCTGTGGCTCACTTCCGGCAACGGACTCTGCCGCGTCTCGCTCGCCGGCGATCTTGCCCTGTGCGGGCCGGCGGAAGGGCTGCCCGATCGTCCCGTCGATGCCGTAGCCTGCGGGCCGGACGGTTCCGTTGCGGTTTCGACGGATGGCGGCCTGTTGTACGTTGCGCCGGCCGGCTCCGGCCGCTTTCGCCTGGTGGGAGGAGCCGAGTTTGTCACCGGGTTTTACAGCACTCCGGGCGGCATTTGGGTGGCCGATCATCACGGAGCGGACTTCCTGAGCCCGACGGGACTGCGCCATGCCTGGCAGACCATCAACGATGTCTATGCGGTGGCGCCCCTGCGCCAGGCGCCCGATCGGCTGCTGGTCGCGACCGCCGGACACCTCAGCGAAGTCACGCCCGGCCGTTCGAATCTGGAGCACGTTCTGTTTCAGCCGCCCGATGACCCGCTGAGCCTGGCCGAAGGCGCCGACGGCCGGACCTGGGTGGGATCCATGATGGCGGGAATGGTGACGGCGCGTGCGCCGGATGCCGCGGCGATCCCCGACAGCTTCCGGTCCGGACGCGTGCTCACCGCCGCCAACGCGGCCGGCGATGTCTTTGCCTTTTCCGCGCAAGCGGGAGTCTGGCTGTCCCGGGACGGCCGGGCCTTTGCCGCGATTGAAGGCTATCCCCGGCGCCCAGCTGCTGCTGCGGCGGCGGACGGAAACGGGGATCTATGGGTGGCCTACGGCCCCGACAGGGGCCTGGGGGCGTGCATCGCCCGCATTCACCGGGGCCGCTGGCTCCCGGTGCCGGTGGCCGGGCTGGATCAGGTGGGGAGTCCCCAGGGACTGGCTGCCACCAGCCGCGGGAGCCGGGTTTCGCTGTGGATCGGGGGCACCACCGGCCTGCTGCACGCGACGCTCCCTGCGGACGCGGAGGCGATGCCGCCGCCGCCCCCCCTGGTCGCGGTCGCGCGTGGGCCCGGGGCCGCCGTGACGCTGCGCATTTCGGAGTCCGCCTTCGCCCGCCGGTCGGGAATGCGACTGGACTCATGGATCCAAGGGGTGGATGCCGATTGGATGCCGGTCGGCCCGGATGAGACTCGAGCGTTGGCTGGACTGCACGCCGGCCGATTCACCGTCCGGGCGCGGACGGTGGCGGCGACCGGCCTCGTCAGCCCGGTGGTGACGGCCGCCTTCCAGGTGCCTCCCCCCTGGTGGCTGACCGCGCCGAGTGTGGCCGCTGCCGCGTTCCTCGCCGCCGCCGGACTGTACGGGCTCTACCGGCTCCGGGTCCGGCGTCTGCGTCTGCGCACCTTGGAGCTCGAGGCCAAGGTTGAACTGCGCACCGAGCAGGCGGAGAGGGCCCGGGCCGAGGCGGAGCGCGCCAACGCGGCCAAGTCCGAATTCATCGCCCGGGTCAGCCATAACATCCGCAATCCGCTGCACGGCCTTTCCGGCCTGTCGCTGGCGCTGGAGAGCACGCCGCTCGATTCGCGCCAGCAGGAGTTCGTGGCGGCCATCCAAGGCTGCGCCTCGTCGCTCACGCGGCTGCTGGACGACGTGCTCGACTTTGCCCAGATCGAGGCGGGCCGCATCGCCCTCCATCCCCAGCCGTTCGCTCCGGGGGAGGTCCTCCAGTCCGTCGCCGCCGCGCTGCAGATCGACGCCCGGCAGCAGGGGGCTGCGTTCCTCATCACCGTCGATCCTCGGATCGTCGCGGCGGTCGTCGCCGACCGCGGACGGGTGGAGGAAATCGTGATGAACTACGCGACCAACGCGCTCAAGTACGCGGGCGGCGGCCGGATCGAGCTCGGCGCGCGCCTGCCGGATGAGGCGCCGGGAGAGGTCGAGTTTTACGTGGCCGACGAGGGCCCGGGCTTCACGGCCGAGCAGCGTCCGATGCTTTTCACGCCCTTTGCCCGCGTGCCGGCGACGGCAGGCGATGCGGCCGGGACGGGCCTGGGCCTGGCCCTGTGCCGCCGTCTGGCCGACCTGATGAATGGCTCCGTTGGAGTCGACAGCGAGCCGGGGCGCGGCGCCACCTTTCGCCTGCGACTGCCGCTGGTCACCGCGCCCGCCGCGGCGGCCGAGCCGGTCCGCTTCCATTTCCGCCGGGTGCTTCTGGTCGAGGACGTGGCCTACAATGTGTGGGCGACGACCGCCGTGCTCGAGCGGCTCGGCCTGCAGGTCGCCGCCTGCGCCGGCAGCGGCCAGGACGCGCTGCGCGAATTCCAATCGGCCGAGTTCGACCTGGTGGTGCTCGACCGGCAGCTGCCAGATTGCGACGGCATCGACGTGGCGCGCCGGATGCGCGCTTGGGAAGGGCCCAGCCGCCATGCCACCATCATCGCCCTGACGGCTTTTGCCACCGCGGAGGACAAGGCGCGTT
>DASRSH010000092.1:0-22987 GCA_035656575.1 Opitutaceae bacterium
GGCCTGAGCGGCGGGCAGCCGCCCGCCCCGGGGAAAGGGAAGCGCCGCGGTCTTATGAAGAAGCCAGGTGACCCTTCGCGACCGCGTCGTGGGCCAGCGCCTCCGCCGCCTCCCACAGCGGCTTGGCGCCGTCGGCCACCGCGGCCATGCGCGCCAGGACGCGGTCCAAAGTGACGCCGTGGCTGCGCCAGGTCACCCCCTCGGATTTCCAGTTGAGCAGCATCGGCTGCAGCCGATCCACGGCATGGGCAAAGCGCGCCTCGGGGGTGGCGCGTTCCTCGAACTGATCCCACAAGGCGCGAAAATCGCGGGCCTGGTCGGCGGGCAGCAAGCCGAAGATGCGGTCGGCCGCCGCCGCCTCCCGGGCGTGCTGGGTGGCCATCTGGGCCGGGTCCCCATAGGCGTACGTGTCGCCGGCGTCGATTTCCACCAGGTCGTGGATGATGACCATCTTGAGCACCGTGAGCAGGTCCAGGCCGGGTGCGTTGGCGTACTCGGCGAGGACGATGGCCGTGAGGCACAGGTGCCAGGAGTGCTCGGCGTCGTTCTCCGGGCGCCGGCTGCGCACGTTGATGGTCTGGCGGAAGATCTCCTTCAGCGCATCGACCTCGAGGATGAACCGGAATTGCTGCTCAAGCCGCGCGGACGTCATTGCGCGGAGCTAACGCGGCGGCCGCCGATTGGCGAGCCCCGATCGCCGAGGGCCCCGCGCCGGCATCGCGCCCCCGCCGGGCGGCGGCCCGGTTCTGCACCGCCTGGTGGACGGCGGCGGTGATCCAGAGGGCGCCGATGGCGCACAGGGAGGTGATCCAATTGCGCAGCGGCGTGGCGAACAGCCACCAGAATTCGAGGAGCACGATTCCGACCACGCTCTGCACGCCGAAAACGGCAATGGAGTGCTGGCCCAGGAACGCCAGGGGCCGCCAGGTCAGCGCCCGGGGCGCCAGCCGGCCGATGAAGGCGAGCAGGTAGGCGATGCAGCCGAAGTTGGTCAGCCGGAAAAAGCCCAGCGCCGTCTTGTTGATCGCGACGCCGAAAAAGACCTGGGACCAGGGCGGCACCCAGCCCCGGTGCTGAATGCCCCAGCCGTAAACCGCCACGGCGAGGATGAGCAGCAGCAGCCACGGACGGAAGGGAATCAGCGGCTCGGTCGCGGAGGATTTGGCGTGGCCGATGACGACTCCGCAATAGAAGATGAACTGCCAGGCGAACAGGTTGAAGCTGCCGACGTGGAGCGGGTACAGCGGCGCCCCGTCGATCGCGGAGCCGTAAACGTTCTGCACGGTCAGCCACAGCAGGCAGCTGACGCCCAGGACCCACCAGCGGCGCCCGGCTTCGAGCTGTTCCAGGACGATCGGGAGTCCGGCCACGAAGACGCAGTACATGGGCAGGATGTCGAGCATGCCCGGCTGGTAGAGCATGGCTCCCCCCATCAGGACGGACAGCCAGGGATGCGCGTAGAAAAGCTGCGGGGCCTTTTCCGAGCAGAAGCCGAAGAAGACGGCCACCAGCTGCACGCAAATCAGCGCGCCGAGGATCGAGCCGACCTGCCATTGCCAGATCATGGTCGAACGCTTGCGCGCGGCGGCCCAGAGATTGTCGCGGCCTTCCCGGCGCAGGCGGCGGGTGTAGACCAGGCCCGCCAGCAGGCCGGAAAGAAAGACAAAGCCCTCGGCCGACGAGCAGATCCCCAGAGGCTCGTCCGTGGCGACGCTCAGCACGCTGGGCAAATGATTGACCGTCATCATCACCAGCATCAGCCCGCGCAGGGAATCAAAGCGTAAATCCCGGCCTGAGCTCGGCATAGGTGAAGCCATCGATGAGTAGGTAGAATGCCGCCTATCGGATTTGTTCCCGTGAACAAGTCCTAACGGGCAAGCCGGGACGTTCGACGAGGTCCTTGCGTTCCGCAAGCCCGCGATGGCGGTACCATTTGACATTCGCGCGGCGTTTGCCGAAGCGTGGTCGATGCCGGGCCGCCGCAAACCGATCGATGCGATGCTCGAGGCATCCCGGCGCGGGGACCGCCGGCTGAAACGCACGCTCGGTCCGTGGAGCCTCGCCGCCTTGGGGATCGGGGCTATCATCGGCTCGGGCATCTTCGTCCTCACCGGCACGGCCGCAGCCGGCGAGCACTTCCTCGCGCCCTCCGTGCTGCATGCCCAGGTCCTGGATCTGGCCCTGCAGTGGCTGCACCCGGGCGGCCCGGCCGGCGCCCTGTATCACGGCCGCCCCCCGGCGGGCCCGGCCATCGCCATTTCCTTCGCCCTGGTCGCCGTCGCCTGCGCCTTTGCCGGACTGTGCTATGCCGAGATGGCGTCGATGATCCCCATCGCCGGCAGCGCCTACACGTACACCTATGCCACCCTCGGAGAGGTCGTGGCTTGGATAATCGGGTGGGACCTGATCCTGGAGTACGCGGTGAGCAATGTCGCCGTGGCTGTCGGATTCGGCGCGTACCTGAAACAGCAGCTCGCCGCCTTCGGCCTCAATTTGCCAGACCGCTGGTCGGCGCCCGTGTGGTCGGAAGGTCATTGGACGGGAGCCTGGTTCAACGCGCCGGCTTTCCTGGTCGTGGCGGCTCTGACGGCGCTGCTCGTGCGGGGCGTCCGCGAATCCGCCCGGACCAATGCCGTCATGGTCGTGATCAAGCTGGGCGCGATCCTCCTTTTTCTGGCCGTGGGGGCGGCCCTCGTGCACCCCGCCAACTGGCGGCCGTTCGCCCCTTCCGGCTTCTCCGGAGTGCTGGCGGGAGGCGCGATCATTTTCTTCACGTATATCGGTTTCGATTCGGTATCGACGGCGGCCGAAGAGACGCTCCATCCGCAGCGTGACGTCCCCTTCGGCATCCTGGTTTCGCTGATCGTGTGCGCGGTCCTCTATATCGCCGTGGCGCTGGTGCTGCTGGGGATGCTGCGCTATCCGACCTTCGCGCACGGTCCCGCGGCGGAAGCCCCGGTCGCCTATGCCCTGCAGCGGCTGGGCGCCTCGCGGCTCTGCCTGAGCCTGGTCGTGGTCGGCGCCCTGATGGGCATGCTCTCGTCGCTTCTGGTTTTCCAATACGGGCAAACACGCATTTGGTATGCCATGTCGCGCGACGGGCTGCTGCCGCGCGTTTTTTCCGTCCTGCATCCGCGCTTTCAGACGCCCCATTGGTCGACCTGGATCGCGGGGGCCGCCGTGGGAGTGCCCGCGGGCATCGTCGACATCGGCGATGCCGCCGATCTTTCCAATATCGGCACGCTCTTCGCCTTTGTCCTGGTCGCGGTCGGCGTGCTGGTTTTACGCCGCACCGAGCCGGCAAGACCCCGCGGCTTCCGCACCCCCGGATCCCCCGCCGTTCCGATCCTGGCCATCGTCCTGTGCGGCGGCCTGATGACCGGCCTGACCGTGATCACGTGGCTGCGATTCGTGGTGTGGCTGGCCGCCGGGCTGGTGGTTTACCTGGGCTACGGCCGGCGCCGCAGTGCCCTGGCCCAACCGTCATAAGCGGCACGTTTTCCTTGCTAGAGAGAGAGGGGGAGAGTTGTCTGAAGCCATTTTCTTCCATGAAAGTGCTTGTTGCCGATAAGATTTCGCCCAAAGGGGTTGCCTGGCTGCGCCAGCAGCCCGGCCTGGAAATCGTGGAGGCCTACGGTTCGTCTCCCGCCAAGCTGCTCGAGCTGGTCAAGGACGTGCACGCCATCGCGGTCCGTTCCGAGTCCAAAATCACCGCGGAAGTGCTCGCGGCGGCGCCGGCGCTGAAGGTGGTCGGCCGGGCCGGAGTCGGCGTGGACAATGTCGACGTCGAGGCGGCCAACGAACGCGGGGTGATCGTGATGAACACTCCCGGCGGCAACACGATCTCGACGGCCGAATTGACCTTCACGCATCTGCTGTGCGCGGCCCGGCCGGTGCCGCAGGCCGCCCAGTCCATGCGCGACGGCAAATGGGACCGCAAGAGCTATTCGGGCCTGGAACTGCTGCGCAAGACGCTGGGCATCGTCGGCCTGGGCCGCATCGGCAGCGAAGTGGCCAAGCGCGCGCAAGCGTTCGGCATGCGGGTGCTCGCCTTCGATCCTTATCTGGCCCCCAGCCGCGCCAAGGCCATGCAGGTGGAGGCGGTCACGCTCGACGAACTCTTTGCCCAGTCCGACTTCATCACGGTGCACATGCCGCTCACGGACGACACCCATTACATGATCGATGAGGCGGCGCTGGCCAAGATGAAGAAGGGCGTGCGCCTGGTGAACTGCGCGCGCGGCGGCATCATCAAGGAATCGGCGCTGATCGCGGCCCTCAAATCCGGGCAGGTGGCCTGGGCGGGATTGGACGTCTTCGAGGAGGAGCCGCTGCCGGCGGACAGCGAGCTGCGCAAGCTGCCGAACGTGGCGCTGACCCCGCATGTCGCCGCCTCGACCGCGGAGGCCCAGGACGCCGTGGGCGTGGAGATTGCCGAGCAGATCGCGGACGTGCTCAACGGCGGCGTCATCCGCAACGCGGTCAACATGCCCTCGATCGACGCCGCGGCGCTCAAGATTCTCGGACCCTACCTGGACCTCGGCGCCAAGCTCGGCGCCCTCGTGCAGCAAATCGGTCCCCGCCAGGTTGCCGGGCTGCGCATCACCTATTGGGGCCGCATCGTGGAGCTGGACAACAATTCGATCACCCGCGCCATCCAGCGCGGCTTCCTGCGCCGCATCAGCGGCGAGGAGGTCAACTTCGTCAACGCCCCCGTCCTGCTGCAGCGCCTGGGCGTGCCGCTCGAGGTCGTCCGTTCGAGCGGCGAAAGCGACTATACCGAGCTGATTCAGGTGCAGGCGACGGGCGCCGACGGCACCGTGACCAGCGCGTCCGGCACCCTCATCGGCAAGAACGGCGAGCCGCGCATCGTGGGCATCAATGGCCGCGAAGTGGACGTGGCGGCCGAGGGCAAGCTTCTCGTCCTGGAAAACGTCGACCAGCCCGGAATGGTCGGCACCGTGGGCACGCTTTTGGGCAAGGACAACGTGAACATCGCGGACATGTCCCTGAGCCGGCTGACTCCCGGCGGGACCGCCTACATGGTGGTCCGCGTCGACACCGAACCCAGCGCGGCGGCGCGCGAGGACATCAAGCGCAATCCGGCGATCAAGATGGCGAAGTTCGTCCAGTTCTAGCCGGCGGCCGATGCCTGATCCCAGCCAACTTCGTCCCCTGGTCGCGCCGGCGCTCGGCGCCGCGGCGGCGGGGTACCTGCTGGGATCGCTGCCTTTCGGCTATCTGGTCGCCCGGGCCCGGGGCGTGAACATCTTTGCCGCCGGCAGCAAGAGCTCGGGCGCGACGAACGTCCGCCGCGTGCTGGGGCCGAAGGCCGGAAACACCGTCTTCGCCCTCGATCTGGCCAAAGGCATGGTGGCGGCGGGCTGGCCGCTCATCTGGGCCTGGGCCCGGGGCCAGGGGCAGAGCCTGTCCGTGCGCGAGTCGCTGCACTATGCCGGTCTCCTGCTCGGCGCGGCGGGGCTCATCGGCGCGCTGCTGGGCCATTCCTTTTCGGTCTTCACCGGATTTCGCGGAGGGAAAGGGGTGGCGACGGGCGCCGGCGGCTTCCTGGTCCTGATGCCGATCGTGACCGCGGTCGGGGCGGTCGTGTGGGTGGCCTTGTTCTTTCTGACCGGCTATGTGTCGCTGGCATCGATCGCGGCGGCCCTGACGCTGCCGGTCGTGGGCGTATTTCTGCACCGGCCCCTTTTCCTGATCCTGATCGCCTTGGCCGTGGCGGTCTTCGTGATCGTGCGCCACCGCGCGAACATCGGCCGGCTGGTGGCGGGGACCGAACATAAGCGCGGCCGCAAGCCGGAGGCGCACCCATGAGCGAAGCGCGCGCGATCTCCATCGGCCTGTGCGGCCTGGGCACCGTCGGCCAGGGCGTGCTCAAGCATCTCCAGCGCTCCGGCGCCGATTTGCGGCAGCGCCTGGGGGTGCGGCTCGAGGTGAAGCGGGCGGCCGTGCGCAGCCTGCGCAAGGCCCGCGCGGTGCAACTGCCTGCCTCGAAGCTGACCGATGACGCCCTGGCGATCGCGAACGATCCGACGATCCCGATCGTCTGCGAGCTGATCGGGGGCACGACCCTCGCCCGCGCGGTGACGTGCGCGGCGCTCCGCCGGGGCAAGATCGTGGTTTCGGCCAACAAGGCGCTCATCTGCGAGCACGGCGCCGAAATCTTTGCCCTGGCGCGGCGGCACGGCGGCCATTTCTTTTTCGAGGCCAGCGTCGCGGGCGGCGTGCCGATCATCAAGGCCCTGCGCGAGGGGCTGGTCGCCAACCGCTTCCCGCGCATCTACGGGATCCTGAACGGCACCTGCAACCATATCCTGACCGAGATGTCCGCGCGCGGCGCGCCCTACATGGAGGTGCTGGCCGAAGCGAAGGCGCTGGGCTATGCCGAAGCCGACGAGTCCCTCGATGTCGAAGGCTGGGACACCGCGCACAAGGCCTCCGTTCTCGCCTGGCTGGCGCACGGCGTCTGGGTGCCGACCCGGAGCATGACGGTGGAGGGGATCGAGCGGATCACGCCCGCCGACCTTGCGAACGCCGCGACGCTGGGCTATCGCATCAAGCTGCTGGCCATCATCGACCGGGACTTCGCCGCCAACGAGGTGAGCGTGCGCGTGCATCCGACGCTCCTGCCCGCCCGCAACGTGATCGCGAGCGTCAACGGCGTGCTGAATGCGATCGCCGTGACCGGCGACGTCGTGGGGACCACCCTTTATATCGGCCGCGGGGCCGGACAGGATGCGACGGCCAGCGCCGTCATCAGCGACATCGCGGACGCGGTGGCGCTCATGCGCCACGGCAAGGGCGCGCACCTGATGGGCGAGGAGAAGCTGGCGCCCAAGGCCACCTGCCGCACCGCTCCGCCGGAGCGGATCCGCAGCCGCTATTACCTGCGCCTGACCGTCAAGGATCAGCCGGGCGTCCTCGCCCAGGTGGCCTCGGTGATGGCCCGCCAGAAGGTGAGCATCGCGACCGTGCTGCAGAGCCCGGCCGAGCGGCCCGGGGCGGCTTCCCTGGTCCTGACCACGCACCTCAGCGACGAGCGGGCCCTGCGCGGCGCGCTCCAGGCCCTGGCGAAGTCCGCCGCGGTGCTGGAAAGACCGCTGCTGCTGCGCATCGGGGATTTCGACTGACACCATGGCTCGCATTGTCCAAAAATACGGCGGCACGTCGGTGGGCGACGTGGATCGGATCAGGAATGTCGCGCAGCGCATCAAGGCGACCCGGGATGCGGGCAACGAGCTGGTCGTCGTGGTTTCCGCCCGCGCCGGCGTGACCAACGAGCTGATCGCCCGGGCCAAGTCCTTGCACGCCGACCCGAGCGACCGCGAAATGGATCAGCTGCTGGCGATCGGCGAGCAGGAGACGATCGCGCTGACCGCCATCGCCCTCCAGGGCCTGGGCGTGCCCGCCGTCAGCTACACCGGCGCGCAGGCGGGCATCTTCACGGACAAGGCCCACACCAAGGCGAAGATCAAGACGATCAACCCCGCCCCGCTGGAGAAGGACCTGAGCGCGGGCAAGGTGATCATTGTCGCCGGCTTCCAGGGCATCGCCGAGGAAGGGCACGTGACAACCCTGGGGCGGGGCGGCTCGGACTTGACCGGGATCGCCCTTGCGGCCGCGATCCACGCCGACAAGTGCGAGATCTACACCGACGTGGACGGGGTGTACACCGCCGATCCGCGGGTCGTGAAATCCGCGCGCAAGCTCGCGGAGATTTCCTACGATGAGATGCTGGAGCTCGCCTCCGCCGGCTCCAAGGTCATGCAGTCGCGGTCCGTCGAATTCGCCAAAAAGTACGGCGTCGTGTTCGAGGTCCGATCCTCCTTCAATCAAAACCCGGGAACCATCGTGAAAGAAGAAGTCGCCTATATGGAGCAGGTTGTCGTCCGCGGCGTGGCCGTGGACAAGGACCAGGCCAAAGTCGTCGTGAGCAACATTCTCGACCAGCCGGGTTCGGCGGCCAAGGTGTTCCGCGCGCTCGCGGACGCCAACATCCTGGTCGACATGATCGTCCAGAACATCGGCCGCAATGGGGTCGCCAACCTGACCTTCACCGTGCCGCAGTCGGAATCGGTGAAGGCGCGAAAGGCGCTGGCGCCGGTGCTGGCCGCCATCGGCGGCGGCCAGGTCGAGGTGCTGGAAGGCATCGCCAAGCTCTCGGTCGTCGGCGTGGGCATGAAGACCCACAGCGGCGTGGCGGCGACGCTGTTCCAGGCGCTGGCCGAGGCGGGAATCAACATCGAGCTGATCAGCACCTCGGAAATCAAGATTTCCGTCGTGCTCGACCTGGCGCGGGCGGACGAGGCGGCGCGCGTCGCCCACGCCGCCTTTCACTTGGAGAGCCTCTGAGGGTGCGCTACCGGTCGACGCGCGGCGCCGCTCCGGCGGTTTCGTTCAGCGAGGCCGTGGCGATCGGCCTGGCGCCCGACGGCGGCCTGTACCTGCCGGAGGAGCTGCCGCCGGTGGCCGGCCGGCTGGCGGAGTGGGAGGGGCTCGCCTACGCCGAGCTTTGCCTGCGCTTTTTCCGCCTCTTCGCCGACGACATTCCCGAAGCGGAATTGCGGCCCCTGGTCGCGGCGGCCTATGCCCGGTTCGAGGACCCCGCGATCGCGCCGCTGCGCGAGTTGGAGCCGGGCAAGTGGGTCCTGGAGCTCTTTCACGGCCCGACGCTCGCCTTCAAGGACTTCGCCCTCCAGCTCCTGGGCAATCTGTACGGCCGCCAGTGCCGGCTGCGCGGGGAGTCGATCAACGTTCTCGGCGCGACCTCGGGCGACACGGGCGCGGCGGCGATTCACGGACTGATCGGACGGCCGGCCACCGCGATCTTCATCCTGTACCCCGATGGACGGGTGTCGCCCCTGCAAGAACGGCAGATGGCCTGCACGGGCGCGGCCAACGTTCATGCGCTGGCGATCGACGGCAGCTTCGACGACGCGCAGCGCGCCCTGAAGGAGATTTTCGGCGACCAGCAGTTTCGGACCCAATACCGCCTCTCCGCGGTCAATTCGATCAACCTGGCGCGCGTCCTGGCGCAGTGCGTGTATTACCTGTCGGCTTGGCTGCGGCTGCCCCCGGCGGCGCGCGCGGCGGGCGTCGATTTCGTCGTGCCCACGGGCAATTTCGGCAACGTCCTTGCCGGGTGGATGCTGCAGAAGATGGGCGTCCCCATCCACGGCTTCCGCGTCGCGACCAATCAGAACGACATCCTCTGGCGCATGTTCACGACCGGGGAGTACCGCGTGGATGCCGTCCGGCCCAGCCTGGCCCCTTCCATGGACATCCAGGTCGCCTCCAACTTCGAGCGGTACCTCTATTACGCCCTCGGCCGCGACCCCGCCCGGGTGCGCCAGGCGATGGAAAGCCTTCGGACCACGGGGCGCCTCGCCGTTCCCGGCTTCGATCCGGACACGTTCACGGCCAGCCGCTGCACGGACGAGGAGATTCCCGGCATCATCCGGGGGCTTCATGAGAAGCACCGCTACATCGCCGATCCCCACACGGCCTGCGGCTTCAAGGACTATGAGGCCTTGTCCCAGCGCCCCACGGTCTTCCTGGCGACCGCGAGCCCGGCGAAATTTCCCGACGTCATCGAACGGGCGATCGGCCAGACGCCGCGGCACCCGAGCCTGGAGGCGCTGAAATCGCGCCCGATCGCCAAGGTCCGGCTGCCCGCTTCCGCCGGCGAGATCCAAACCTACCTGCGCCGCCACGCTGTTTAGCGCTAATGCTGGCGCACCAGCATGCTCTGGGTCAGCGCGACGAGGAAGGCGGTGTCGCCGGGCAGGGCCCGCATCTGGCTGACCGTGCGGCTCGTGTATTCGGCCGCGAGTTCACGGGCCTTGGCGAGGCCGTGGATGCTCACGAAGGTGGTCTTGCCGCTGGCCGCGTCCTTGCCCGCCGTTTTCCCCAAAGTGGCGGAGTCCTGCGTGGCGTCGAGGACGTCGTCGACGATCTGGAAGGCCATGCCGAGGGCCAGCCCGGCCGAGCGGAGCTGCTCGACCTGATCCGGGGAGGCGCCGCCGACCCGGCCGCCCAGCGCGAGCGAGGCGCGGATCATCGCGCCGGTCTTGCGGGCGTGGATGTCGTTCAGCATGGCGGCGGTGACGCCGGTGGCGCCCTCGTAGAGCAGGTCCAGAACCTGGCCGCCGACCAGGTGGGCGTGCCCGGCGGCGTCGCCCAGTTCGTCGACCAGCCCGGCCGCGAGCGCGGGCTCGCCGCGGTAGTGCCGGGCCAGAAGCTGAAAGGCGTAGGTCAGCAGGGCGTCGCCCGCCAGCACCGCCGTGGCGTCGTCGTAGACCTTGTGCACGGTCGGCCGCCCTCGGCGCAGGTCGTCGTCGTCCATGCAGGGGAGGTCATCGTGCACCAGCGAGTAGGTATGAACGCATTCCACGGCGACCGCCGCGGGAACGGCCTTTTCTCCGCCTTCCGGCCCGGCAAACAGTTCCGCCGCAGCCATGACCATGACCGGCCGCAGCCGCTTGCCCCCGCCCTGCATGGCATAGCGCATGGCCTGGGACAGCCGCTCGGGGGCGGCCGCCGCCGGGGGCAGGAGCTCGTCAATTCCGCGTTCCACGCGTCCGGCGCGGAGTTTGAGTTCGGCGGCAAGGTCCATTCGCAAAACGCGCACGTTGGCAAAAAATGACTTCGCACGCGAAGCCATTTATTGGCAGCCTCACCCCTTACCGGCCATGCCCACGTACGAATACGCCTGCAGCAAATGCGGACACCATTTTGAGCAGTTCCAGTCGATGAGTGACGCCCCGCTGAAAAAATGCCCCAAGTGCAAGAAACTGGCGCTGAAGCGGCTGATCGGCGGCGGGGCCGGCCTGATCTTCAAGGGCACGGGCTTTTACATCACCGACTACAAGAAGTCCGGCGGGAGCAAGGAGAGCGCAGGGGAGGGCAAGGCGGCCGAGAGCAAGCCCGCCGAAAGCAAAGGGGCCGAGGCCAAGCCGGCCGCCCAACCTGAAAAGTCCAAGCCGGACAAGACCTGAAGGCATCCAAAAAGCTCAGGAATATCGGGATCGTCTCGCTGCTGACGGTGGTGTCGCGGTTCCTCGGGCTGGCCCGGGACCAGATCAGCGCGGCGATCTTCGGCGACAGCGTCTTCAATTCCGCCTTTGTCACGGCGTTCCGCCTGCCGAACCTGTTCCGCCGGCTCCTCGGAGAGGGCTCGCTCACCGCCGCGTTTCTGCCGACCCTCCAGCACGAGCTGCACGATCACGGCCGGGCGGGCGCCTACCGGCTGCTGAACCAGGTCGTGAGCTGGCTGGCCGTCATCACGGCCACGCTCTGCGTGCTGGCGATGGTGCTGTGCACGCACGCGCACGGGCTGATCCACCACCTGACCCGCGACGCGAACAAGTGGATCCTGGTGGCGAATCTGAGCGCCATTCTCTTTCCCTACCTGGCGTTCATCTGCGTCGCGGCCGCCCTCAATGCCGCCCTCAACGTCTTCGAGCATTTCACGGAGCCGGCCCTCTCGCCGATCTGGCTCAACCTGTGCATGATCGTGACGCTGGGCGGGGCGGGATACCATTGGGCGCATTCGCCGCTGACCGAGCTGTACTGGCTGTGCGCGGGCGTGCTGGCCGGCGGCGCGCTGCAGATGGCGGTGCCGGGCGCCGTTTTGGTCCTGCTGGGCTGGCGCCCCCGCTTCCATCTCACCCTGGCCCCGCGCGTGCGGGAAATCGCCCGGCTGATGATGCCCGGCTTCATCGGCACGGCGATTTACCAGGTGAACATCCTGGTCGCGAGCTACCTGGCGATGTCGATCGACGACAACTCCGCCACGGTGATGTTCTATGCCAATCGGCTCATGGAGCTGCCGATCGGAGTCTTTGCGATCGCGGTCTCGACCGTGGTCTATCCGCTGATCGCGCGCCACGCGGTCGAGGGCAAGCATGCGGAAATGGCCGCCGACTTCCGCCGCGGCATCCGCCTGATCCTCATCATCAACGTGCCCGCCGCCGTGGGGCTGGCCCTGCTGAGCTTTCCCATCACCCGCCTCATCTACCAGCACGGCAATTTCAACACCGCGGCCACGCACCTGATGACGCCCCTGCTGACCCTGTTCGCGGTCGGCATGCCCTTCTTTTCCGTCGTGAACCTGACGGTGCGGGCCTTCTACTCGGTGCGCGACCTGGCGACGCCCGTCCGCGTCGCGGTGGTCGATTTCTTCGTCAACCTCATCCTGAGCCTGTCGCTGATGGGGCACTTCCGCGCGCTCGGCCTCGTCGCCGCGAGCACGACCGCCATCATCGTGCAGACGGTGCTCCTGCAGCGCGCGCTCATGCGCAAGCTGCCGCAGCTCACCCTGGCCCCGCTGGCGGGCACGGCGGCGAAGATCCTGGCCGGCGCCGCGGTGATGGGGGCCGCCGTCCGCCTGGGATGGATGGGGCTGCAGCTCGCGCATCTCTCCGCCCGCCTCACCGACCTGCTCACCGTGTTCGGCCTCATCCCCCTCGGGATCGGCGTCTACGCCGCCGCGATCTGGCTGCTCCGGGTGGAAGGCATGGAGGAAGTGATGGCCGTGCTGACCCGGTGGAGACGGCGGCCCGCCGCCCCCGCGGGGCAGTAAGGGGCCGGGACGGCGCCTTCTCCGCGTTTGCGATTCGCGAAATCACGCACTCCCTAAGGCATGCCCGATCTTTTCAGCTCCTTCACCCTCAAGTCGATCACCCTGCGCAACCGCATCGGCGTGTCGCCCATGTGCCAGTATTCGTCGCAGGACGGCGTGGCCACCGATTGGCATCTGGTGCATCTGGGCTCCCGCGCGGCCGGCGGGGCCGCTCTGGTCATCGCGGAGGCGACCGCGGTGTCGCCGGAAGGGCGCATCTCGCCGGGGGACGCCGGCCTGTGGGGCGACCAGCACATCGAGCCGCTGGCCCGCATCAACCGCTACATCAAGTCACAGGGCGCCGTGCCGGGCATCCAGATCGCGCACGCCGGGCGCAAAGGGTCCGCCGCGCTGCCGTGGAACGGGGGCGCGCATCTCGCGGACGACGCCGGCGGCTGGCCCACGCTGGCCCCCAGCGCGATCGCCTGGGGCGAGGACCTGGACAAGGTGCCGCGCGCGATGACCGGCGACGACCTGGCGCGGGTGCAGCGGGACTTTGCCGCCGCGGCCGCGCGCGCGCTGACCGCCGGCTACGAATGGCTGGAAGTCCACAGCGCGCACGGCTACCTGCTGCACGAGTTTCTCTCCCCCCTCAGCAACCGGCGCACGGACGCCTACGGCGGCAGCTTCGACAACCGCATCCGGTTTCTCTTGGAGACCGTCCGCGGGGTCCGTGCCGTGTGGCCGGACCGCCTGCCCTTGAGCGTGCGCTTGTCCTGCACCGATTGGGTCGAGGGCGGCTGGGACATCGACCAGAGCGTCGAACTGGCGCGGAGGCTTCGCGCCGAAGGGGTGGACTTGGTCGATTGCAGCTCGGGGGGAACCGCCCCCCACGCCAAGATCCCCATCGGACCGGACTATCAGGTGCCTTTCGCCGAACGCATCCGGCGCGAAGCCGGCGTGCCCACGGCGGCCGTGGGCCTGATCACGCGCGCGGACCAGGCCAATGCCATCGTGGCCGGCGGCAAGGCCGATCTCGTGTTTCTCGCGCGGGCGCTGCTGCGCGATCCCTATTGGCCCCTGCACGCCGCCCGCGAGCTGGGCAAGCCCGAGCTGCTCGAGCCTCCGGTGCAATACGGCCGGGCCTTTTGACAAGCCGCCCCGCGCAGGATTTCTTGCTGGGGGACATACGCATGACACCAATTGCCTCGAATCTCGTGGTCGACGCGCTCAAGTGGCGGTACGCCACCAAGCGCTTCGACCGCGCCAAGAAGATTCCCGACGAACTCTGGGGCGCGCTGGAGCAGGCGCTGGTTCTCACGCCGTCCAGCATGGGCATCCAGCCGTGGAAGTTCGTCGTGCTGCGTGACGACGCCGCGCGGGAAAAGCTGGTGCCGGCCTCCTTCGGCCAACGGCAGATCGCGGACTGCTCGCATCTGGTCGTCTTCGCCCTGCGCCGGAATATCGACACCGAGCATATCGAGCGCCACCTGCAGCGCGTCCTCGAACTGCGGGGCGGCCAGCCCGAGGCGCTGGAAGGCTACCGCCGGAGCATCGCCGACAGCACGCGCGAGGCGCGCGAGGCCGGCCGCCTGGAGCAGTGGATGTCCCATCAGGTTTACATCGCCCTGGGGCAATTCATGGCCGCCGCCGCCATGATGGGGGTGGATACCTGCCCGATGGAAGGCCTGGAGCCGGCCAAGTACGACGAGATTCTCGGCCTTGGCCCCCAAGGCTACACCACGCTGTGCGCCTGCGCTGCCGGCTACCGGGCCCCGGGCGACAAGTACGCCACGGCGGCCAAGGTCCGCTTCAAGACGGCCGACGTCGTCAGCTACGTCTAGACTGACCCCATGCGCGCCATCCGACTGAACGCTCCCCAGGCCTTGGAAGTCGCCGACATTCCCGAGCCCGAGCCGGGCCCGGGCGAAGTGCTCGTCGAGCTGAAGGCCGCCGCCCTGAACCACCGCGACGCATGGATGCACGCGGGGCAGTACGCGAACCTCAAGTTTCCCTGCATTCCCGGCTCCGATGGCGCCGGCGTCGTCGTCGCGGCCGGCCCCGGCGCCAGCCGCGCCTGGATCGGCAAGGAAGTCATCATCGACCCGGCCTTCGATTGGGGCCCCGATCCCAAGGCCCAGGCCGACCAATTCACCATCCTGGGCCTGCCCCGCCAGGGGACGTTCGCCGAGAAGATCGCCGTGCCCGCGCTGCAGCTGGCCGACAAGCCGCCCGGCCTCACCTGGGAGGAGGCGGCCGCCGTGCCCCTGGCCGGACTGACCGCCTGGCGGGCCCTCATGTCGCGGGGCGGGTTCACCCCCCTCGACCGCGTCCTGATCTCGGGCATCGGCGGCGGCGTCGCCCTTTTCGCCCTGCAGTTTGCGGCTGCGCACGAGGCCGAGGTCTGGGTGACGTCCAGTTCCGAGGACAAGATTTCCCTGGCCGTGGCGCATGGGGCGCGCGGCGGCTTTCTCTACACGCAAGAGGGATGGGCCAAGGAGGCCGTGCGCAAGACGGGCGGCTTCGACCTGATCGTGGATGGGGCCGGGGGCGCCGGGTTCAACCAGCTCATCGAATCCGCCGCCCCGGGAGGACGGATCGTGTTCTATGGGGCGACGCGCGGCAACCCCCCGGAATTGAGCCTGCGCAAGGTCTTTTGGCGGCAACTGTCGCTCCACGGCACGACGATGGGCGGTCCGGCGGACTGGCTGGCCATGACGGATTTCATGGGCAAGGCCGTGATCAAGCCGGTCATCAGCGAAGTCTTTCCGTTCGAGCGGGCGGCGGAGGCCTTCGAACTCATGGAGCGCGGAGGCCAATTCGGAAAAATAGTGCTGCGGATGGCCTCCTCCGGCCGTTAGCCTCGCGGCGATTATGAGAAAACGCCTTGTTCTGGTGGCCGCGCTCGCTCTGGCCGCCTCCGGCTGCGCAGTCCTCCGAGTCCGCGAAGCGCCGAATGCGAAGCTCGGTTCGATTAAGCATCCCTTTGTCGTCAGCCTGCTCACCGACGGCCGCGGCGTCGATGCCGCCATCACCCGGGAGCTGCGCCGCCGCGGCTACGACGCCACCTACGGCGCCGCCACGGAGATGCCGGACAATGCCGACGCGCGCATCCTTTATCAGGACCGGTGGCAGTCCGATTTCACCACCTACATGATCTCGATCCAGATCGAGGTGCGCACCGCGCGGACCGACTATCCGCTGGCCCTGGCCTACGCCGAGCGGCCGTCGATCTTCGGCCAGGACAAGACGGTCATGATCGACAAGGTCCTGAACAAGCTTTTCCCGGCCAAGCATCCGCTGCCGATCCTGCCGCCCTTGTCGGATACGCCGGACTTCGGGAACAACGTGGCGCCTCCTCCGCAATAGGCCCGTGAGCGCCCGCGGGCCGGGTTACTTCGCGCCCTTGAGGAACCGGCGCACTTCATAAAGAGCCCTGGAAGACTCATGGAGTTTGCACCGTCAAGTGCGAGAAGGCGGCCGCCTGAAAGTGGCGCGACGGAGGAGACTCGAACTCCTGACCGGCGGTTTAGAAAACCGCTGCTCTATCCGGCTGAGCTACCGTCGCAGAAGATCGCCGCCAGCATCACAATTATCGGCTCATTGTCGAGCATGGCAGCCGGCGTCGACCCCATGGCGACCGCGCAGGACAAAGGGTCTTACGCCTTGGTGACCTCGACGAAAGCGGGCAGGACGGGCCGGCTGCCCCCGTAGCACCAGTTCTCGCGCGCGAAATCCGGGGCGGCGCGCGGAGAGGTGACGGGGTAGGGGGCGAAGAGAGCCTCCAATTCGGCGGGGGCGAAGTAGCGCACGCCGCGCGCATAGGGCGCCGGCTCCGGCGCGCAGTCGATCGTCGCGAGCAGGCGGCCGCCGGGCTTCAGGACGCGGTACAGTTCGGCAATCGCCCGCTCAATCGGGGGGATATGCTCCAGGACGGAAAGGGCGATGACGCCGTCGAAGGTCGCGTCCGCAAAGGGCAGGCGGGTCGCGTCGAGGTCGCGCACCTCGGCGCCGGCCCGCCGCAGCACGGAGCGCCAAGCCCCGTAGGGAGCCTCCACGGGCTTGGGCGCGGCGAGACCCACCCGGCGCAGGAAACTTTTGCGCCGCCGCGCGGCCAGCCGGTCCGAGGCGGTGACGGTCCGGCCCTGGACGGCCAGATAGGCCGCGAGGTAGGTATTGAAGGAGCCCACCTCAAGCAGGCGGGCGCGGGGCGGCAGGCGCTGCACGCCGTCCAGGATGCGCAAGAGCTCCCAATCCCGCATCCGCAGCGGCCAGGCAAAGGATGGGCCCGCGAGGGCGCGGACGGCGGCGTCATAGCGGCGCAGGCGCTCGTCCGCCGCCGCGTTGAGCTCGGTCCGCCGGTAGTAATTCATCAGAGCGCCGCGCGCGCCGCGTCGGCGCATTGCTCCGCGGTCAGCGGAACGGGATTGGCCTTCATGCTGCTCGTCTTGAGGGCGTCGGCCGCCATGCCCGGCAGGTCGTTTTCGGTGATGCCATAAGTGCGCAGGCGGGGCACGCGCAGGTCCGCGACGAGCTGCCGGACCCAGGCGATGCCCGCCTCGGGATCGCGGCTGGCGCCCCCGGTCAGGATCCAAGCCACTTCGCCATAGCGGGCGTGCAGGGGGCCGGCGCTGTCGCCGAACAGGTCGGCTTCGGCGGCGCGAAGATTGGCGTTCATGACGTAGGGCAGCAACGCGCCGCAAATCGCCCCGTGGGGCGCGGCGTACCGGCCGCCGATCGGATTGGCCAGGGCATGCACGGCGCCGAGGCCGGCGTTCGACAGCGCGATTCCCCCGAGGAGGCTGGCGATCGCCATGTCGCGGCGGGCGCCGCGGTCGTCGCCGCGCTCGTAAGCCCGCCGCAGGGCCGGTGCGAGCCGCTCCAGGCCCTCGCGGCAGGGGCCGTCCGTGAGCGGGCTGGCCCGCAAGCTGACGAATGGCTCGATGAGCTGGGCGAGGGCGTCGCAGCCGGTGCCGGCCGTGAACGCCGGCGGCAGGCCGACGGTCAGGTCGGGATCGACGATCGCCAGCCGCGGGAGCATCGAGGCGTGCCGGAGGCTGACCTTGACCCGGTGCTCCGGCGAATGCAGCACGGCGTTGCGCGTCACCTCCGAACCCGTGCCCGCCGTCGTGGGAATGGCGACCGACGGGGCGGAGGGATGCCCGAGGGGCCGGCCGCGGCCGATCACCTCGAGGTATTCGAAGATGTCCTCCGGGTTGGTCAGCAGCGCCGCCACCGCCTTGGCCGTATCGAGGACGCTGCCGCCGCCGACGCCGACGACCACGTCGCATTGGGCGGCGCGGGCTTCGCGCACCGCGGCCTGGACGACCGCCAGGCTCGGTTCGGCGCTCACCCGGAAAATCCCGGCGGCGCCGGCGCTGCGCCGGAGCGAATCGGTGACGGTCTTGACCCGCTCAGGCTGGCCGCCGGTGATCACGAAGGCGCGCCGGCCGATTTCGGCGGTCAGGCGCCCGGCTTCGGCGGCGCTGCCGGCGCCGAAAACGATGCGCCCGGCGGTGGCGAATTCGAATTTCACCGGGCCTCACCAACCGCCGTCGTCCGGCGACACGTTGGCATATTTCTTCGCGGTGCGCGGCTCGGCCATCATGGCCGCGACCGTGTCCCGCCACTGGGCATAGTGCTTCGTCTCGCGGTGGGCGGCGTGGGCGGCGGGGCTGAGATAGGCTTCCACCAGGACGAAACGGGTGGGATCCTCCAATTCCTGCAGGACATCGAAGCGCGCGACCCCCGGCTCCAGCCGGCTGCTCTCGGCGTTCAGCTGCGTCGCGGCCATGAAGGCGTCGACGCACTCCTTTTTGACCCGGATATGGACGAGCAGAAGGTACATGGATCCTGGGTCGGATTCATGTGCGGAAGCGATTGGCGAGCGAGCCTTTTCCTGCTTGGCTCCGTCCGCTGAAACCCCGCATTTACCTTTGGTCCGTCGTCTCGGCGCTGGCCGGCTTCCTCTTCGGTTTTGACACCGTGGTCATTTCCGGCGCCGAGCAGACCATCCAGGCGCTGTGGCACCTGAGCCCGGCGCTCCACGGGTTCGCCATGGCCTCGGCCCTCTACGGCACGGTGGTCGGCGCGCTGGTGGGGAGCTGGCCGACGGACCGCTATGGCCGCAAACGCACGCTGATCGGCATTGGCGTCCTCTTTCTGTTCTCCGCCATCGGGTCCGCCTACGCGTGGAATGTCACCGCCTTCATCGTCGCGCGCTTCATCGGGGGCTTGGGCATCGGGGCGTCCACGATCGCGGCGCCGCTTTACATCTCCGAAATCGCCCCGCCGCGCTTCCGCGGCCGGCTGGCCGGCCTGTTCCAGTTCAACATCGTCTTCGGCATCATCGTGGCGCTGCTGTCCAACTACCTGCTGCAAGGCGTCGGCGCGGACGCGTGGCGCTGGATGCTGGGCGTGGCGGCGTTTCCCTCGGCCGTGTACACCGCGCTGGCCTTCCTCCTGCCGGAGAGCCCGCGCTGGCTCCTGGGCCGCAGGAAGGATCGGACCGAAGGCCTGCGGGTGCTCCGGCTGGTCATGCCGGATGCCCCGCCGGAGGCCGTCCAGGCCGAGGCGGCCGTGATCGAGGCGGCGGCCGAAGAGCCGGCCGAACGCGGCGGCTTCTGGACCACGGCGCTGCGCCGGCCGATCGGCCTGGCGATCCTGATCGCCTTCTTCAACCAGCTTTCCGGAATCAACGCCGTGCTTTATTTCGCCCCCCGGATCTTCGAGATGACCGGCTTGGGCGCCAAGGGGGCGCTGCGCGAGACGGTCGGCATCGGCCTGACCAACTTCGTCTTCACTTTCGTGGGCCTGCGCCTGATCGACTCCCTCGGCCGCCGGACGCTGCTCTACATCGGCTCCTTCGGCTATATCGCGTCGCTGGGCATGACGGCCTGGGCGTTCTTCACCGGGCACTACGCCATTGTTCCGGTGTGCATCTTCGCCTTCATCGCCGCGCATTCGGTCGGGCAGGGCACCGTCATCTGGGTCTTCATTTCCGAGATCTTTCCCAATCGGCACCGCGCGAGCGGCCAGGCGCTGGGCAGCTTCACCCACTGGACCTGCGCGGCGCTGCTCACGACCTTCTTTCCGAGCATGGTGACGCGCTTCCCGCCCGGCGGGGTATTCCTGTTCTTCTGCTTCATGATGGTCCTTCAACTCATCTGGGTGAAGGTGATGGTGCCCGAGACCAAGGGCGTGCCGCTGGAAGAGTTGGAGCGCCGGCTCGTGTCGCCGTGATCCGCCCGGCCGGGCGCAAAGGAAGGGGTCATGTACCAAATCCCAACAATCCGGGCGGACGGTTTCGCACTGGCAGGGGCGAAGTCCGGATTGTTGGGATTTGGTACATGACCCCTTCCGTAGCCCCCCGCGTTCAGGCGGAAGTGCCGCCGGGAATGGGCACCCAGGGCAGGCGGATGCCAAAGAGGCGGGCCGGCCGGCGCGAGGCCCACTCCCACGCTTCCGCCGCCGGGCGGCCCGTCCAGCGGGCGGCGTTGGCCACGCCCCGGTCCAGGGTCAGGCTTGAGCCGAAGAGATAACCGGGCCGCCCCGGACAGGCTATGGTCCCGTCGCGTGCGGCGACCAGCCGGAGCCTCCGGCCGCCCTGGCGCAGGTGGAAAGGCCCGGGGGGGGCTCCGGCCGCGGCCACGGCATCGGTGGTCAGGATGACGCCGCCGCGCGGCTTCGCCCGCAGGAAGTTTTTTAGCGCCGGGGGCGGCACGTGGATGCCGTCCGGAATGAAGGTGGCGATGAGTTCGTCGCGGGCGAGTAGGCGCTGGATGATGTTGTCGTGGCGGGGCAGCTCCAGCGGGCAGCCGTTGCCCACGTGCGTGCACAGGCGCGCTCCAGCCCGGACGGCGGCGTCGATCTGGACGGCGGTCGCGGCGGTGTGTCCGAGCGACACCACCACCCCGGCGGCGGTCACCGCGGCGATGAAGCGCGCGCTGCCGGGCCATTCCGGGGCCAGGGTGATGAGCCGGATGCGGCCTCCGGCCGCCCGCTGGAGGCGGCGGAACTCGGGCAGCGACGGCGCCTTCATATGCTCCGCCGGATGGGCGCCGCGATAGCCTGGGCGCGGGCTCAGGTAGGGCCCCTCCAGGTGGTAGCCGGCGATCGTCTCGGCGGCCAGGGGATCGGCGCGGCGCAGCCTTTCGATCCGCGCGAACTTCTCCTCCAAAGCGCCGATGCGGTCCGTGATCAAAGTCAGGAAGATGCGCCGCGTGCAGTGCGCGTGCAAAGCCCGGCAGGCCCGGTGCAGAGCCTCTGCCCCCAGGCCGGGATCCTGGAAGTCGACGCCGCCGAAGCCGTTGACCTGGAGGTCGAACAGGCTGGGCCGCAACCGGACCGTCCCGGTCATCGTCGCAGGTCAGCCGGCAGGAGCGCGGCGGCGTCCGAATCGAGGAAAAGCTGCACCATGGGATGGGCCCGCAGCAGGGTGGCGGGGCAGGCGGGCCCGACCGGATCGGTCAGGGTCCGCCGCACCGCTTCGGCCTTGCGCGCGCCCGGCACAATGCAGCACATCCGGCCCGCTTGCGCAAACACGGGCAGCGTGACGGTGATGGCCAGGCGGGGCACTTCGGCGAGCGTGCCGAAGCAGCCGTCATTGACCTGCTGCTGACGGCAGATCGCGTCCAGTTCCACGACCTTCGCCAGAACCGGATCGTCCGGATCGGCCACCGGCGGATCGTTGAACGCCAGGTGGCCGTTTTCCCCGATGCCGAGGCTGACCACGTCGATCGGCGCCCGCGCCAGCAGCGCGGCGTAGCGGGCCGCCTCCCGTTCGGGCGGCTCGGTCTCGCCGCGGATGGGGTGGAATTGGGCGACCTCGACATGATCGAGGAACTGCCGGCGCAGGTAAGCGCGGAAACTCTGCGGATTGGCTTCCGGCAGGCCGACGTAGTCGTCCATGTGGAAGACTTCCACCCGCCGCCAGGGGGCGGGGGCGGCGGCGGCCTCCGCGCGCAGCGCGGCGAAGAAGTCGTCCTGCGACGGCGCGCAGCCGAACATGACGCGGCACGTCGGCCGGGCGCGCAGGGTTTCCTCGAGCCACGACTGGAAGCGGCGGGCCGCCGCCGCGCCCATGGCGGCTCGACGGGCGTAAATGGTGAAGGCAAGGGGTTGAGCGGGAGCGGGATTCATCAGCCGGAAACGGGAGGGAGCGGATCGGCCGCGGCGCGCGCAGGGCGCCGCGGTGAACAGTTCAACCGCGCGGGGCGGAGGGGCGGGGGGACGCCAGACTTAAAACGGATGCACCGTGATCGTAAAGCGGACGTTCAAGCCGGGATACGGGGCCAGGGAGGTGCGGCTCGACGCCTGCCACCAGAATTTCTCGTTGAGCGCGTTGTCGATGTTGAGATTGAACTCGTACTTGCGGCTCGGCCGGTAGCCGGCGCCGACATTGAGCACCGTGAAGGCCGGGACGTAGAAGCCCGGCAGCTCGGGCACCCCCAGCTTGGTGTAGCCCGTGACGGTTTCGCCCGCCACGTTGCCCTGGTGGACCACTCCGGCGAAGACGTTGACCCGGTTCAGGACGCCGGTCGTGAAGCGGTAGTTGAGCAGCGCGGCGGCCATGTTGTCGGGAATGTTGCGCTGGCGGCGCCCTTCCGGGTCGCGCAGATGCATCAGGGTGCCGCTGATGATCACGGAAAGATTGGAGGTGAGGCCACCGTCGATGTTGATCTCCTCGCCGTGGTTGTTCAGGTCCTGGTAGAGCAGGGGCACGAGCGACTGGCCGGTGTTGTAAAGCGGATTGGTCGAGCTGACATTGCTTTCGGAGATCTGGAAGTGGTCCGCGGTGATCGTGAGCCGGTTGTCCAGAAACTGGGACTTGAGGCCGAACTCGTATTCCTTGCCCTCCTGCCAGATCGGCGTGCCGCTCGCGACCGAGGCATTGGTCGAAACCGTGCCATAGGCCGAAAGATTGGGCAGGATCTTGCCCAGGACGCCCAGCATGTAGGCGTCGCGGGAATCGGGGACCGACGGCAGCAGGACGCTGCCGGTGTGGGCCAGGGTCGCGTCGGTCTGCGGCGCATGGGTGCCGACGAACTCATCCAGCCCCGGCAGCTCCATCCCATGGTCGGTGTAGTCGTTGACGTTGGCCCAGGTGCGCTCCCCTCCGACGTCGACATACAGCCGGTTGTTCAGGAAGCCGGCGGTCAGGTAGGCGTAGGCCTGCCCGAGCCAGCCGGAGGACGGCGTGTCGCTGATGAACGTCGTGAAATTTCCCAGGGACGGAACCGGGGGGTTGTAAACCCCGGCGGCCAGATTGGCGGGCGGAAGGCTGTGATCCTGCAGATAGATGTTGGTCGGGGTGTCGCCGTACTGGTAGGCGACGCCCACCACGGGGCTCAGGCTGACGCCGTCCACCTCGAACTTGCCGGCGTAGTCGTTCTGCACCTGGATCTG
>DASRSH010000093.1:0-6194 GCA_035656575.1 Opitutaceae bacterium
ATGATCGAGGTTGAGATCGGGCAGTTGATCCGGCTGCTCGTCGAGCGTCTTGATGGGCGACGCCTTCCGGCCGACAAAACTGTGGTCCAGGCGGGCCTGCTCGAACGCCTGCATATACCGGCGGGCCGCCTGGCTCCAGACCATGTCCCGCCCCAGCCGGTAGGCGTTCCGGCGCATCGCCAGCCGCCCGGGCTCGTCGCGCAGCAGACCGATCACCGCCGTCGCAATTGCCGGGCTGTCGCGAAAAGGCACCAGCACTCCGCGCCCGTGGTCCAGCAGCTCCGCAGCGTGCCAATAGGGTGTGGAGACGACCGCATTGCCGGCGCCGAACGCGTAGGCGAGTGTGCCCGAGGTGATTTGAGTCTCGGTGAGGTACGGCGTGAGATAGATGTCCGCGGCGCCGATAAAGCGCATCAACTCGTCGGGCTCGACAAAGCGGTTGAAGAAAACGACGCGCCTCTGCACCTGCAGTTCCTTGGCCAGGCGCTCCAAGCTCAGGCGGTAGGCTTCACCTTCCCCCCGGACCAGGTTCGGGTGGGTCTGCCCCAGCACGATGTAAACGATGTCGGGAAACTCCCGCACGATCGCGGGGAGGGCCCGCAGCGCGTATTCGACGCCCTTGTTCGGGGAAAGCAGGCCGAACGTGAGCAGGACCTGCTTCCCCGCCACGGCGAACTCATCCTTGAACCGCTCCGGATCGGCAAACGGGAGGTCGGGGATGCCGTGCGGGATGACATCGATCTTGGTATCGTCGACCCGATAGATGTCGCGCAGAAAGCCGCGCCCGCGCTCGCTCATCACCACCAGCCGGGTCGAAAGGCGGGTCAATTCGCGCATGACCCGCCGCTGCTCGCCGTTGGGTTCGCGCAGGACCGTGTGGAGCGTCGTGACGATCGGCATCCGCAGCTCCCGCAGCAGCGCCAGCACATGGCTGCCGGCGGCCCCGCCGAAAATGCCGAACTCATGCTCGACGCAAAGCACGTCCACCTCCGTGATATTGAGAAAATCCGCCGCGCGCAGATAGGACGGCAAGTCCTGTTCCGCGATTTCGTATCGCACTTCCGGCGGGTAGTCGTAGCCCTCCTCCACATCGTTGACCGGCACCACCGGGCACTGGACCGCCGGAAACTCTGCGGCGATCGCACAGCGCAGGTCGGTGGTGAAGGTCGCGATCCCGCACTTCCGTGGCAGATAATCGCCCAGGAACGCGACTTTGGCGAGGGCGCGACCCAGCTGCGCGCCCGAAACCTTTTCGTCGCCGGGGCGGAAGCGGGGGTCGGTTGACATCGGTGGAATCAGCATACGCCGGTGTGGGCGGCCGCGCAACGAGCGCGAGGTCGTCGCCGGCCCGTCCGGGAGTTTCGGGTCCCAGAGTTGGCGATCGCCCGCAAAGCGGAGTAGAGTAGCGTTCCCGTTATGGCCCCATCCTCCGATATTCGCGATCCCATCCACGAAGAGTTCTCGCTTCCGCTCTTCGTCCTGACGGTCGCGGCCACGCTGGCCGGCCTCCTCGGCGCCCTCCGGCTGGCCGCCCCGCGCGTCTGGCACCTGCAATTTGCCGCCGCCTGGTGGGCGGCTGTTGCCGCCTTCCTCGTCGTCAGCCTCGTCAACTGCTTCGTCGAGTACTTCTTCCACCGCTACCTGCTGCACACCCCGGCGGTTCCCTTCCTGCGCCGCCTCTACCGCCAGCACACCCTGCATCACGCGCTCACGCGCATCGGACGCAAGCCCGGCCGGGCGGGGAACAGCATTCTCTTCATCGAAAACAAGTTTCCGATCACCGAGCCCGAGCAGGGCGAAGCCTCCTTCTTCCCGTGGTATTCGCTCGGCGTGTTCGCCCTGCTGCTGTCGCCTTTGCTCGCCTTGCTCCAATGGCTGCTCCCCGCGTTCCCGTGGTTTTGCGCCGGCTTCGCCGCCCTGGCCGTGTCGCTCATCCTTTACGAGATGCTGCATGCGATCAACCACTGGTCGTTCGAAAAATGGGCGCCGCTGATCGAGCACCCGGTGTGGGGCAGGTACTGGCAGCCCGCCTATGCTTTCCACCTGCGCCATCACGCCGTGACCGATTGCAACGAGTCGATTTCCGGGTTTTTCGGGCTTCCGCTCGCTGACTGGGCGTTCGGCACCTGCGTGATCCCGCAGACCGTCTATGCCGATGGCGAGGAATGGACGCCGGACAAGTTTCGCAGTCCGCGGCCGCGCGCCCTCGTTCGGGGGCTCGATGCCTGGACGCGCCGGCGGGTGGAAGGCCGCCGGGTGGCCGCCGCGAGCCGGCCGGCGCCTGCGTCCGCCTCCTGGGCCGAGGCCGCGTCGGTCCCGGCTCTCAGCCGGGGAGAAAGAATCGCGAGTTGGGTGACCCATGGGCTCGGACTCGCGGTGAGCGTCGCGGGGCTCACCCTGCTGATCGTGTTTTCCAGCCTGCGGGGCGACGCGTGGCATGTGGTGAGTTTCACGGTCTTCGGACTGGCCTTGCTGGCGCTGTACACCGTGTCGACGATCTCCCAAGCCCTCCGCGGCCAGCGCGCGCGCTCTCTTTTCCTGAATCTGGAACACGCCGCTGTGTTCATCCTCATTGCCGGGACCTACACCCCCTTCCTCCTCACGAACCTGCGGGGGCCGTGGGGCTGGTCCTGCTTTGGAGTGATCTGGGGCCTGTGCGGCGCGGGCGCGGTGTTTCAAGTCTTCCTGGGCCACCGCTACCGGCTGGCTTCGACCCTGGCCTACCTGTTCGTCGGCTGGCTCGCGGCGGTCGCTCTCATCCCCCTCATAGCAAGCTTTCCCCGCGGCGGTTTGTGGCTGCTGCTGGCGGGCGGCCTCAGCTACGCGGTGGGCATGATGTTCCACCTGGGACGGGGCCGGCGCTACAGCCAGGCCGCCTGGCATACGTTCCTCCTCGGCGGCGGGACCTGCCATCTTCTTGCCCTTCTTCTGTTTCTCCTGCCCCACGCATCGTAGGCCCGCCTTCCAGGCGGGCCGACGCGCGGCTACTGGACGTCGTAGACTTCGAGCAGGGCGATGCCGCTATTGTTGGCCGCGCTGCACAGCTCCACCGAATAGTCTCCGGGCGCCAAGCTGAGCAGCAGGGCGGAATCGCTGCTGCCCGCCGCCAGCGGGAATGCGCCGACCTGCGCAAATGAGGCGCCGATCTGGGCGGCATTGCTGCTGTTGCCCCAGCCGACGTTGCTCGCGAGGAGCGTGCTGCCGGAGAAGGCGCTGATTTGGGGATCGGCGAGGACCCCCGAGACGCCAAAGCCGGTCAGGCCGGGCCCAACGCCGCGGATGAGCACGGTTTTGTTCCGGGTGCCCTCGATGACGAAGCCGATGATGACCGGGTTGAGATTGCTCCCGCCCATGTTGACGGGCATCAGCGCCGAGGCGTTGATCAGCCGGGCATTCAGGTCCAGGTCGACGTCGAAGACTTCCGCCATGGCCGTGCCGGCGTCGAGGCGGTTGGAGCTGGGGACCTGGGCCGTGTAGGCTCCCGCGTCGAGCAGGGCGAGGAGAGCGGAGTCCAGGCTGTCCGGAGGCAGCGCGAAGGCCCCGAATTCGGTGGCGATGGCGGCGATGGCCGGATTGGCCGGGGCGGTTTGCCAGCCGGCGTCGGACGCCAGGACGGTGGTGCCGCTGTACAGCATAAGCTCCGGATTCGGCATGGGATCGGCCACGCCGAAACTGGCCAGGGCCGGGCCGATTCCGCGCACCAGCACGTTCTTGGACCCGGACAGGACAAAGCCCAGGGTCAAGGTCTGATTGCCCAGCCCCGTCTGGGCCAGGGCCGAGAAGTCCACGATGCGCCCAAAGTCGACCGTCAGGTCGGCGCTGTCGGAAATCGCATAACCGCCGACGTTGGTGACGATCAGCGTGTAAAAGCCCGCGTTGCTGGGCTGCACGTCGGTCCGCGTCAACGTGGGACCCGTGGCTCCGGCGATGGGAAACGCGTTGAAGTACCACTGATAGGACGGCGCGGGCGTTCCGGAGGCGCCGGCCGTGAAGGTGGCATTCCCGCCGGGGGCAGTATTCTGGCTGAGAGGCTGGTTGGTGATCGTGGGCGCCGTCGGCGCGGGCGCCACGGCGATGGTCAAATTGGCCGTGCCAGTGCCCGAAGCATTGCTGGCGCCCACCGCCACGACCAGCGTGCCTGCGGCGGTCGGCGTCCCGACCAGGATCCCGGCCGGGGCGATGAGAGCGATGCCGGCGGGGAGCGGGCTGGCGGTATAGTTTGTCGGCGCGCCGGAGGCGGTGAGGCTGTACTCAAAGGGAATGCCGACGAAGCCGGTCGTCGAGAGCGGAGTATTCGTGATGATGGGCGCCACGCCGGGAACGGCGATGGTGACGATCAGCGTGGCGACGCTGCTGCCCGTGGCGTCCACGGCGGCCAGCGCAACGTTCGTCACGCCCGCGGCCGTCGGGATCCCCGTGATGGCGCCGGTCGCGCTCACGATGCTCAGCCCGGGAGGAAGCGGAATGGCGGTGTAGAGGTTGGACAGGCCCGGCGCCGTGATGACGTAGCCGAAGGGGATGCCCACCGTTCCCGCCGCCGTGAGCGTCGTGTTGGTGATGACGGGGGCGACGGTCGGAACGGCGACCGTGATCGCCAAGGTGGAGTAGCCGGTGCCCTGGGCGTTGGTGGCGCCCAGCTGGACGAAGCTGGTCGCGGCGATGGACGGCGTGCCGGTAATGACGCCGGTCGCGCTCACCATGCTCAGGCCCGGGGGCAGGGGACTGGCGGAATAGCTGGTGGGCAGGCCCGAAGCCGTGATCGAAAAGCTGAACGGGACGCCGATGGTGCCCGCGGCAGTGAGGGGGATGTTGGTGATCACCGGAGGCAGTCCGGGGCTGGCCACGGTCACGATAAGCGTCGAATTCCCGGTGCCCGTGGCGTTGGTCGCGCCCAGCAGGACGGCGGTCGTGCCCAGGGCGGTGGGCGTCCCGGTGATGGCGCCCGTGGCCGCGACGATGCTCAATCCGGGCGGAAGGGGCGCGGCGCTGTAGGTGGTTGGAACGCCGGTCGCCGTGATCGTGAAACTGAAGGGGACGCCGAGCGTGCCGGCGGAGGCCAGCGGCAGATTCGTGATGACCGGAGCGGCGCCCGCGGGCGCCACGGTCACGACAAGGGTGGCGTTGCCCACTCCGCTGGCATTGCCGGCGCCGAGGAGGACATTGGTCGTGCCAAAGGCCGTCGGAGTGCCGCTGATCACGCCCGTGGCGGCCGCGATGACCAGGCCCGGGGGCAGCGGGCTGGCGGTAAAATGGGTGGGCAAGCCGGTGGCATAGATCGTGAAGGTGAACAGCGAGCCCACGGTGCCGGCCGCGGTCAGCGGCACGTTGGCCACGACCGGTGCGACACCCGCCGCCCCGACGGTGATGACGAGGGTCGCATTGCCGGTGCCGATGCCGTTGGCCGCGCCCAGCAGCACATTGGTCGTGCCGAGGCTCGTCGGTGTCCCGCTGATGATCCCGGTGAGGGGAGCGATGACCAGCCCCGGCGGCAGCGGGCTGGCGGTGAAGCTGGTCGGCGACCCCAGCGCGGAGATGGAAAACGTGAAGGGGGTGCCCAGGGTGCCCGGGACCGCCAGCGGCGTGTTGGTGATGACCGGCGCGCCGGGGATGTTGACCTGCGCCAGGGCGCGGGAACCGCCGAGGGCGATGAGTGCGGACAAAAAGAGCGAACAATATTTCATGCGAAAGTGGCCGGTGCCGGAGGCCGCCGACCGGGCGGCCGCAGGGGCGTTGGCGGGGACAGAATAGCCTCCCGTCGGCCGAAGCGATATAGGGTGAAATAGGGCCTGCTTCGCCCCGTGGGCGAATATCCAGGGAGCGTTTACCAAGAAATGCGGAGCAGCGCGCCGGCGGCGGCCTAAGGTGGGGACACCCAACGAAAGGAGCCAGTCATGCCCACCATCAGGATCCATGTTGAACACGAGGAGCTGTCCGCCATCAAACGGCGGGCCGACTCTCTCGGAGTCAGCGTAGCCGAGGTTGTTTACGGCGCGCTGAACTGCGCCATGAGCCACAGTCATGACTATTACTGCATCGACCGAATCAAGGATTCGACCCATGAGCCCCGGAAGGATCTCCCGCTCTGGAGCGATACCGCCCGGTCCGTCAGCATCTATGAAGGCAAGCCCGACGTGGCCGAAAAGCGCGGGCCGCGGCCCGCCGACTAGATGGCCCGGTCGCGCGCCCCCCAAGAA
>DASRSH010000094.1:0-32391 GCA_035656575.1 Opitutaceae bacterium
CGCGGACCCGCCGCGGCGGATTGGCGTCCGCATAGCCGAAAAAGCAGGCCGCCGTGGACTGGCTGTAGTATCCAGACCCTGCATACACTTCGGCGCTCCGGGCCGAGCCGTCCGCCAGCTCGACCGTGATCCTCGCCCCCACCGCGGTGGGATTGCCGGCCGGCCCGCGCAGCCGGATGCCCACGGACCGGCGGCCGGGCGCGCCGCGGTTGCGAAAGGCGAGCGCGGCATCGTGGTTGCGCGAGACGACGAAGTCGGGCCAGCCGTCGCCGTCGAGATCGAGCACCACGAGCGCCTTCGCGTCGCGGGGGACCACCAGCCCGCTCGCGGCGGGCGGCACCGCGGTGAAGCGGCCGCGGCCGTCGCCGCGCAGCATCTGGCTGAGGCCGCCGTCAAAGCGGCCGACGGCGGGAATGGGCGCGAACGAATTCTGCACCGCGTAGATGCCGGCATGGCCGTCGCCAAAAAAGTCCCCCGCGACGATGCCCTGCAGGGGGGCGATCTGGGCGATCCGGGGCAGCGGTTCAAAGCGGTGGGTGCCGTCGCTCTGGCTGAGGAACACGCCGCTGCGCAGCTCCGTGGCGGCGAAGCACCGCGCCTGCGCAATCTTGTCCGCGCCGAAAATATCCTCGACCGTGGCCCGCGCGTAATCGGCGTTGAGGGGGAAGCGCTTCAGGATGAACGGGCACGCGGCCCCCAGGTCGCGCCGCGCGCGCCAGGGATAGATCCGGCCCGCTTCGCCATAGGCTTCGACCAGCTCCGCGGAGCCGTCGTCGTTGAAGTCGCCGGAGTAGAGCAGGGCCGGATGGCGCGCGTCCGCATGGTACTGCGTATTCAGGCCCACATTGCCCACCACATAGTCGGGCCGGCCGTCGCCGTTGAAGTCCGCCGCCGCGATCGACGTCCACCAGCCGGTGCCGGCCGCGGCGAAGCCGCCCCGTTCGCTCCAGTCCTCGAACCCCCTCCCCTGGTTGTTGTGAAAGTATTTCACCTGGCCCCACTCCAGGGTCAGAAGCAGGTCCGGCCACCCGTCTCCGTCCACATCGCTCCAGAGCGCCGCCGTGACCATGCCGACTTCGCGCAGCCCGGGAGCCAGAGTGTCGGTGACGTCCTCAAACCTGCCGCCGTGGTTCTTCAGCAGGGCGCTCTGCGGCGGAAACGGGTATTGCCCGGAACTGATCCGGCCGCCGATAAACACATCCAGCCGTCCGTCCCGGTCGAAGTCCGCGGCCGCGACCGCGCCCGCGTTGATCGCCAGGGCCGGCAGGGCGTCCCCGCCGGCCGGACGCAAGCCGCCGCGCCCGTCGCCCAGGTAGAGGCGCGGCTGGTACTCCGCCATCCCGGCGGGGAGCGAATTGCCCCCCATGGTGACGAGCACATCGTCGTTGCCGTCGCCATCCGCATCGAAAACCAGGATCGGCCCGTTATCGACCGGATTGGGGGATGCTCCCGCCAAGGGGGCGACCTCGAAGCGGGGCGCGCCTTCGCCGAGGCTGCGGCGGGCGAGGGCCGGCAGATCCTGCGTGGTGCCGCCGATCACGATCGATTCCCGTTCTCCTCCGGCCAGTCTTCCCACCGCCAGGGCCGGGCCCCGGCGGTTGAAGCGAAACGGCACCAATCGCTGCAGCGCGGCCTCATCGACCACCTCCTCCCGCATGCGGACGGCCAGGCCGAGGTCATGGCTCGATTCCTGAAACCGGGGGCGGGACGGCGAAACCTCCGCGGGCGGGAAAGCGGAGGCGGATGCGGCGGGTTCGGTGATCAGATAGCGCCGGTCCACCGCCACCTTTTCCCAGGCCTGCACGCGGCCGCTCGGCCAGGTGACCACCAGGCGCTCGATCACGGTATCCTCGCCCAAGCCGAACTGGAGCATGGGCTCGCTGCTGGACAGGTACCCCCGGGCCAGGCCCAGGGTGGAGACCTGCACCCCCAGCGCGCTTTCGATTCGAACCGTGGCCCCAATGCCAAAGCGGTTGGACGCCGTCCCGCGCAGATCGAAGATCACCCGGTGCCCCGTGGGGCAGTCATTCCTCAGGACGGTGACGCTGCCGTGGTAATTACTATAGACGATGTCGAGGTCTCCGTCCCCATCCAGGTCGCCGTAGGCCGCGCCAAAGCTCACCCCCCCCTGATCGAGGCCCCAGTCGGCGCTGACGTCCGCAAACTGGAGGTCGCCGAGATTGCGCAGGGCGATGTTCTTTTCCGCCCGCATCGGGCTCTCGGTCAGGATCCGGATGGACTCGGCCTCGCTTTCGGCGCTCATCTGGCGATTCACGACGTCGACGTTGGGATCGTACGGAAATCCATTGGTGACGTGCAGGTCGAGGCGGCCATCATTGTCCAAATCCACGAGGCGGATCGACCAGGTCCAGTTGGTGGCGGCGACTCCCGCCAGGTACGCCGCTTCCTGGCAATAGCCCGTGTCCGTGTTGAGCAGCAGGGCATTGCGGGGAAACTTCGCCACCGTGGCGGCGCCATCCGGCCGCTCCTCCAGCCGCGCCCGGGAATCGGCCATCATGCGCTGGTCCTTCTCGTGCGTGGCGGACGCCATGTCGGCGACGATGAAATCGATCAGGCCGTCGTTGTTCACATCGCCGTAATCCGAGCCCATCGACGAGAAGGCCGTGTGCGGCAGCACGGTTCCGGAAACGTCGGTGAACGTCCCATCCCGGTTGTTATGGTACAGGGAGTCCGGCACGCCGTAGTCGTAGGCGACATAAAGATCGGGCCAGCCGTCGTTGTCATAGTCCCACCAGGTGGCGGAATGGCTCCGCGCCCGCACCACGATGCCCGCCTGGTCGGTGACGTTGCGAAATGTCCCGTCCCCCTGGTTATGGAACATGTACCCCCGCCGCCCGCCGCCCTCGCGCTCGTTGGCCAGCAGGTTGGTGGCGATGTACACATCGAGCCGCCCGTCGCGGTCGTAATCGCTGAAGGCCGCCATCACCGAGCAATCGACGATGTCCAGGCCGTAGGCCTGGGCCATCTCCTTGAAGGTGCCGTCGCCCTGGTTGATATAAAGCAGGTTCGGGGCATTGAAGCGGCAGACGTAGATATCCAGCAGGCCGTCGTTGTTCACGTCGGCGAAGGTGGCGCCAGACTTCCAGATCTTCGCCGCGTCGCCCTGGTCTCCGACGCCGGCCTTGTCCGTCACGTCCTCGAACTGGAAGTTGCCGAGATTGCGGAAGAGCCGGCATGACTCCGTCTTGCTGACCACGAAGATATCCGGCCGGCCGTCGTTGTCGAAGTCCCCGATCGCCACGCCCGTCCCGATGGAGCCGCCGCTGAACTGTTGAAACAGGGCGCCCACCATCTGCGGATCGGCGTACTGGTTTTCCGTCCGCACGCCCGTGGCCTCGGGCGGCAGGAGCGTGAACATCGTCTTTCCGGGCGGCCCGGAGCGCGGGGCCAGCTTGCGCCCCACCAGCGGCGCGGTCTCGACCGGAACGGGCCCGAGCGGGGAGGATTCCCGGGCCGAGGCCCGAAGCCAGCCGCGCAGACCGAAGCCCACGGCGGCGGCGGAGGACCGCACGATCATTTCCCGGCGATTCATGGCGCTGTATTCACGAGACCATACCGCTCATTCCCTATTGCAATCGAGCGCGCAAGCTCGGAGGCGCCAGGCTGAGCGCGAGGGCGTGTTCCGCCGGCGGCATGGTCACTCCCAGTCCGCGGCACAGGACCAGCAGCCGATAATCCGACAGCGGCGACAGGGAACGAAGGCGGTCGGCGTCGATGGTTTTGATGCACAGCGTCACTTGCCTCCGGGCGAGCTCCGGGAGCCGGGCGCGGGCCAGCACGACCGCGAGATCGACGCGGCGGTTCCACGACACCAAGGGCTGGACTCGCAGCGCCAGGCGCGAGCGCAGCACCGCGAGGTCCCTGGCCCATTCGTCCCCGTCGTGGAGAGCGGCTGCCACCTGGGCGCGGGCAACCCAGGCCCCGAAATCGGTCGAAAACCGGGCCAGCCCCGCGGCCGCGGCCCGCGCCCGATCCAAATCGCCCATTTCGGCGCAATACAGCGCGATATTCCCCAGGGCGGTCGCTTCATCCTGCTCCGCGACCACTTCCAGGACCGTGACGGACTGGTCCTCGAACCCCGGGATGGAAGGCATGGGATAGGCCCGGGGACGCAGCCACCGCGGAAGCGCCGTTGAATTCAGCCGATCGAGGAAGGTTCCCGCCCGCTGGCCGTCGGCCGCGCGAACGAAGTCGTCGTAAAACGGGTCCCAGGACAGCAGGACGATGTCCGTGATGCCGCGGCGATTCACCATCGCCTCCGCCTCTTCCATGTTTCGGGCGCTCATAATGCGCAGGGCCGCCCTGAGCCCGGCCTCGTTGGCATCGCTCGCCGGGCCGAGGCCGCGGAAAGCTCCGTAATAGCAAAGGGGCGTGGAGGCGCCGGGGGGGGAAAGCACGGTCACGCTCCCCGGGGCGGAATGCCGGCTGATCCACCCCGCCAGGTCGCGCAGGATCAGGTCCTGAAGCTCGGCCCGGCTCAGGGGTTCGGCCGGGTTTGTCCGGCCCCGCGTCACAGCGTAAATCAACCCGGGGAGCAGCGCGACGACGACCAGGCTCATCCCGCCCAGCCGAACCTTGCGGCCGATCGCCGGCAGCGAAATGCCCGGCGCCGCCGCGGCCAGGGCCACCAGCACCAGGGCATCGAGGGTTTGCCACCAGGCGAGCTTCACGCAGGCCAAGGCCAGCGCCACCAGCACCGGCCCCAGGGTGATCGCCGCGGCCGCCCGGAGGGGAGCCGGGACGCGGCGATTCCTCAACACCCCCACCGCCGGAAGCAGCGCCGCCAACGGCGCGAGCGTCAGCCACACCCAGAGCGAAGGTCCCTGGATTCCCATCCAATCCGCCAGGTTCGGCGCCGCGAACGCGCCGCGGAGCCGGGTGAGATGCGAGCTCATGGGTTCGGAAGCGAAGAGATCGGCGCCGTGGCGGAGGAGGAGCGCGGCGGGCACGGCGATCACGGCCGCGGCGGACAACGAGACCAGGAGGAGATTTCCGCGGGATCGGGAGAAGGTCCGGTCCCGCAGCCAAATGCTTGCCTGGGCCAGCAGCTCCCCGGCCCCGAGCCACGCCAGGCCCAGGAGCGGGTGGACATGCGACAGATCCCACTTCCCGAGTTCGGAGGGCGGGTACTCGATCAGCGAAGCCAGCAGCGTGGTCGCGGCTCCCGCGCCGGCCCAGGCGCGCCACGGAAGCGGACGCGCCGGCCCGGCCGCAGGCGGATCGCCGCGGCGAGCGAGGACGGGAACGAGGAGGCCGCCGGCGGCGATTCCCCAGAGGACGGGAAGCTGCAGGGAAACCCTGACCCACAAGCCCAGTCCCCCCGCGACACCGGCAAGAATGAACCCGCGCCGCCGGGCCGAAACGCTTTCGGGCGCAGCCGCGGCAGCGCCCGCCAGCAGCAGCACGCTCGCCAGCGCAAGCGCCTCGGCCAGGCCCCGGTCATCGGGCGCGCCCGGCCAAAACCCCGTGACGAAGGGGAAGAACGTGACCAGGCCCACGGAAACGAGAGCGGCGGAAAGCGCGCCAAAGTGTCTGGCGGCGAAAAACGCCGATCCCAACAGGAGGATTCCCCACAAAAGCGGATCGGCCAACAAGGCGGCATTTTCGACCAGGGTGGCGGCGGGCGCGCCGGTGGCCAGATGCTCGCACCAGGCGAGGAAGCCCAGCCACCAGCGATAGGGCGAGGGCGTGAGCACGGCGCGGCCGAAAGGCGCGTTTTCATAGTCGATGTGCCGCACCCGGACTTCGCCGCGGTTCAGCATGCGCTCGGTTTGCGCGAGCCAGTCGTAGCTCGCGGCAAGTTCCGCGGGCAGGGGCAGCGCGTTGCCGGGCGTCAGCTCGGCCCCGCCGGCCGCGGGAGCGCGGGCGCCGCCCGGGGGATGGTCCGCGGGCGCGCCAATGCTCGAGAGGTAATCGAGGCGGCTGACTCGAGCGGCCGCGTGCCAAACGAGAATCGCGCCGGCGCCCAGCAGGAAAGCCATCCAGACCGGGGAGAAATGCCGCGGCGATTCCATTTTTTCGGGGGTGGCCCAAGACAGCCGCGGGCAGGGTCGCGGGCAAGCCCTTCCTGGTTTCCGACGGGAGCGGTGTCCCCGATTGCGGTGGTGGAAGCGGCGTCCCGCCGCTTCGGCCGGGCTTCCACTCAGGCCAATGGATACGGCATCCGGCGGGCGGCGACTTGACGAACGAATCGCTTCGCTGCACAACTCGCGCGGTGAAGACCGTTGTGCAACCCCGCACGGCGCCGACACTGCAGATGGTCGCGAGGTCCGCCGGTGTGTCCGTCTCCACCGCGTCCCGCTGCCTGAGCGGCGCGGCGCACGTCGCGCGCGCGACGCACCGCCGGGTCATGGCCGCGGCGGACAAGGCCGGCTATCACCACAACGCGCTCGTCGGCCAGGTGATGAGCGCCACGCGCCGGGGCGTCGCCCTCAATCATCTGGGGACGGTCGCGTTTGTGACCCCGGTCGCCTCGCCGCAGGAGTGGCGCTCCACCCCGACCCTGCGAAGCAACTGGGAGGCGGCGACCGAGCGGGCCAAATCCTTCGGCTTCAAGATCACGGAATTCACCCTGGACTCGACCGGCATGACCGGCCGCCGCCTGGGCGAAATCCTCAACGCCCGCGGCATTTCCGGCGTGCTGCTCGCCGCGTTCCCCACCGATCCGCACGAGGTGTCGCTGCCCTGGGACGATTTTGCCGTCGTCCAGGTCGGCCACCGCATCGCTTCGCCCCGCCTGGACTGCGTGGTGAGCGACCACACCGAGGGCGTCGTCATGGCGGCGCGCGCGATCGCCGCCCGCGGCCATGCCCGCATCGGTCTCGCCATCGAAAAATATCAGGACGAGATCACCGGCGGCCGCTGGCTGCTCGGCTATGCCGGACTCAAGACGTCGGTGCCCGACCTCGAAACGGCTCCGCCGCTCCTGCCCGCGCGGATGACCCGGGACGTTTTTCTGCGCTGGATCGACAGGCAGGCCATCGATTGCGTGCTCACCCTTTCCACTTTCCGCAATGAGCCCAACCACATGGAGTCCTGGCTGGCCGAGGCGGGCCGGGCCATGCCCGGGGACGTGGGCCTGGCATCGCTTGACGTCACGTCGGTGCATGCCGACTGGAGCGGGGTGCAGCAGCACGCGGACGAGATCGGGCGCGCCGCGGTCGACATGCTCTTCTCCAAGCTGCACGCCGGCGAGCGCGGCATTCCCCTGCTCCCGCGCACGGTGCAGGTGCATGGGCACTGGCACGAAGGCCGGACGGTGAAGCGGTAGCGTCCGGCGCTCCGGACCACCGGCTCCGCGGAGCGCCTGCAACGATTGCAGGCCGGTACGGTTGCGCCCCCGGGGGATTGCCCAAGCTTCGCCCGCGAAACTTACCCACCCCAAATGCCCGTGGCGCGCGAACAACCCAGGCAAGGCGCGGAGCGGCTGCTATTTCCGGCCGCCTTCGATGCCGTGATCTTCGACATGGACGGCGTCCTGACGCAGACGGCGGCGCTGCACTCCGCGGCCTGGAAGCGGATGTTCGACGAGTTCCTCGCCGCCCGGGCCGCGCGGGAAGGCGAGCCCTTCCGGGAGTTCACCCACGCGCACGATTACCGCGCCTTCGTCGACGGCCGGCCGCGTTACCAGGGAGTGGATACATTCCTCCGCTCCCGGGGCATCCGCCTCCCCGCCGGCGAGCCCTCCGATCCCGCCGGGTCGGAAACGGTCTGCGGCCTGGGCAATCGCAAGAACGAGATCTTCAACCACCTCCTGACGACCGAGGGCGCCGCGGTCTACGCCTCGACCCTCGCGCTCATGCGCGACCTGCGCGCGCGCGGCGTCGCGCTGGGGCTGGCGACCTCCAGCCGCAACGCCGGCGTCATTCTCGCGCGCACCGCGACGTCCGGCTTCTTCGGCGCCGTCGTCGACGGCCTGCAGGCCGAGCGGCTGGGCCTGCCGGGCAAGCCGGCGCCGGATATCTTCCTCGCCGCCTGCGCCGAGCTCGGCGTGCCCAGCTCCCGGGCCATCGTGGTCGAGGATGCCGCCAGCGGCGTCGCCGCGGGCGCGCGCGGCGGCTTTGCCCTCACCCTGGGCGTGGCGCGCGAGGGCAACGGCGCGGAGCTGCTGGCAAACGGCGCCGACGCGGTGGTGGCCGACCTCGCCGAGACGGATTTTCACGACCTGACGCAGAAGGTGCTCGCGAAACGGCGGATTGAAGGGGACCTGCGGCCGGCGCACGCTCCGAGTCACACCGTGCGCAAAAAACCCCGTCTCAACGCGTGGCAGCTCTGGAACATGAGCTTCGGCTACGTCGGCATCCAATTCGGCTTCGCGCTGCAGAACGCGAACGTGAGCCGCATCTTCGCCACCCTCGGCGCCAAGGTGGACCAGATCCCTCTGCTCTGGATCGCCGCTCCCGTCTCCGGCCTGCTGGTGCAGCCGGTCGTCGGCTACCTGAGCGACAAGACCTGGTGCTTCCTGGGCCGGCGCAAGCCGTATTTCCTGGTCAGCGCCCTGCTCGCCTCGGCCGCCCTCCTCGTCATGCCGAATTCGCCCGGCCTGTGGTTCGCGGCCGGCATGCTCTGGATCATGGATGCCTCCATCAACGTCACGATGGAGCCGATGCGCGCCTTCGTCGGCGACATGCTGCCGGACGAGCAGCGCACGACGGGGTTCGCAGTGCAGACCTTTTTCATCGGCGTGAGCTCCGTCGTCGGCTCGCTGATGCCGTACCTGCTCCGGCACGTGTTCCACGTGGCCAATTCCGCCGCGGCCGGACACGTGCCCCCGTCCGTCAAATGGTCCTTCTACAGCGGCGGGGCGGTGTACCTGCTTTCGGTCCTGTGGACGGTGTTCTCGGTCCGGGAATATTCGCCCGAGGAGCAGGCGAGCTTCCACGCCGCGCCGACCCCGGAGGCGCGGGACGGAGGACCGGCGGTCGTGCTCGAGCCCCGACGCTATTTCGCGGTCGGCGGCGCGCTGATCCTGGCCGGCCTGGTGTTCAGCGCGCTGATCCGGGCCTGGGGCTGGGACCAGGGGCTGTACATCCTTTCGCTCGGCGCGGCCGCGTACGGCCTCCTCCAGATCGTCGCGGCCCTGCGCTACCGGGCGGGGCACCGGCGGGGGCTGGTCGAGCTCGTCCACGATGTGAATCGCATGCCGGAGGCCATGCGCCAGCTTGCGCTGGCGCAGATGTTCACCTGGTTCGCGCTGTTCGCCTTCTTCATCTACGCGACGGCGGCGGTGACGGCGCATCAGTTCGGCAGCCACGATCCCGCGAGCGCGGCCTACAATGCCGGCGCTGACTGGGTGGGCGTGCTGATGGCGGTGTACAACGGCGTCGCCGCCCTGGCGGCGTTCCTGCTCGCGCCGCTGGCCCGGCGGATCGGCCGCGTCGGCGCGCACATGATCTGCCTCGTCATCGGCGGCTGCGGGCTGCTCTCGATGGACTGGTTCCACGACTACCGCTGGCTGATCGCCTCGATGGTCGGGCTGGGCATCGCGTGGGCGAGCCTCCTGACGATGCCCTACGCCATTCTCAGCTCCGCTGTGCCGTTCCGGAAAATGGGCGTGTACATGGGCATGTTCAACTTCTTCATCGTGATTCCGCAGATCCTCGCCGCCGCCATTCTGGGGCTGCTGGTCCGCACGGTGTTTCATGGCCAGGCTATCCTGGCCATTGTGCTGGGGGGGCTCTCCATGATCGTCGCCGCCGGGCTGATGACGCGGGTGCGCGACCGCCCGCATCAGGACGGCGCTCTATGATCGATCCCTGGACCCTCAGCAGCACCAGTCATGACCGCGACCGCGAAAGCCTCCTTCGCCGCGGCAATGTGTTCCAGATCGCCAATGGCTACATGGGCTATCGCGGGACGCTGGACGAATTCGGTCCGGAAGAGTCGGTGGGAATCACGCTGGCCGGGTTCTACGACCAGGCGGGGGAAGCCTGGCGGGAACCGGTCAATGCGCCGAACGGCGGCTATACCCAGACGGCGCTCGAGGGCGTGGAGCTGAGCGCCCTGGGCAAGCATGTGCGCCGGCATCGGCAGACCGTGCATTTTCGCAATGCGCTGTTCGAGCGGGAGACCGAGTTCGCCGTCAAGGGCAAGACGCTGCGCCTGCACGCCGTGCGCTTCGTGAGCGCCGACCAGCCCAACCTGGGGGCGGTCCGCCTCACCTTCAGTTGCGACAAGCCGGCGACCCTCGTCGTGCGCACGGGCATCGACTACAACATCTGGGACCTCAACGGGCCGCATCTGGTCGATTTCGCCCCCTCGCAGCGCGGAGGCATCCTGCTCGTCCAGGCGCGGACGGGGGAAAGCTCCCGCAAGGTGTGCGTCGCGGAGGCGCTGCGCGGCACGGGCGCCAAGACCGGGGAAACCGGCGCCGAGGGCGGCAAGCTGCTGCGCTCGCTCACCCTGCGGCTGCAGCCGGGCCAGCCCCAGGTGCTGGAAAAGTTCTTCGCCGTCTTCACCGAGAATGACCCGCTTTCCGGGCCGATCGACCTGGCCGCCGAGGCCCTCGCCGCGCGCGCCGCCGAGGCCGGGTTCGACGACTGCCTGCGCCGGCATGGCGAACACTGGACCCGCAAATGGAGCCGCAGCGACGTGCGCATCGCCGGGGACGACGAAGCCCAGCACGCGCTGCGCTACAGCATTCTCCAGCTCCTGATGGCCGCGCCCGTCCGCGGCAGCGCCAACTCGATCCCCGCCCGGGCCCTGTCGGGCCAGGTGTACAAAGGGGCGATCTTTTGGGACACGGAAATGTTCATGTTTCCGTTCTTTCTCCACACCCTGCCGGAAACCGCCGCCGAGCTGCTGCGCTACCGCATCCGCACGCTGGACGGGGCCCGCCGCAAGGCGGCGACGGAGGGCCCGGGCTATCGCGGGGCCTTCTACGCCTGGGAGAGCCAGGACACGGGCGACGAGGCCTGCACCTATTTCAACATCGGCGATCCGGTGACCGGCCGCGAGCTGCGCACCCACTTCCGCGACAAGCAGGTGCACATCAGCGGCGACATCGCGATCGCGATGTGGGAGTACTTTCAGGTGACGGGCGACGACTCCGTGCTGCTGGCGGGCGGGGCGGAAGTCATCCTGGAGTGCGCGCGGTTTTATTTCTCCTACGCCTTCTTCAAGCCGGAGAAGGCCCGCTACGAGATCCTCGATGTCGTCGGACCCGACGAATACCACGAGCGCGTGCACAACAACGCGTTCACCAACATGGTGGCGCGGGAGACGTTCGCCATCGCCGACCGGGTGGTGCGCCACCTCCGCCGCCGCCATCCCCGGAAGCTGCGCGCGCTGGTCGCCCGGCTTCGGATCGGGACCGAACTGCGCCAGTTCCAGACGGCGGCGCGGCTGCTCTACGTGCCCAAGCCTGACCGCCGCACCGGACTGATCGAGCAGTTCGAAGGCTACCTCCGGCTGCGGCGGGCCACGCCGGCGGAATTGGCGGCCGCCAAGTCGCACCCCAACGAGTACCCGGGCGCGGGGCAGGGCCTCGCGGTTCCGACCCAGGTCATCAAGCAGGCCGACGTCGTGATGATGCTCTACCTTTTCCGGCAGCGCTTCACCGAGCGGATCAAGCGGGCCAACTGGGAATACTACGAGCCGCGGACCGAGCACGGCTCCAGCCTGAGCGCCTGCGCCTACGCCCTGGTCGCGGCGGAATACGGCAACCTCGCCGCCGCCTACAAATACTTCCTGCAGACGGCCAAGATCGACATCGAGGCCAAGTACAAGGTGTATGTCGGGACGATCTTCACCGGCGGATCCCACCCGGCGGCCAACGGCGGCGCCTGGATGACGGCTGTCCTGGGCTTTGGCGGAGTGTCCGACAACGGAAAGCGGCTTTGCATCCGTCCCCGGCTGGCGCCGAAATGGTCCGGGATGGAATTTCAAATCACCAATCGCGGCGGGTCCTTCCATGTCGCCGTGACCGGCACGATGGTCACCGTCACCGCCCGCTCGGAAAACCGGCGGACCCATCTGATCGACGTGGCCGGCAAGACCGTCCGCTGCGCCCCGGGAAAATCGGTCGCTGTCACCTATGCCAAGCCGGCGTCCTCTGCCCGCGCCGCGTAGCGGTCCGCATCTGCGCCGGGCGCTGGCCCTGCTCGCCGCGGCGCTGAGCGCCGCGGGGGCCGGCGGGACTCCTCCCGGCGCCACGCTCCCCTGGAGAACCTACGAGGCCGAGGCGATGGAAACCGACGGCGCCGTGCTGGGGCCGTCCATTCAGCCCTTCCAGATCGCGACCGAGGCCTCCGGCCTCGAGTGCGTGCGCCTGGACGAGGCGGGCCAGCACCTGGCTTTCACCGTGGCCGCGCCCGCCAATGCGCTGGTCGTGCGTTATTGCCTGCCGGACGCGCCGCAAGGCGGCGGCACCGCTTCGAGCCTCGCCCTCTATGTGAACGGCCGCCGCCAGCGCGCCATTCCCCTGAATTCCCGCGGCGCGTGGCTTTACGGCCGATACCCCTTCTCCAACGACCCCGCGGAAGGAAAGCCGCGGCACTTCTTCGACGAGGCGCGCGTGCCGAACCTCGGGTTGAACGCCGGCGACCGCGTCGAGCTGCGCTGGGAAAGGAAAGACACCGCGTACTGCATCGTCGACCTGGTCGACCTGGAGGAGGTGCCGCCGGCCCTTTCCGCGCCGGCCGGCGCCTGGTCGATTCGCGACTTCGGCGGCCGCGGCGACGGAGTGACCGACGACACGGAGGCTCTCCGCCGCTGCGTGGCGGCGGTGGCCGCCCGCGGCGGCATCGCCTGGATCCCGGCGGGCAGCTACCGCCTCACCGGCGATATCGTCCTTCCGTCCCATGTGACCGTGCAGGGCGCCGGGATGTGGCGCACGACGTTCGTCGGCGACCCCCGGCTCTATGGCGACCCCGCGCGGCGCGTCCGTTTCAAGCTGAAGGGAACCGGCATCGCCTTGAGCGACTTCGCGATCGTCGGCTGCCTGGATTACCGCAACGACCAGGAGCCGAATGACGGAATCGTCGGCGCGGGCTGCGCCGATTGCCTGATCCGCGGGATCTGGATCGAGCACACCAAGGTGGGGCTCTGGATCTACAATGGCACGCGCCTGCGGATCGAGGGCTGCCGCATCCGCGACACGATCGCCGACGGGATCAACCTGTGCGTCGGGACCTGCGGGACGATCGTTGACAACTGCACCACGCGCGGCACGGGGGACGATTGCTTTGCGATCTGGCCGGCGGCCTTCGACCAGGGCTTTGTCGGTCCTCAACCGCACCCGGGCCACAACCTGATTCGCCACTGCACCGGGCAGCTCCCGTTCCTGGCCAACGGCGGCGCGATCTACGGCGGGGACAGTAACGCGATCGAGGACTGCGCCTTCACGGACATCACGGCCGGCTGCGGCATTTTGGTCAGCACCACCTTCCCCACCGACGATCCGGCCCGGGGAATCGACAACAACTTCAGCGGCACGACCACCATCAGCCGGTGCGACCTGCTCCGCTGCGGCGGCTGCGATCACGATTGGGGCTGGCGCGGGTCGCTGCAGATCTGCCTGGACCGCCGCAGCCTCTCCGGCCTGCACATCAGCGGCGTGAAGGTCATCGACAGCCTTTCCGATGGCATCACGGTGGTCGCTCCCGGCAGCCGCCAAGGCCACGGCACCCTGTCGGATGCGGAGATCGACCATTGCGTGGTCGCTTGGACGCCGGGAGCGGACAGCAGGGCGCATCACGGCCTGTGGATCCGGGCGGATGCGTCGGGAGGACTTCGCCTGATCGGCGATGTGATTCCCGACGCGGACAACGAGTCGGCGCATTTTGAACTCACGCGCGCCCCCGCGTCCCCATGAGCGAAAGTTCAAACGGCATCCGGCTGCGCGTCCTCATCGCCGACGATGAGCCGCTGGCCGTCGAACGGCTGCGCCGCATGCTTTCGGCCCATCCGCGCACGGAGATCGTCGCCGAATGCGGCAATGGGGCGCTGGCTGCACGCTCGGCCCTCGAGCTCAGGCCCGATGTGATCTTTCTCGACGTGCAGATGCCCGGGGTCGACGGCCTGCAGGCCCTGGCCCGCCTTCCCGTTCATCAGATTCCCGCCATCGTCTTTGCCACGGCGCATCCCGAGTTCGCCGTCGATGCCTTCCGCTTCGGCGCGGTCGATTACCTGCTCAAGCCCTTCGACCGCCAGCGCTTCGATCTGGCGCTGGAGCGCGCCACCGCGTTCGTCGAAGGCCGCCGCGGCTCGGCCGGCGAAGACGCGCGCCGGACGGAACGGCTGGCCTTCCGGGTGGATGGCCGGGTGGTCGTGCTGCGCCCGGACGAGATCCATTGGGTCGAAGCGGCCGACAACTATGTCATCCTCCACTTGGACGGCCGGGAGCTGATGATCCGCGAAACGCTGAAGAGCCTGGAACTGCAGCTCAAGAGCGGCAAGTTCGCCCGCGTGCACCGCTCGGCCTTCGTGCATGTCGACCAGGTGGCGGAAATCCAGCCCCACCGCCACGGCGACTACGTCGTCGTCCTGCGCGATGGCACCCGCGTCCCGCTCAGCCGGTCGCTCCGCGGCCACTGGCCCAGGCTGATTCAAGGTTCGGCGGAGGCCTGCTCGATCGGCAGCCGCAGCCTGACCTGACATCCGCCCGCCGGGACATTGCCGATGACGAAGGAGTGGCGCGGTCCGTAAAGCTGGTGCAGCCGCGCCCGCGTGTTGCCGAGTCCGATGCCGGCGCCCGGCGCCTCCGCCTTCAGGCCGTCCCCATTGTCGGTCACCGTGATATCCAGCCACTCCGCATCGCGGCGGGCGGTGATTTCGACCCGGCCGGGGCGCGCGTGGGGCTCGATGCCGTGGCGGACCGCGTTTTCGACCAGCGGCTGGAGGAGGAAGCTCGGCACGGCCACGCCGAGCGCCTCGGGCTCGACCGCAAACCGGACCTCCAGCCGGCCGCCGAAGCGAATCTGCTCGATTTCGAGATAGCCGGCCGCAAAGGAGATCTCATCGCGCAGCGACGACTGCTGGGCGCCGGTCTGCGAAATCGAAACCCGAAGCAGCTCGCCCAGCCGCACCAGCATGCGGTCGGCCGCCTCGACGTCGCGGTACATCAGCGAGGCGATGCCGTTCAGGGAATTGAAGAGAAAGTGCGGCTGAAGCTGGTGCAGCAGGGTTTGCAGGCGGGCTTGGGCCAGGTGCTTTTCCAGTTCCAGCGCCTGGACCGTCCGCGCATGGTAGCGGCGGTAATAGCTCAGCGCCTGGCTGCAGGCCACGATCACGCCGTACACCAGCAAATTGAAGGGAAATGTGCGGGCGAGCAGCGGCTGAAAGATCTCGCCGAATGAGGTGCTCTCCCCCGCCACCCGGGCGCTGGCTTCGCCGATCAGCGTGCGCAGGACAATGTAGGCGCCGGAGCACAGGCAGGCGGCGGCGAGATGCAGCAGCGCCGTGCCCCAGCGCGGTTCGCGATCGGGCGGGAAGCGCCGCGCAAACCAGAGGATGGGAAGCGACAGGATCGCCCACACGTACCAGTCGGCCAGGGACGCGCCCAGCGCTTCGCTCCAGGTGACCGAATGTCCCAGAATGGTGCTGGAGAGATAGAACTGGCTCGCGAAGGCGAGGCCGACCAACGACCATAGCGCGAGAAATCCCGCTCCGCGCGTCAAGGCCGGGGCGGAACGACGCGAGGACATTGCCCCCTGTCTATTTGCCCACGCCAAAAGCACAAGAACCGACCAGCCCGGTGCTCTCGCCCCTTTGGCCCCTGGCCACGGTGCTGGCCTGCGGCGCGGTCGGCGCGGCGCTGATTTCAGCGTGGCTGTCGCCGCGGCTCCAGCCGCCCGAGCATCCGCCGCGGTTTGAAGACGCGACGGCGGCCGCCGGCCTGCCCGTCAGCGGGGGCGAACCGGAGGCGGCCGACGCCGAGCCGCCCAGCACGCTGCCCGGCGCGGTGGCCTTCCTGGATTTCGACGGCGACGGCCGCCCCGACCTGCTGGCCCTGGCCCCCCCGCGCTGGCCCTCCGCTTCGGCGCTCCTCGCGGCGACGCCGGGCTGCGCCCTCTACCATAACGACGGGAATGGGCGTTTCTCGGACGCGACGCGCGGGTCCGGCCTGGCCGCTCCCCCGCTGCCCATGTCGGTCGCGATCGGCGACTATGCCAATGAGGGGCGGCCCGACATCTTCATCACCGGCGTGGGAGGAAACCGCCTGTTTCACAATCTGGGCAACGGCCGGTTTGAGGATGTGACGGACGCCGCCGGCGTGCGCGGCGACAACCATGTTTGGAGCAGCGGCGCGGTCTGGCTCGATATCGACGGCGATGGCAAGCTGGACCTGGTCGTCTGCAATTATGCGCGCTGGCCCCGGGGCGCAGACCTGTCGGCCGCGCTGGGAGCCGAACGCGCAGGGCCCTCCTACGGCGCTCCCGCCGGTTTCGCGAGCTGCTTCCCGACCGTCTATCGCAACCTCGGCGGCGGCCGGTTCAAGGACGTGACCCGCGCCAGCGGCCTGGAAGTCCTCGACCGCCAGACCGGCTTTCCCCGCGCCTTTCCGCTCGCCGTCGCCGCCGTGGACGCGAACGGCGACGGCCGGCTGGACCTGCTTTTCACGTATCAATCGGGCGAAGACGTCCTCTTTCTCAACCAAGGCAACGGCACCTTTCGGCCCGCCGCGCCGGGTTCGGTCCGCCGCGAAGGGGCCTCCGCCGACATCGCCGCGACGGGCGGCGGCCCGAACTTTCTCGACCTGTCCCCCGCGGACAGCCGGTTCGACGCCCTGCGCCGGGCGGGCCTGCTCTTCGAGCCGGACGGGGCGGCCCCCGCCGGGGTGTGCCCGCTGCGCTACAAGCTGGGCGTCGCCCTCATCGACGCCGGCTTGAACGGCCGCTTCGACATCGTGAGCGCCGAAGGGCTGGCGGAGCCGGGCCTGGAGCGTTTCGATGGCCTCCCCTCGCTGCGATCCCGGCCCCTCCTGCTGCGCAATCTGGACGGACGCTGGCAGCCGGCGGCGATCGCCGAGGCCGGACGCCCCGCGCGGCTGCGCGGCGTGGCCGTGGCGGACATCGACGGCAGCGGGCTCCTTTCCGTCGCGCTCGGCCAATACGGCGGACCGCCCCGGCTGCTGCGCAACCGCACCCGCGCGCATCATGGCTGGCTGCGGGTCGATCTGGTGGGGACGAAGACCCAGCGCGATGGCGGCGGCGCCGAGGTGGACGTCTATACGCCCCGCCGGATGCTCCGGCAGACGATGGTTCCGGCGATGGGCTTCATGTCCCAATCCGAAAGCACGCTCACCTTCGGACTGGGCGATGACAGCCGCATCCGGCGGGTCGTGGTGCGGTGGCCGAGCGGGCTGACGCAGCAGGTGCCCTCGCCGGCGCCGGACCAGCGCCTGGTCATCACCGAGCCATCCGCCCCCTAGCGGCGGCACCTCGCCCCAAAAACATTCAGCCCGCGCCGCCGCGGGATAGGGTTGGGCCCATGAGGCCCCCTCTCCTCACGCTGGCTTTCCTATGCGCCGGCGGCCTGGTCCGCGCCGATCCGGCCTACACCGCCCGGCCCTTCCTGCCGCGCGAGGGTCCGCCGCCGGGCGCGAAACTGTTTCAGGAGCTGCCTCCGGAAGAAACCGGCATCAACGTGGCCAACCGGTACAGCGACCACCGCATGTGGGGCGACCGCTTCCGGGAGCTGACCCTCGGCGCGGTCGAGACCGGCCTCGCCGTGGCGGATTTCTTCGGCGATGGGAGGCTCGACCTCTTCGTCGTGTCGCGCAACGGTCCGTGCGCCCTCTACCGCCAGGTCGCTCCCTTCAAGTTCGTCAATGTCGCCAAGGAGGCCGGGGTGGAGTGCGCGGGCGGGCCGGGCGGCATCACGAGCGCCACGGTGGTGGACATCAACCAGGACGGCCGTCCGGACCTGTACATCTGCCGCTTCCACGCCCCCAATCTGCTCTTCATCAACAACGGCGATGGCACCTTCACGGAGCGGGCGCACGCGTACGGGCTCGACGTGAACGATGCGAGCGTCGAAGCGACGTTCGCCGACTATGATGGCGACGGATACCTGGACTGCTTCGTCCTGACCAACGACCTCGACGGAACGGGGGGACCGTCCGGGGGGGGCAACCATCTCTTCCACAACAACGGCAATGGGACGTTTACCGACGTCGCGCGGCAGGCCGGCATCCGGGGCCCCGCCCAGGGACACGCGGTCATCTGGTTCGATGCCAACCAGGACGGATGGCCCGACCTCTATGTGACGAACGACTTCGACACGCCCGACCGTTTTTACCTCAACAATGGCGACGGCACGTTCACCGACGCGGTCGATCAACGCCTTCCGCACATCCCGTATTTTTCGATGGGCGCGGATTCGGGCGACCTCAACAACGACGGGCTGATCGATTTCATGGTCACCGACATGCGGGGCCGCAGCCATGCCGAATTCATGACCGGCCTGGAGGAAATGGGCCGCGGATTATGGGAGACCGAGCCAGTCCCCGCCCTCGTGCCGCAGTACATGTGGAATTCGGTTTATCTGAACACCGGCACCGACCGGTATGAGGAGATCGCGCACCTGATCGGGGTGGACGCGACCGGCTGGACGTGGGCGGCGCGCATGGGGGACCTCGACTGCTCGGGGCGCGAGGACCTGTTCTTCACCGCCGGCATGATCCGCAGCTTCACCAACCCGGACCTGGTCGACCGGCAGAACCTGGCGCCGAATCTGCGCGCCCGCGCGCTGGTGTGGAAGAACGCGCCCCTGCGCCGCGAGCATACTCTCGCCTACCGCAACCTGGGCGGGCTGAGGTTCGAGGACGTCAGCACCGCCTGGGGTTTGGACCACTACGGCGTCTCGTTCGGCTGCGTGCTGGCCGATCTCGATGGCGACGGCGACCTGGACATCGTTTACAACAACTTCGACGCCCCTCCGACGGTCATCCGCAACAACACGACCGGCGGCCACCGCGCGATCGTGAAGCTGGCCGGCCGGCCTCCGAATCGCGACGGCATCGGCGCCGAAATCCGGCTGGAGTCCGCCAGCGGGGTGCAAGTGCGCCAGATCTACACGGAGCGGGGCGTCGTGGCGAGCGAACCCGCCACGGCCCATTTCGGCCTCGGCGCCGACACCCGGATCGACACATTGACGGTCCGCTGGCCCAACGGCCAGGTGCAGGTGCTGGAGGATGTGCCGGTGGACGCCTATCTGACCGTCCGGCAGCCTGAGCTGGAGCCGGGTCAGACGGCGCATCGCCCGCCCGCCCATTTCCACCATCCGCCGTCGCCGTCCGCGCTGTTCGTGGAAAATGCCGCGGCGCGCGGGCTGAACTTCGTCGCGGCCGCCGACCCGCCCGATGAATTCGCCGCGCAGCGGCTCCTGCCCCGGCGTCTCGGACTGGTGGGCCCGGCGCTGGCGACGGCCGATGTCAACGGCGACGGGATCCGCGACCTTTTTGTCGGCGGCGCCGGCGGCCAGGCGGGCGTGCTCTACCTCGGCGCGGCGGATGGCACCTATCATCCCGCGCCCCGCCAGCCCTGGTCCGATCTCACGGACTCGGACGTGGTCAGCGCGGTCTTCCTGGACGCCCGCGGGACGGGACACCCCGACCTCTTTCTGGCCTGCGGCGGAGCCCGGCATGAGGCCGGCGATCCTGCCCTTCGGAGCCGGCTTTACTTCAACGACGGCCGCGGCAACTTCAGCCCCGCCCCGGCCGGGGCGCTGCCTCCGGATGCCGAGGCTTCCGCCGTGGCCGTGGCGGCGGATTTCGACGGCAGCGGACGGATGGGCCTTTTCGTCGGAGGGCGCACGGTGCCGGGACATTGGCCGCAGGTGCCGAAAAGCTTCCTGTATCGCAACGTCGGCGGCCGATTCGTGGATATCACCGATGCCGCGGCTCCCGGGCTGCGCCGCGTCGGCCTCGTCACCGCCGCGGCCTGGGCGGACTTGAGCGGCGACGGGCGGCCGGACCTGCTGGTGGCGACCGAATGGGGGCCGATCCGCTATTTCCACAACTGCGGCGGAAGATTCGAGGACTGGACCGCGCGGTCGGGCCTCTCCGGCCGCACCGGGTGGTGGAGCGCGCTGGCCGTGGCGGACCTCGAGGGGAGCGGGCGGCTGGATATCGTCGCCGGCAATGTCGGACTGAATACCAAGTACCATGCCTCCGCGGCGCATCCGACCCTCCTGTTCGCGGGCGACCTGGACGGCAGCGGCCGGCAGGAACTCGTCGAGGCCCAATACGAGGGGGATGAATTGTATCCGGTCCGCGGGCGCAGCAAGCTCGCCTCGGAATTCCCCTGGATTCGCGCCAAGTTTCCCAGCTTCGAGGCCTTTTCCCGCGCGACGGTGGAGGAGATCTTCGGGCGCGAACGCCTCGCGGCGGCGCGCCGGTGCGCGGCGAACGAACTGGCCAGCGGCATCTTCCGCCAACTGCCCGGAGGGAAGTTCGAGTTTCAAGCCCTGCCGCGCGAGGCGCAGGTGGCCCCGATCAATGCCATCGTCATCGGCCATTTGGCCGGGCATGAGGCACCGGACATCTATTGCGTGGGCAACAACTATGGGCCGGAGCCGTCGACCGGCCGCTTCGACGGCGGGGTGGGCGTGCTGCTGAAGAACGACGGCCGCGGCCGCTTCCAGCCGGTTCCGGCCTGGCAGAGCGGCCTGGTCGCAGCGGGCGACGCGCGCGGCGCGCTTCTGCTCGCCGGCCCCCGCGGAGACCTGGCGGGGATCGTCGTCAGCCAATGCAACGGGCCCGTCCTCCTTTTCACCCCCAAAACTCATTGAAAAGCCACGCCCTGCTGCTGCTCGCCACCGCGGCCACCCTCAGCGCCCAATATGTTTCACCGCTGCCGCCGCCCCCCGCTCCCGGCATCCTCGATGACGCACTCCCCACCCTAAGTCCCAATCTGGCCGGCTGGGACGTGGGACTGAACGAGCGCCTGCGTTATGAGGACCGGGACGGCGCGGGCACCACCCACGCCGGACCCAGCTATGACTTTTTTGCCGCGGCACCGACCGCCAATTCCAATGAATACGGGATATCGCGCCTGATGCCGCGGCTGGGCTACGCCGCCGACTGGTGGTCATTCCAGATCGAGGCACGGTCGAGCTATTCCTGGGGGGATGACCGGTACAGCGCTGCCGCCGCGGGCGAAGGCCTGGCCGACGACGATGGGCCGGCGCAGTTCGAGCTGGCCTATTTTTCCCTGGGCAATCTGAAGCGTTTTCCCGTGTCCCTCACCGTCGGGCGCCAGGAGCTCGCCTATGGGGATCAGCGCCTCGTGGGAAGCGCCCTGTGGCTCAACGTTCCCCATACGTTCAACGCGGTGAAGCTGCGCTATCAGTCCGACTCGGTGGGGGCCGATCTCTTTGTCGCGAATCCGGTGTACGCGTTCGACCGCGGCTTCGACCGCGCGTACACCGGGGACATGCTGTCCGGCGCCTATTTCGACTTCCCGCGCTTTTCGGCCGGCCAGGTCACGGAGGCCTACCTCTTCGCGCGCAATGTTTCCCGGTCGGTGGTGGGCGAGGACTGGTCCGAGGTCCCGTCGCCTTTTCGCTTTCCGGCCCCGGAAGACATTTACACGCTCGGCTTCCGCACGAAGACCAAGCCCGGACCGCAAGTGAGCTGGGACTATGGCCTCGAGGCGATGGCGCAATTCGGAGACCGCACGGCCGTGTTTCCGAGCACGACGGCCGCCGCGGCCAAGACCGCTCCCCGGCTGGACCAGCGCGCGTGGGCGGCCGTCGCGCAGGCCGGCCACACCTGGACCGGCGCCGTCTGGTCGCCGCGGCTGGCCCTGATCGCGAGCGCCGCGTCCGGAGACCGAAACCCCAATGACCGCGACAGCGGCACGTTCCAAAACCTGCTGCCCTCGAACCATGGCTTGTACGGAATCATGGACCTGTCCGGTTTGCAGAATCTGGAGGATATCCGCATCGCCGCGTCCGCCAAGCCGTCGGCCACCGCCCGCCTCGCCCTGGAGGTGCATCAGCAGTATCTCATGAGCACGAACGACTATTGGTACAACGCGGCGGGCGTGCCGCGGAACACGCCCGGGGCCGCCCCCGGCAGCGGACGGGGGTTCGGCGTCAATCCCGGCTATAGCCGCGACTTGGGCCAGGAGGCCGATGCGATGGGCGGCTGGGCGCCCTGGAAGGGTTTCCTGCTTGAAGCGGGCGTGGGCCGCTATTTTGCGGGCCCGTATATCGAAGAATCGCTGCGCAACGTGGGCGCCAAGACCGCGTCCTACGGCTACGTTCAGGCGACGGTGAACCTTTGACGATGCGCGCAGCCGGGCATCCCGACCTCGTGTGGGAGTCAGCGCCCCGGAGCTGCCGAGGGCGATCCCAAAGCCAGCAGCGTGTCGCCGGAAATCGATCCGCTCGCGGCGCGGCGGGCGAGCGCCTGGAGCAGCAGCGCTTGCACGCCGGGGGGCGGAGCAGCCAGCAGGGCCAGCGCCTCGGGGGCGGGTTCGTGGTCGGCGAGAAGGAACGCCGGCGCGCGGATGAAGACGCCGGGGGCCAGCGGTTCCGCGGCCGCGGCATAGCCTCCGCCGTCCGGAATCAGATAGAGCCGGTCGCACCTCCGGATGAGGCGCTCGGAGATCTCGGCGGCGGCGGCCAGCCGCGCCTGGTCCAGCATCCTGAAGCCGAGCGCCATGGCCGCGTAGTCCGCCGGCTGTCCGGGATCGTCCTGGCCCGCAAACCGGCGCACGTCGCCGCCGGACGTGAGGAAGCTCCGCTTCATGCCCGCGCCCAGGCGGCGGGCTTCGCCCGCGTAATGGCCGTCCCGCAGGACCTCCGCCGCCCGAACGAGCGCGGAAAGAAAGAGGCCGTTGGCCGCGGCTTCGGCGCGGTTGTCCTCGGGCAAGGCGCCGCGCACACGCCGCGCTGCCAGCAATGCCGCCTCGTCGGCGGCCAGCTCGCCCTCGCCGGCCGGCGGGATCAGACCGGCGCTTCGGCGCAGGAGGTTCAGGCCGGCGTATTGCCCGGAGGGATCCGCGTCCGCCGGAACATTGCCCGCGGGGCTGACGGAAAAGGCCGCCTCGAAGGCGCCCGCCCGGCGGCCCAGGATGCGGGCGACGTCGGCCGCCTTCCACGCGTAAAAGGCCGTCCAGCGTGGGTCGGTGCCGTCCTGGGCCAGGGCAAACAGGCCGTCGGGGCGCGCCAGCGTGGTCAGGACATACCGGATCGCGCCGCGCGCCGCGCCGGCAAACACCGCCTCCGGCCGCACTGCCTGGGCATCCAGGTAGGCAAGGGCGAGCCGGGCTTGGTCGGACAAGAGCTTCTGCGGATACGGCAGCGCCCCGCCCGCGTCCTGGGCATAGCGGAAAAACCCGCCATCGAGGGGATCGCGGACCGCGGAGGCGGCCAGCCAGCGCAGCGCGGCCAAGGCGCGCTGCCGATCGGCTCCGCCGCGGGCCAGCATCGCCCGGAGCAGTTCCGGTTCCGGGTAGCGGGGCGGCGGGCCAAAGCCGGGGTGGGCCGAATCGTACTGGTTGTTCCAGGCGGCGAACCCCTCAGCGGCGAGGGCGTCAACGCTCTCCGCCTTGGTCTGGAGCGCTGGAGCCCGTCCGCGCAGCAGCGCCAGCGCGGCGCGCGCCTGGCGGCGGCACGCCGCCGGCTGATGCTCCCAAGCCTCGGCGTCGGCCCGGGCGATTTCGGAAAGGCTCTTCTTGCCCCACTCCTCGCCCGGAGGAAGGTAGTTGGCGCCGTCGTACGGCTCCCCCTGCGGCGTGAGCCAAAGCTGGGCGGGCCAACCCGGCATCTGCTTCACCTCCCGCAGGTAGCGCTGCGCCGCGGCGGCAAAGTCGGGGCGCGCATCCCGGTCCAGGAGCACGCAGACGAAATGCCGGTTGAAAAACTCCGCGGTTTCGGGCCGGCGCAGCGCGTCCAAAGTGGCGCGGCACAGCTCGTTGAGCGGCGCGCAGGCCAGCACGTAGATCGGCTTGTTTTCCGCGCGCGAGCGCGCGAGCGCGGCGTCGAGGCCGGACCACTGCACGTCGCCCGAGCCCCGGGCGAAAGACGCCGCCAGCCAGACGAACACGGCGGCAGACAAGGGGCGAAGCATCGGACGGTTGCTATTGGTCCGGCGCGCGCCGGCGGCAAGCACAAACCGGGTGGCATGGCCGTTGGCGGTGGTGAAAGCGGCGGGACGCCGCTTCCACTCGGGCCGACGGATGCACGCCCAAAACCGGAATCCGTTGACCGTCGTGGAACCGGCGGCATTCTGCCCGCCGATGTCAGGCGCAACCCCTCAGCGGACTGGCCGGCGGCGCTCGCGGATGGGGAGCCCGCCCGCTGAGCCCTCCTGAGGCCCATGCGCCGCTCGTTCCTGTTCCTTCTGGTCCTGGCCTGCCTTGCGGGTGCCGCGATGCTCATCCTGCGGCGGCGCGCCGCCGTTCCGAGCGAGGGCTTCGTCCAGATGGTCGGCCGCGGCAACTCCCTCTTCACGGAGGGAAATGTGCCGGGGGCGGCCGCGATCTACGAGCGGGCGCTCGCGCTGGCGCCCGAGTCGGTCGATGTCCGCCTCAACCTGGTGAACGCCTGGCTTCGGCTGGGCCGCGACGCCGACGCCATCGCGATGGCCCGGGAGGCGCTCCGGCTGGATCGCAACAACGCGGCGGCCTACTACCTCATGGGCTGCGCCGACATGCACCTGTCGGACTGGACCGCCGCCGTTCAGGCGTTTCAGCAGTCGCAGGCGATCAATCCTCGGGTCACCGCGCTCAACTATCAGCTGGGCCTGGCCCAGGAAGCCGCGGGGCAGACGAATGCCGCGCTCAACGATTTCCTCACGGTGACGCTCTACGATCCGGGCCACGCCCAAGCGCATTACCAGCTCAGCCGACTCTACCGCCGGCTCGGGCGGAAAGCCGATGCCGCCGGCGAAATGCGGGAGCACGACCGGCTCGTCGCCCGCAGCGGCGCTCCGCCCTCGGATCCCTTCTCGCTCGAGCAGTGCGTCTATACTCAGCCGCGGGCGCCGTTCGTTCTCGCGCAGCCGGACCGGCCCGGAATCGCCGTCCGGTTTGTCGATGAGACCGCGGGCGCATTCGGCACGGCGGCGGCGACGCTGCGCGGGCCGATCGCCGTCATCGACTACGCGCAGGACGGCCGCAACAGCCTGGTCACCCGGGAAAAGTCGGGCGGATTCCGCCTTTTCGACAACCACGGCGGAAAGTTCACCGCCGCCGGCCGAACGCTGCCGGCGCGCGCCTCCGCGGAATATCGGCAAGCCCTGGTCGGCGATCTGGCCGACGACGGGGCCGCGGAAGTCGTCGTCCTGGGCCCGGACGATTCGCGGGTGTACCGTTTCGGCAAAACGGGCCGCGGCATGGATGTGACCGCCATCGCCCACCTGCGCCATCTGCGGGCCCGGGCCGGCGTCCTCGCCGACCTGGATTTCACCGGCAATCTCGATCTGCTCACGGTCGAGCCCGACGGGCGCGGACTGCAGGTGCAGCGCAACCTGGGAAACATGGCGTTCGACGCGGCGGATGACACCGGCCTGCCGGCGGCGCTGCCCGGCGCGCGCAGCGTCGATGTCGAAGACTGGGGCAACGATGGGCTGCCGAACGTGTTTGTGGCGCGCGACAGCGGGCCGCCCGCGGCGTTCGTGGAACCGAGAGCTTCGAAATTCCGCGCCGAGGACGTGAGCGCGGGCTGGCCGAGCGGACGGATCTTCGCCGCCGGGGATTTCAACAACGATCTCGAGCTGGACGTCGTGATCGGCACCGGTTCGGACCTGCGGGTTCTCCTCAGCGGCAGCAAGGGGCCGCTCGTGCTTCCGCTGCGCGGGCTGGAGGCGGCCGGCCTTCTCCTCACCGATTTCGACAACGACGGCTGGCTGGACATCATCGCCTACGGCCCGAATGGGATGCGGGCGTGGCGCAATGAAGGGCACGCGGGCTTCAAGGACGTGACCGATGCCTTGGGCCTGGGCGGCGTGGGCGCCGTGGAGGGGGCGGTGGCCGCCGATTTCTCCGGCTCCGGCGCTACCGATCTCATGCTCGTCACCCCGCAGGGCGTGCGGCTCCTGCGCAATGTCGGCGGGGCGGCGAACCACCAGTTGAAGCTCCGGCTGGACGGCCGGCGCTCGAACGCCAGCGGACTCGGCGTGCGGGTCGAAGTCAGCGCCGGCCGGTGGCGGACGAGCCGCACCATTCATTCGCTGCCGATCGAGATCGGAACCGGGCGGCATGCCCGGCTGGACACGCTGGCCATCCATTGGATGGATCTGGCGACGACGAACGTCGATGTTCCCGTGACCCGGACGGCGTTCGACGTCGTCGAACCCAAGCTGCCTTCCGGCTCGTGCCCCTATCTGTATGCGTGGAACGGCCGCCGCTTTCGCTTCGTCACCGACATCCTGGGAGCGGCTCCGCTCGGGCTGCCCCTGAGCGCTTCCCGCCTGGTGCCGTCGGATCCGAGAGAGCTGATCGCGCTGGGGGATGAGCGCGCGCTGGTTCCGCGCGGCGGCGCCTATGAGCTGCGGCTGACCGATGAACTCCGCGAAATCCTGTACTTGGACGAGGCGCGCCTGGTGGTGGTCGACCACCCGCAAGGCACGATCGTCGGCTCCACGAGCAAGCTGCGTCCGGCCCCGCCCTTCCCCGCCCCGGAGGTGTGGACCCTGCGGCCGCTGCGAGCGCCGCTGCGGGCGATCCGCAGCGACGGCGCGGACGAGACCCAGGACCTGGCGCGCGCCGACGGCCATATGGCTTCGCCCGTGGCCCTGCGGCGGCCGCAGCTGCGGGGCCTCGCGGAACCGTATTCGCTCACCTTGGACTTCGGACCGCTCGACACCCGTCGTCCCCTCGTCCTGGCGCTGAATGGATGGCTGCAGTTCGGCGGCGGAATGGCCAACGTCGCCGCCGCGCTGGACCCGGCCGTCGGGCCGCCGTTTCCCGTGCTCGAGGTGCAGACGGCGGACGGCTCCTGGCGCAAGGTGGCGGCCGAAGTGGGCGCCCCGTCGGGCAAGACCAAGACGATTCTCGTCGACCTGGCGGGGCGCCTGCCGGAGGGGTCGCGCCGGCTGCGGCTCTCCACCGGCTTTGAAATCCACTGGGATGCGGCGCTGCTGTGCGAACGGGCGCCGGCGGCGCCGGCGTTGTGGCTGGCGGCGGACACCGCCGATCTCCACTGGCGGGGCTTCAGCGCCTACCTGCCCCAAAGCCCCGGCCATCCGCTCACCCCGGATTATGGCCAGGTTCGCGGCGTGCCGCCGTGGGATTTCACGCCCGCCGGCTGGTGCACCCGGTACGGCGACGTCCGCGCACTGATTTCGGCCACCGACGACAGGCTGGCGATCCTCAATGGAGGCGACGAGATCACCCTGCGCTTCGCCGCCGGCCGGCTGCCGCCGAAGGCGGCCGGGATGGTGCGGGACTTCTTTCTCTACGTCGACGGCTGGGACAAGGACGCCGATTTCCATGTGCGCGACGGCGACCGGGTGACGCCGCTGCCCTTCCAAGGCATGGACGACCAGGCCTACGGCGCGCAGCCCCGTCCCCGTTCGCTCGATGCGGGTGGGACGGAGACCTATGATACCCGGTGGGTGGGACCAACGGTCCTGGCTCGCCAGCCCGCCGTCTCCCCCTGAACCCATTTTCAAATCACCCATCATGCACGACTATATCGAACGCCTCGTCGACCTGACCGACCCCGCGGCCAATCGGATCCGCAACCTGACGATCGAAGCAGCCCGCGCCCGCATCCTGAGCGGCACGCCCGAGGATGTTCGCGCCATCGACGGCTCCTTCGCGCTGGTCGCTCGCCACGGCAAGCAGGTGCGGATGGCCCGCTCCCTCGACCGGCCGCTGCGCTACTTCCTGGCCAAGCGGCGCGAGGGCCCGGCGCTCATCGTGGCCGACCGGATCGACGCCATTCACCGCCAACTGCGCCTCGAGGGCCTGGAGAAGCAGTTTCACCCCAGCTACACCCGCATGGTGCCCGCCCACTACGTGACCGAGATCCAACTGGTCGGATGCCCGGATCCCGACCCCACGTACACGCGCTTCTTCAATCCCGCCCGCAATGCGCAACCGGCGGACGTGGAAGCGATCGGCCGCCACTACATCGGGGCGCTGGCGGACGAGATGGTCAAGTGGCTCGAACTCATTCCCGAATCGGAGCCAATCGGCGTCTGCTTTTCCGGCGGCATCGACAGCGGCTCCGTCTTCCTCGTCCTTTATCACGCGATGCTCAAGCTGGGGCTGAACCCGTCCCGGCTGAAGGCTTTCACGCTCGACCTCGGATCGGGACCGGACGCCCGGCAGGCGCATGCGTTTCTCGATTCGCTCGGACTCGGGCTGTTTCTCGAAACGCTGGGCGCGGATCCGGCCGGACTCGACACCGCCGAAACCCTGCGGGTGCTCGAGGACTACAAGCCCCTCGATGTGGAGTGCGCCTCCATGGCCCTGGCGCTTTGCCGCGCGATCCGCGCGCGCTACCCGGAATGGAGATTTCTCGCCGATGGCGACGGCGGGGACGAAAACCTGAAGGACTATCCGATCGAGGAGAATCCGGAGCTCACGATCCGCAGCGTCGTGAACAATCTCATGCTCTACCAGGAAGGCTGGGGAGTCGGCCGGATCAAGCATTCGCTGACCTACAGCGGGGGCCTGAGCCGCAGCTATGCCCGCACCTACGCGCCCGCCCGCACCCTGGGATTCGAGGGCTTCAGCCCCTACACCCGCCCCGATGTCATCGCCGTGGCGGAGGGCATTCCGTTCGAGACGCTCACGGGGATGAGCGTCGAGAAGCTGTATGCGCTCAAGGGCGAGATCGTGCGCCGCGGGATCAAGGCGGTGACCGGAATCGACATGCCGGTCTTTCCGAAGCGCCGCTTCCAGCACGGCGCCCTGCCGGTCGAGCGGCTGAAGGCGAAGTTCGGGGCCGAGGAGGCCGACTACCGCCGGCAATTTCACGCGCTTTATTCCTGAGCCATGACTGCGGTCTATCCTGAATCGGGGTGGACGGAATGGATCCTGGCCCGGCGCCCCCCGCGCGCGCGTTTGCCCGACCCGGAGCGTCCGCACGGCGTCTTCCTGGAAGAGGAGCGGTTGGCTTCGGGCGAGACCGCGCGCTCGGGCGTCATTCTGCTGACCAACCGGGAATGCCCCTGGCGCTGCCTGATGTGCGACCTCTGGAAAGACACCACGCTGCAGTCCGTGCCCGCGGGCGCAATTCCGCGCCAAATCGCGTTCGCGGTGCGCGAATGGGAACGGGCCGGAGCGCTTCCGCGGCAGGTGAAGCTTTACAATAGCGGCAGTTTCTTCGACGCGGCGGCGATACCGCCGGGCGACGTGGGAGCGATTGCGGACGCCGTCGGCTTTGCCGCCAACGTCGTGGTCGAGTCGCATCCGGCGCTGATCGGCGAGCGGGCCGCCGAGCTGCAGGGCCGGCTCGCCGGCGCCCTTGAAATCGCCCTCGGCCTGGAAACCGCCCACCCGGAGGTGCTCCGGCGCCTGAACAAGAAGTTCGATCTGCGCGCGTTCGCGCGCGCCGTGGAATATCTCCGCCGCCGGGCCATCGCCGTGCGGGCGTTCGTTCTGGTCAATCCTCCCTTTCTCGACGCCGACGAGGGCGTCGCGTGGGCGGTGAAATCGGCCGCCTTCGCGTTCTCCTGCGGCGCCGGCGCCGTTTCCCTGATCCTGACGCGGACGGGCAATGGAGCGATGGAGGCTCTGCAGGCGAGCGGGGAATTCGTCCCCCCCACCCTCGCCTCGCTCGAGGCCGCGCACCGCCAGAGCCTCGCTCTGGGGCAGGGCCGGGTCTTCGCGGATACCTGGGGGATCGACACGTTCGCCTCCTGCCCGCGCTGCGCCGAGGCGCGGATCGCGCGCATCCAGGCGATGAACCTGGAGCAGCAGGACCGGCCGCCCGTGGCGTGCCCGGACTGCGGCGGCACATGAGCGCGCGCCATTTCCAGGTGGCCGTCGTCGGTTCCGGGTTCGCGGGCTCCCTCGCCGCGATGGCCGCGCGCCGCCTGGGCTTCTCCGTCGGGCTGATCGAGCGCGGGCGGCACCCCCGGTTTGCGATCGGCGAGTCGACGACCCCGCTGACGAACCTGCTCGTCGAGGAAATCGCGGACGAATTCGATCTGCCTTTCCTGCGCCCCCTTTCGAAATGGGGCACGTGGCAGCAGCGGTTTCCGGACCTCGCGTGCGGGATCAAGCGCGGCTTCACGTTCTTCCACCACGAACTGGGCCGCCCGTTTCCGGCGGAACCGGGGGAAAGCCTGCGGCGGCAGCTTATGGTCGGCGCCAGCCCCAACGAGAACGTCGCGGACACCCATTGGTACCGGCCCGAGCTGGACCGCCGCCTGGTTCAGTTCGCCCAGGAGCTGGGCGCTGAATATGTGGACGAGACCAGGCTGCTGAGCTTGGCCGAGGAACCGGACAGGATTCGCCTCACCGGCCGGCGCGGCGGCAAGGCCGTCGCCTTCACGGCCGACTTTCTCATCGACGCGAGCGGACCGCGGGGATTCCTCCACCAGGCGCTCGGCCTGGCAGAAAGGGAAGTGCCGGGATTCCCCGCCACCCAGGCGCTGTTCGCGCACTTCCGCGGCGTGGCGCCCCTCCCCGGCGAGTTCGCGCCGGAAGCGCCGCCTTTCGGCCAGGAGGACGCTGCCGTGCACCATCTCTTTGACGGCGGCTGGATCTGGGTCCTGCGGTTCAACAACGGCGTCGCCAGCGCCGGAGCCGTGGTCGCGGAGCCTTTCGCTTCAGGCCTCGACCTGCGGCGCGGCGCGGCTGCCTGGCAGGAGCTGCTGGGGCGACTGCCCTCGCTGGCCCAAGTGTTTGCGCCGGCCCGCGCGGTGACACCGTTCGTGCATCAGCCTCGCGTCCCGTTCCAGAGCCCGCAGGTGGCCGGCAGGCGCTGGGCGATGCTGCCGTCGGCGGCGGGCGTCGTCGATCCGCTCCTTTCGACCGGCTTCCCGCTGACGCTCCTGGGCGTCCAGCGGGTGGCGCGGCTGCTGCGGCGCATCGGCACGGCGGAGTTCGCGGGCGGACTCGAGGACTATACCCGGGCAACCACGCGCGAATTCGAGGCGACGTCCCGCTTCGTGGGGGCGCTGTACGCGCGGCTGAACCGCTTCGAGGAATTCAAGCGGCTGAGCCTGGTTTATTTCGCCGCCGCCAGCTATGCGGAAGTCTGCCGGCGCCTGGGCCGGAGCTCGGCCGTGCCGGATTTCCTGCTTTGCCGCGATCCGGCGTTCGGACCCCAGCTCGCTCAGCTTTCGCGGCTGGCCCCGGGTGATCCCAGCCTGGACCAGCGGGTCAAGGCGGCGATCGAGCCCCTCGACATCCTCGGTCTGACCGACCCGGAGCGGGACCCCTGGTATCCGTCCCGGGTGGAGGACCTTTACCGGAACGCCGCGAAGCTCCATGCCTCGGAGGGGGACATTGCGGCGATGCTCGGGCGCTGCGGTCTGGAGCCCGCGGGCGGCATTTCGCCCCGCATTTGATTCGATTGACCCCAAAGGCATTGCGGCTTGGGCGCGTGCCTCTCCACGATCGCGGGTCAGCCGCCGGGCCGTACCCCATGAACCCACCGCTTCAGACGTCGCCGACCGCAGGCCTCTCCCTTTCCGAGAAGCTGAACGGGCCCTGGCATGAGCGCGCGCTCTGGGGCTTTACCGCCCTGGTGCTCGCGCACTGGGCGGAGCATTTTTCCCAGGCCTTCGAGATCTACGTCCTGGGCTGGAAGATACCGGACGCCCGCGGCCTCCTCGGGCTGCCCTTTCCCTGGCTCATCCGGACCGAGACGCTGCATTACGTCATCGCCCTGATCATGCTCATCGCGTTCTGGGTCCTGCGGAAGGCCTTCGTCGGCCGCTCCCACGTTTGGTGGATGACGGCCTTCTGGATCCAGTTCTGGCATCATATCGAGCACGCGCTGCTGCAATATCAGGCGATCACCGGGCAGTACTTTTTCCACGCCCAGGAGCCGACCAGCCTCGTTCAACTGATCATTCCCCGCGTCGAGCTCCACTTGTTTTACAACACCATCGTCACGATCCCGATGGCGATCGCGATGTTCTATCATATGTTCCCGTCCGAGGCGGAGCGGGCGCGCATGGTCTGCTCCTGCGCCTGGCATGGCGAGCACGGCTTCGCCGCCTCCGGGGCGGAAGCGAGGTCCGGATGAAGAAGGTCGGCGCGGCAATGACGGCGTTTTTTGCCGTCGTGGTGCTCACCGGCGCCCTGGGCTGGCGCTGGGCGGGTTCCCTCCCGCCGGCCAAGGCCGCGGGCGCGCGCGCCGTTCTGGTGCTGGGGTCGGTCGCGAGCCTGGCCGCCATTGCCGTCATCTGGAGGAGCCGATCCGTCCCCCCTTCGTCCTGAACTCCGCTTCCCAGCGTCTGGTGGTGCTGGCGGGCATCGCCGCGGCCTGGGCGGCGGCGCCGGGCTG
>DASRSH010000095.1:0-20483 GCA_035656575.1 Opitutaceae bacterium
CGCCCGACGGATCCGCCGTTTTTCCAGGTGGGGGCGGTATTTCGATCCCCCGACGATGAGCATTATTATGGCCTCGGTCAGAATCAGGAGGGCTTTCTCGATCATCGCGGGCATGAGGTGCGCTGTTGGCACGACTACACGGCCGCCGGCGGCCCGAGCATCGGCGTGCCCTTTCTGGTCACGAACAAGGGCTATGGCGTGATCTGGGACAATCCCTCCCGCACGACCGTCCGTCCGGGCTTCAATGAGCAGACACGCTGGACGTCCGAAGTGGGCCGGCGGGTGTCGTTCTTTGTCATCGTCGGGGCGAACACGGACGAGATTTATTCCGGCTACCGGCTGCTGACCGGGCCGACCCGCCTGCTGCCCAAGTCCGCCTACGGCTACATCCAGTGCAAGCAGCGGTACAGCACCCAGGCCGAAGTGATGGCGGTCGCCCGCGGCTATCGGGAGCGGAAGCTGCCCGCGGACGTCCTGGTGGTGGACTGGTTCTACTATACCAAGATGGGGCAGATGGACTTCGACGGGGCGAAGTGGCCGGACCCGGCGGCCATGAACCGCAAGCTGCATGCGATGGGCTTCTCCACGATGATCAGCGTATGGCCGCGGTTCGTGCCCGAAGATCGCTATTACGCGGAGATCCTGTCCCACGGCTGGTTCGAGCATCTGGCGGACGGCACCCCGACCAATGGCCTGCCTTATGACCGCGCCGGCTCCGACATCGACACGACGAACCCGGCCGCCGCCCGGTGGTATTGGGCGACGGTGCGCGACGATATCCTCAGCCGCGGGTTCGACGGCTTGTGGGCCGACGAGACGGAGCCCGACCTTCCGCCCAATGGCAGTTACTTTTATGTCGGCCCGGGGACCGAATACTTCAACGTTTACCCGCTCTTCCATACGGCGGCGCTCTACGACGGATATCGGCGCGACGAGAACCGCCGGGCGCTCATCCTGTCCCGCGATGCCTATCTCGGCGCCCAGCGCAATGGCACGCTCTTCTGGTCCTCCGACATTTATCCCACCTGGGACACGCTGGCCCGGCAGATCCCGACCGGATTGGATTTCACCGCCTCGGGGTTTGCGAACTGGAGCAACGACACGGGCGGCTGGCAGTACCTGCCGGCCGAGCACCACCCGGGCCGGCCGCCGCTGCTCGATCCCTCCGACGCCCGCGCCACCGTCGGCGGCTATGACGATTATCCCGAATTGTACACACGCTGGTTCGAATATGCCGCGTTCGAGCCGATCTTTCGCACCCATGGCAGCCGGCGCTACAACGAGGTGTGGTCCTACGGCCGGCAGGCGGAGCCGATTCTCGAGAAGTACCTGCGGTTGCGTTACGAGTTGATGCCCTATATCTATTCGCAAGCCCGGCGCAGTTATGAGACCGGGGCGCCTTTCATGCGGGCCCTGTTCATGGATTTCCCGGGCGACCCGCGCGTGGCGGACTTGCGCGATGAGTACATGTTCGGCCCCGCGTTCCTCGTAGCACCGGTGCACGAGCAGGGCATGACCCAGCGCGAGGTGTATCTTCCCGCGGGCGCGGATTGGTACAATTTCTGGACGGGCGAGCGCAGCCGCGGTGGCCAAACCCTAACGGTGGCGGCCCCGATTGACCGGCTGCCCTTGTTTGTCCGGGCCGGATCGATCATTCCGCTCGGCTCAGCCGTGCGCAGCACGGCCGACCGCCAGGCGATCGTGGGCGTGCGCATCTATCCCGGGGCGGACGCCGACTTTGCCCTCTACGACGACGACGGCAGGACTTACGCCTACGAAAAGGGCGCCTACCGCGTCACCCATCTGCATTGGGACGACGCCGCAGGACGGCTGACGCCCCATCCCGAGTGGGCCCAAGTCGTCGATCGGCCCGGCTCGCCGTAAACGCGGAAGGGGGAAAAGGGCGGCAGACCCCTCCCCGGAGAACTTCGGATCCCTGCTAAGATTGGGCCTGCATGAATCCGCAGGGAAGCGCCGTTCGCAATGCGATTGTCATCTTGCTTCTGGCCGTGCTGCTGGCCGGACCCGGATGTTCGCGCACCCTGGATGTCCAGGGCGACGACCTGGAGCGCGCCCTGTCGGCCCTGGCGCAGGCGGGCTACGCGGCCCGCCAGGAGGGACTGCTCCCCGCGCCCGCCGGCGACCTCGCGGCGCGCAAGCGCGCGCTGCGGGAGGTCCTGATCGAGCCGCTGCGGCACCTGGGGTTCGATCCGGACCGCTCCATCCAGCATCTGGAAAGCGAATACCAGGCGGGACTCGTGCCCGATGACCGGCGCGACCTGGTGGCGGGCTTCCTCGAAACCTACCGGGCGTCCACTCCCGACCTGGAGCAGTTCAACCTGATCGCCCCCGAAACGGCCGCCGCGCTCCGGCAGAATTAATTGACGACGTTCTGCGGTCGCCCGGCCAGGAAGGCGCCCACGTTGGCTACGGCGGTTTCGAGCAGGCGAGCGCGGGCGGAGGTGGCGGCCCAGGCCATGTGCGGGGTGATGAGGCAATGGCGCGCCGTGAGCAAAGGATGGCCGGCCGGCGGAGGTTCGAGGGATAGGACATCCAGCCCCGCGCCGCCCAGCCGGCCGTGATTGAGGGCGTCGGCCAGATCGAGCTCGTTCACCAGACCCCCGCGGCTGGTGTTGATGAGGATGGCCCCGGGCTTCATCCAGCCGAGAGTCTCGGCGCAGATCAGCTCGCGATTGTCGGCGGTCAGCGGGCAGTGCAGGCTGATGACGTCGCTCGCGGCCAGCACGCTCTGCAATTCCCCGCGGCCCCCGGTCCGCGTGGCGAAGAGGACCGCCATGCCCAGGGCCCGGCCGATGCGGGCGACCGCCTGCGCGATGCGGCCGGATCCGACCAGGCCCATGGTCCGGCCCGACAGCTCCAGCGGCGCGGCATCCCAATAGCACCAATCCGCCTTGCCCTCGGCCCAGCGGCCCTGGCGCACGGTCAGGGCGTGCGCGGCCGCGCCCTGCGCCACCTCGAGGAGCAAAGCGATGGTATGCTGCGCGACGGCCGCGGTGCGTACTCCGGCACGTTGCAGACGGGGATGCCGCGCGCCCGCGCGGCCGCCCCGTCGACCACGTTGTAGCCGGTCGCCAGGACGCCGATATAGCGCAACTCCGGCAAGGCGGAGATCGCGCGCGCGTCGAGAGGCGACTTGTTTGTCAGCAGGCACGCCGCGCCGGCGGCGGCGCGGGGCACGTCCGCCGCCCGCGTGCGCTCGAGCACGACGACCTCGCCGAGGGAGCGCAGCGGTCCCCAATCCAGATCGGAAAACTTCTCCCCGTCGAGAATCGTGATGCGCATGGAAGATCAGCGTCGCCGCCGCAACTGGCCCAGCGCGGCCTGCGCCGCCCAGTGGCCGGACATGCCGTGCACGCCGCCGCCGGGCGGCGTTGCCGTCGAGCACAAGAACAGCCGCGGATTGGGTGTCCGATACGGGTTCCAGCGCGGCACGGGACGAAACAAGAAGTGCCGCAGGTCGTTGCGCCCGCCCCCGATGTCGCCGCCCACCATCGCGGGATTGGAGGCCTCGGTTTGCGCCGCGGTGCGGGTGGTGCGAGCGACGATCCGGTCGCGAAAGCCCGGCGCGAAGCGTTCGACCTGGGACTCGATCCGCTGGGTCATGTCCTCGGTCGAGCCATTGGGAACATGGCAGTAGGCCCAGCCGATGTGCCGCCCCGGCCGGGCGCGGGATGGGTCGACCAGCGTCGGCTGCACCAGGAGGACGAACGGCATTTGCGGCGGCCGGCCCTCGGCCACCTCCGACTCGCTGCGAAGCAGTTCGGCAAAGTCCCCGACCACGTGGACGGTGGCGGATTGGGCGCACTCCGGATTGCGCCACGGGATCGGGCCATCGAGAGCCCAGTCAATCTTGAACACGCCGGCCGCGAGAGGGTGGCGCGCAAGGCGGCCGGCATAGCCGTCCGGAAGCGCGCCGCGGCAAATCTCCGCCACCTGGCGCGGGTTCAAATCGAACAAGACCACCCGCGAAGAGGGAAGGTCGCCGATCGAGGCCACCTTCCGGCCCAGCATCAGGCTTCCGCCCGCTTCCGTCAGCCGGCCCAGGAGCGCGTCGATGATTCGGCCGGAGCCCCCGCGCACGAGCGGCCAGCCGGTCAGGTGCGCGGATCCGGCCAGCGTGAGCCCGAAGGCGGCCGACCCCGCTTCGTCCAGGGGCATATTGGCGTGGGCGGCGCAGCCGGCGAATAGGGCGCGCGCGGACTCGCCCTCGAAGCTCGCCCGGGCCAGGGGTCCGGCTCCGCGCGCCGCGTGGAGTCCGAAGGGCGCGAGCGGCGGCCAAAATCCAGGCGGCACGCGCCACGCTGGACGCAGGACCGATTGCAGGGCCGGCTCGTGGCGCAGCGGGTGCAGCAGCCGGGTCCATGCCGGGCCGTCCGGGCCGAGCCCGCGGGCCGTCGCATCCAGCGAACGCTCCAGCACGGCGGCCCGCCCGTCGGGAAGAGGATGGGCCAGCGCGTAGCGCGACCAGACCCACTCAACGCCGAGCGCCGTCAGTTCGAGCTCCTGGAAAGCGGGCGAGAGCATCGCCATCGGGTGCACTGCCGCGCAGCTGTCATGAAGCAGTCCCGGCTCGGTCAGCTCCAGCGTGCGGCATCCGCCGCCTGGCCGATCGGCCGCCTCGAGCACCACCACGGAAGCCCCCGCCCGTGCGAGCGTTGCCGCCGCCGTAAGGCCGTTGGGGCCCGACCCGACGACCACGGCATCCAAGGGTGGAGACGGCAGCAAGCGGCCTAATGTGACTTTGCCGGCTGCCCGGCGCAACGATTATGACAGCGCAGGGTGTTCACGGCGCGGTCTTCGCGCCGCCGCGCGCCGCGCGGCAAATTCCGGGCGATACGGTCAGCGCGGCGGCCCGTCGCCGCGCGGCATCGCCGCTGCAAGACTCCCGGAGGCCGTCAGGCGTGGCCGGCCCATCATGCGATCGGCCCAGGCCAGGAAATACTTCATGTTGGAGCGATCCTGGTGGCCCTGGTCGTGCTGCCGCCAGGCGAGCTGGCCGCCGAGCAGGCCGGCGTTAACGGGCGGCATCTGCGCGGTGTGGTAATCCTGGCCCGCGCCGATCCCGCGGGCCCCGAGCAGCCGGTAAACCCGGCTGGCATCGACGGTCGCCATGTAGCTGCCCTGCTGATCCAGCCACTTGGCGTCGCCCTTGGCGGGGATGCCATAGCTGATGAAAGTCAGCCGCGGCGCGCACAGGGCGATCAATTCCGGAGAGTCGACGGGGATGTCGCCGGCGTCGAGGCGGCCGAATTTGGATTTGGCGGCGGCATAGCGCAGGAAGTTGCCTGCCATCCAGTGGTATTCGCCGGAGCTGGCGATATTCTCCACCGCCTCGCCGAAATTGCGGCGGTAAGGCTTTGCCCCGCCTTCGCCCGACGACCCGATCAGGGCGACGGCAAATCGCGGGTCGAAAGCCATGGTGACCAGCGCCGCCTTGCCGTAGCGCGACACCCCTTCGATGCCGACCCGGCGCGCATCCACCTGGGGATCCGTCTGCAGGTAGTCGAGCCCGCGCGAAGCGCCCCAGGCCCAGGCGCGCAGGGCTCCCCAATCGTCGGGCTTGCGGTGCCGGCCGTGATTGGTCAGGCCGATGATGCCGGAAGTCAGGCCCGCTCCGTTGTCCGCCTGGATGCTCGCCGTATCGATCGAGACGTAGCCCCAGCCGTCGCGAATCAGCTGGACCGTCGACGGCGGATCGGGCGGCTCGGACCCGGGCGGCCCGAACCAGGGCTCGGGCGTCCCCGGCATCGAGCCAAAGCCGAACATCATCAGCACCGGCACCGGCCCGGACGCCTGCGCCGGCACGACCACCACCATGCGCAGGTTCACGGAGATTTGCGGGCAGGCGGAGTGGTCGACCCGGCCGATGACCTCTCGGCCGACGACCGGGATGCCGCCCACGGCGGTGGAAACGGTCCGCGCGACCGACCAGGCGACCTTGGGGACGTGGGGCGGGATCCGGCCGAGCACGTTCTCCTCGAAGAGAGCGACAATCTGCGGCCGGCGTTCGCGCCACCACATTTCAGGTGAGGTCACGGGGCGGCCGTCGGCCATGACCAACGGGTCGGGATAATTCGGATACGGGTTGGCCTTGGCCGGGTCGGTGTTGGCGGGATTGGGCCTGCCGGGCATCCCGCTGGGCCCCGGCCGGAGCTGAGTGATGCCCAGCTGCGCCAGCATGTTCGCTTCGTCCGCCGCATTGAGCATATCCAGGCGCTGCCGCTCCTGCGGGGTCATTTCCCACGGAAAGCGCGGCCGCCCGGAGGGCGCCTGGGCCCGCAGCAGCGGCGCGGCCGCCAGCAGCCCCAGAATCATCAGGCACCCCGGGTGCCGGCGCGCGCGGGCGTGAAAGTGCCGCAAAAGCTTCACCAGCCCCGCGCGGGCGCCGAGACGCACGAAGAGGGCCGGAGCGGTGGGGGAGCGGGGTTGCGTCATGGACGGACGGAGGCTGCCGAAAAATTCTTCGGCGCGCAACCGCGGCCGGAGTCGTCCCCTCGGCCTCCGGCGTGGCTGGCGCGATCGTCTACGGAATCTCGTAAACCTCGGCCAAAGCGATGCCGGCGGCAGCCACGCCTTGAACTTCAACCGTATATTTGCCGGGCGGAAGGGTGGCGACCAGGGCGCAGTCGGCCGATCCGGCCGGAAGGGCGAATGCGCCCACGCTGCTCATGATGGCCGGCGTGGCCGCCTCGACGCCGGCCGACGGGGCGAGGGCCGACGGACCGAGGCTCGCGGCATTTCCCCAGCCGGTATTCGTGGCAATGATTTGTCCCGAGCCATCGTAGAGAACCAGTTCCGGCGAAGGCAGAGAGCCGGCGACGCCGAACTGAGAGAGGGCGGGGCCAATCCCGCGCAGCAAAACCGTCTCCGTGGTTCCGGAGGACACGACGAATCCCGCCATGAGGGTTTGCGTCCCGCCATCAACCACGGCCCGAGCGGAAATGTTCACCAGGCGCGAGGCCGGACCGGGAGTGTCCGCGTCATAGAGTTCGGCGAGGGCGACACCCGTTGAGCCGTCCTGGCCGCTGACCTGAGCCGTATAGGATCCGCTCGGCAGCACCGCAGCCAAGGCGGAGTCCGCCGAGCCGGGGGTGAGGGCGAAGGCTCCCACTTGGCTGAAGAGCTGCGCCGTGGCCGCGGAGGCATCCCCGGCCTGCGGCGATGCGCCGGGCTGCGGCGCCGAGCCCCAGCCGCTGTTCGTGGCGATGACGGCCGAGCCCCCATCAAAAAGAGTGAGTTCGGGCAGGGCCAGGGGATCCGAGACGGCAAAGCCCGCGAGCGCCGGTCCGATCCCCCGCACCAGCATGGACTTGGATCCGGATCCTCCGATCACAAAGCCGGCGATGAGGACTTGCGGGTTGGAGCCGGAGGCGGCGACGTCGGCGCGGGCCGACAGGTTCAGGAGCCGCGCGCCCGGCGTCACCGTGAGCGTCGCGGTCGCGGAGGTGATCAGCGACGTGCCGCTGCCCACGACGACCGTATAGGCACCGGCCTGCGTCGCGGCGACACCGCTAAGCGACAGCGTGGCGTTGGTCGCGCCGCTGAGCGGGACGCCGTCGAAGCACCATTGATAAGTCAGCGTGCCGGGGCCGGTCGCCGAGACCGCAAACTGCGCCGTTCCGCCTGTGGTGATGGACTGCGAGGCGGGCTGGGCCGTGATCGTGGGGGTCACCGACGTGTCGGGCGCGAGAAAGGCGGACAGCAGCCGGATGTAGGCCGCCTCGTAGTAAATCGCGTTTTCCGTGACCTCCCACGAATCCTGGGGCCAGCCGATATTCCAATTCTTGTAGGATTTCATGGCCGGCTGATCGAGCGGCGGAGCCAGCAGCGGGCCCGTATAGGAGGGGTCGGGGGCGTAGCTCAGGTCGGGGCCGCCGGTCAGATAGCCGGGAGCGGGCGCGGCCGGACTGGGCTCCGCGCTGGAATAGGGCCCCGAGCCAAACCAAGAATGGTAAAACTGGCTGGCGGAATTCGTGGCGCCATAAGCCCCCATGTTGGATAGAAACACCAGGCCGAGCGGATTCGTGCCATGCAGGTAGTGGAGGAAGCCCGCGGCCGCCTCAAGGTACGCGTTGGCATTCGCCGGGGCGAGGTTTTGCTGGACGATCCAAAGAAAGATCCCTCCCTTCATCGACTTCGTCTGGTTGGAACCCCAAGTGTAGTCCTGCGCGGCCAGATAAGCGCGGTACGGGTCGGTGGCGCTGGTCGCGGCCGGCAGGAAGTCGGGCAACTGGCTCACGCCGTTGAGAAATGCATTGGCGATGGCCGTTTTGACCGCCGGCGTGCCGTTCGGAATGCGCAGATAATAGAACAAGGCGCTGTGCACGTCGGCGTCGTACGGGGACAGGTAATAGGGATTGGTGAAGACGCTCGCCTGGGTGTAATTCGCGTCGAAGACGTCGCGATACTGGGTGTCGCCCGTCAGGGCGAACAGCATGCACGCCGCGCGGGCGAGGCTGACCGCATGCTCGGCCGGGGTGGTTTCGCCCTCGGGATCGGCGCTGGTAAAGCCCGCGTTGTCGTAAATCACGCTGGGATTGGCCGCCGCCCAGTTCCAGGCGTTGATCGCCGCGGTCCGCAGCGTCGCCGCATAGGCGGTCGCGGCGGGCTGGCCGAGCGAGCCGAACACGATCGCCGCATGGGCGAAGATGTCCGCGCCGGTCAGGGTGGACGAGGTGCTAGCCGCGCCGTAGTAGCGGGCCGCGGTGTCAGTGCTGGGCGGACTGCCGCTGTCGACGCCTATGGCCGAAACCTTGCTCAGCAGCGATCCATCCGGCTGCTGCATGCGCAGCAGCCAGTCGACCTCCCATTTCACCTCGTTGAGGATGTCGGGGATGCCGTTGCCGCTTTCGGGAATGCCGTGATCCTCGCCCCAGACGCTGGGGTGGTCCTCATAGGCCAGCAGCAGGTTCTGGACGGTGCCGCGCGCAAAATTGGTGTACTTATTGTAGTCGCCGGCATCGGCCCATCCGCCGTGGAGATCCTGGGCCGTGGCGGCATTTCCGGGATCGGTCACCAGCCGGCAGGCGGTGTCCTGATTGGGACCGAGAAACGAGGCCGTGTCGCTCCACTGCGGGGCGGCGAAGGGCGGCAGCTTGGCGTGGCCGCAGCGCTGATAGAAATAGCTGCGCATCGCCTGGATCGCGGCGGCCCGGTAGATGTCGGGCCCCACCTGGAACTGCGCGCTGCCTTTTCCGTTCGCCGGATCCCAGATGTAATAGCGGCCCGGCGTGGTCAGGCTGGAAAAGTCGAACCACCAGCACTGGTCGCCGGAAATCGCGTCGGTGGCGCCGTTGTTCCACGCCGCGGGCGCCGCCTCGAGCACGACGGAATCGTCGTCCCAATTTCGAACCTGCAGCGTCGCGCCCGGCACATACGCGTCCCCGGCGTTATAGCCCACCTGCGGGTTGGCAATAACGGCGATCTTGGTCGCCGCCGGCAGGTAGCCGAACTGGTCGATGCAAATATGCAGCGTGACCGCCGCCGGCGCCGCCCGCAGCCACCCGCCGGCGCCCGCCAGGAGCGCCCCGAAAAGGAGCCAAAGCGCGCCGCGTCTAGCCATGCGCGGGCGCAACGGCGGCGAGATCGATCGCGTCCGCCATGGCCTGATAGCCGGCGGGAGAAGGATGCAGATGATCGCCGCTGTCGTAGCGCGGCGCCAGGCGGATCGGGTCGGACGGATCGCGCACGGCCGCCTCGAAATCGATCACCCCGTCGAAATGTCCCGGCGCGCGAATCCAGGCATTGACCATCTGCCGTTCGACTTCGCCTTCGGGCGAAAAGTAAAAGCTGCAGCCCCCATAGGGGGTGATCGTTCCGCCGAACACCCGGATGCCATGGGCGTGCGCCCGCGCGACGATCTGCTGCAGCGCGAGGATGAGGTCGGCGGCGTGGGCATAGGGCCGGCCCATCTTCCCCAGTCTGAGCACCGAGCCGATGTCATTGATTCCTTCCAGGACGATCAACGACTTCACGCCGGGGGGGGCGAGCACATCGCGGTCGAAGCGGGCCAGGGCATTGGGGCCAAGCCCGCCGCGCAGCAGGCAATTGCCGCCGATGCCGGCGTTGAGCACCGCAACCGACCGGTCGCCGGGTTCAGCCTGAAGCCGGCGGGCGAGGTCGTCGGGCCAGCGATTGTCCGCGTTGGTGATGGAAGCATGTCCATCGGTGATGGAATCGCCGAGGGCGCAGATGGCCGCGGCCGGCGCGTCGGTCCACACTTCGAGGCTCGTGAGAAAATACCAGTGCTCCGCCGTCGCCGGCGACGGCAGCGTGGCGGAGGCGGCCTCGTCGCCCGGCGCGAGATAGGACGTGGTGCGCGATCCCGGGTGGCCGGTGACCATCGTGGGCGCTTCCGCGATGGCCAAGGTGACCGCCATGCGCCGCAGCGGCGCAATCGCCAGATCCAGCGGATCGGAAAGGAAGGACGCTCCGGGAGGCACCATGACCTGTTCGCGGCCGCCAAAGAGCAGCGCGCGGTCGGTGGACGGATCGATGCTGCCGTTCGGTCCGGCAACGGCGATACGCGCGCGGCTCACGACGAGGGGCGACAGACCGAAGGCGTTGGAGATCTGCACCCGCATGCGGCTGCCGCCCAAGGTGGGCAGAAAATACTGCCGCAAGGTGGCGTGGCTGAGGCCGGGCGCCGGGGGCAGGTTTCTGGGCTCGGTCAATTGCTGGGAGGTAAACCAGCTCGCCGTCCAACCGGCCGACAGCGGGCCGGCGAAAACCAGGAACAGGGCGGCGGGAGCCACGCTGCGGGCAAACCGGCCGATGCGGCGGGGCGGACGGGAACGGAGACCGAGGGGGAACCACATAAAGGGGAAGTGAACGTAGCGCTCTTGGCGCAGGCGGCAACTGTTCGCCGCCGGCGCGGGGCCTTAGCCCCAATTTTTCATGAAAATCACTTCAATCTCGAGGGAAGACGCCGGGCGATAACCGGCCGAAACCTTCCAGCGATGGGCTGAGAGCCCACCTCGGGTGGTTTCGGTCGATTCTCGCGCGGCGCTTCGTCGATCTTGAAGCGTTTTCATGAAAAATTGGGGCTAACGGGCCGCGGTCGGGGCCGCATCGCCCGCGCGGTAGGTCACGGGAACCTGCCAGTCCGAGTAATTCGGATCGAAGGCGCGCATCGCCTTGAGAACCTCCTGGCGGAAGGTGGTTTCGATGAGGTAGCCCTGATTCGGCCAGATCTTGAAATGGACGCGGGCATAAGCCCAATCCGTTCCCGGCTGCTGCTGCGGCACGACCACGACCGGCTCGCTGAGAATGATTTCGGCGAATTGCCGCCGCATGCCCCCGGCCAGCGATCCGAGCGTGGCCCGGACGACGCTGGGGTCGGCGCCGGCCGGAATCCACACGTCGGCATAGGCGTCGACCCCGCCCTGGGGGAACCGGCTCACGTTGGCGATCGTCCGGTTCGGGATCAGGACCACCTGGTTGTAGAAATTGACGATCTTGGTGAAGCGCAGGCCGATCTCCTGCACCAGGCCGACAACCGTGGCCGACCCCACGATCTCGACCATGTCGCCCACGTCCATCGCATCCAGCAGGATCAGCGTCAGGCCGATGACTACGTCCTGAACCAATCCCTGGGAACCGAAGCTGATCGCCAGGCCGATCACGGAGGCGCTGGCCAGGTACGCCCGCAGGTCGATCCCGAGTTCCCGCAGGATCAGGCCAAAGGCGACGAAGTACAGGGCGAAGATGATCCCGCTCATGATGAGGCGGTGGACGGTGATCACTTTCGGCCGCTGGACGACGCTCCCCAGCGGGAACTGCGAACGGTGGACCCGGGTCACGAGCCCTTCGCTGACGGCCCGGATGGCGCGGACCAGCAGGTGCGCGCCGATGGCCAGAAGGATGATGGCGACGATGCGCCAGCCCGGCGTGGAGGTCCGGCCCAGGACCGCGGCATAAAAATGGCCGATGAGGCTGTCGTCGTTCGCGGGGGGCATGAGGGCCGTTTTCTAGATAGCGGCGGCGCCCGCGCCGGCGCAAGAAGCGATCTTGCCCCGGAGCGAGCGCCGCTTGCCTGACCGGCATGCCCGCGGGCGTGCGGAATTTGTTCTGGTTGCGTCTCGTCAATCCGCTTCAATGCCCTTCGCATGAGAACCCCGCTCATCCTGCTCTGCGTCCTGGCCGCGCTGTGCGCCCCTGTTCGCGCCGCCGATGCTTCATCGCCCCGGGACCGGATCCTCCTGGATGCCGGCTGGACGTTTCACCTGGGAGACGAGTGGGGCGGGGGGCAGTACCGGGCCAAGGCCGGGACCGGCTACGGGCCCGCGGCGCCGGCCTTCGGCGATTCGAGCTGGCGCCGGGTCGATCTGCCCCATGACTGGGCGGTGGAGCTGCCCTTCGATCCGCATGCGGACGTGTCGCATGGCTTCAAGGCCATCGGCCGCGGCTTTCCCCAGAACAGCGTGGCCTGGTACCGTCGGCGCTTCGATCTGCCCGAGGCCGACGCGGGCCGGCGGATTTGGCTGGAGTTTGGCGGGGTGTTCCGCGACTGCACCGTCTTCGTGAACGGCTGGACCGTCGGGCGGCACGCCAGCGGATACAACAGCTTCCGCTACGATGTCACGGACGTGGTCCAATGCGGGGGCCCCAACGTCGTCGCGGTGCGCGTCGACGCCTCCGAACCGGAAGGCTGGTTTTATGAAGGCGCGGGCATTTACCGCCATGTCTGGCTGGTGAAGACCGCGCCGGTGGCGATCGCCCCCGACGGCGTTTTCGTGTCCAGCGAGCTCCCCGCGGGCGGCCCGAACGGCCCGGCGACCGTGCGTCTCAGCACTGAGATCCTGAACCGGCTGCCGGCCGGGGCGAATGCCGCGGTCGCCTGGGAGATTGTCTCCCCGCAGGGCCGCCCCGTGGCCGAGGCGACGGGGGCCGTGCAGGTTTCGGCGGGCGAAACCGCCGCCGCGCAGGGAGCCCTAACCGTCGCCCAGCCGCAGCTGTGGTCTCCGGAACATCCGGCCCTTTACCAATTGGTCACCACTGTCACCGTGGCGGGCCGGCGCGTGGACGGCGTGCGCACGGAGTTCGGCATCCGCACGGTGGGCTTCGACCCGCGGCGGGGCTTCCTCCTGAACGGCCGCCCCTATGCCTTGCAGGGCACCTGCAATCACCAGGATCACGCCGGCGTCGGGACCGCGTTGCCGGACGCGCTGCAGTATTTCCGGGTCGCGAAGCTCAAGGAAATGGGATGCAACGCGTATCGCACGTCCCACAACCCGCCGACCGAGGAGCTGTTGGAAGCCTGCGACCGCCTGGGGATGCTGGTCATGGACGAGAATCGGCTCCTGGGCAGCGATGCGGCCAACCTCGGCCTGTGGCGCGAGCAGCTGCGGCGCGACCGCAACCATCCGTCGGTCGCCATCTGGTCGATCGCCAATGAGGAATTCTCCGTCGAGGACACGCCCGCGGGCGGCCGGGTGGCCGCCACCATGCAGGCGCTGGCGCATCGGATCGATCCCACGCGTCCGGTGACGTACGCGGCGCCCGAAGGCGATTCCTTTGCCGGCATCAACGGAGTGATCCAGGTGCGGGGATGGAACTACCACATCGGCCCGGACATGGATGCCTACCACGCGGAGCATCCCGCCCAGCCCAATGTCGGCACGGAGCAGGGCAGCACGGTTGGCACGCGGGGAATCTATGCGAACGATCCCGCCAAGGGGTATGTCTCCGCCTACGACGTCAACAATCTGTCCTGGTCGAATACGGCCGAGCAGTGGCTGGAATATTTCCGGCCGCGGCCATGGCTGTCCGGCGGATTTGTCTGGACCGGGTTCGACTATCGCGGCGAACCGACGCCTTACGCGTGGCCGTGCATCAACTCCCACTTCGGGATCATGGACACCTGCGGTTTTCCCAAGGACAACTACTGGTACTACCAATCCTGCTGGACGAGCCAGCCGGTGTTGCACCTGCTGCCGCACTGGACGTGGCCGGGGCGGGAGGGCCGGGCGATCGACGTGGAGGCCTTTTCCAACTGCGAGGAAGTCGAACTCTGGCTGAACGGGCGGAGCCTGGGCCGCCGACGCCTGGCCGCGCCCGGCAACGTGCGCTGGTCCGTTCCGTATGCGCGGGGCGTCCTCGAGGCCAAGGCGTATCGCGGCGGGCAGTTGGCGGCGGTGGCGCGCGAAGCGACCGCGGGCGCCCCCGCCGCCGTGCGCCTGACGGCGGACCGAAGCGCGCTGTCGGCCGACGGACGCGACGCCGCGGTGATCGCGGTCGCCATCGTGGACGACGCCGGACAAGTCGTGCCGGAGGCCGACCTTCCCGTCCGCTTTTCCCTCTCCGGGCCCGGCCGCGCGATCGGCGTCGGCAACGGGGACCCCAGCTGCCATGAGCCCGATACGTTCGTCGCAGCGCCGCAGGTGCGGACGATTCCCGTGTCCGATTGGCGCTGGCACGATGCCGATCCGTACGCCGCCAATCCTCCGGAGGCTCAGCCGGGATTCGACGACCGCACGTGGGCGAAATGGGATCCCCGGGCCGAAAGCGGCCCGCTCGGGATCCACGAGGGCGCCTTTGCCCGCGGACGGTTCGAGCTGTCCGCCGGGGAACTCGCGGCGGCGACGGCCGGAGTCGACCTCGCGTTCGGCAAGATCCAGGGCGATTCCACCGTCTTCCTCAACGGCCGCAAATTGGGACCGGGCGGGGATTCCGGTTATCCCGTTTCCTTCGACGCGACCGGTCTGCTGCATCCGGGAACGAACGTCATCGCCGTGGGGCTTTCGAGCTACGGCAGTCCGGCGGGAGTGAATGACGGCGTCGCGGTGCTCCTCGCCGCCCGCCCGAAGCCGCCCGCCTGGTCGCGCAGCACGTTCAACGGCCTCGCCGAGCTCGTCGTCCAAGCGGGACGGACCGGCGGCAACATCTCCGTGGTGGCATCGGCGCCGGGCCTCGCCTCCGGACGGCTCGAGATCGAGACGCGCACTCCCTAGGCTCATGAACGTGCGCCTCCTGATCTTGGCCGCGGTTCTGCCGGCGGCCCGCGCCGGCGAGCCCGCCTTCTGGCGCTGGGCGCCCACGCCGCCGATGGGGTGGAACAGTTGGGACAACTTCGGCACGGCCGTCACCGAGGCGGAGATCCGCCAGCAGGGGGACTACATGGCCCGCCACCTCGCAGCGCACGGCTGGCACGATATCGTCGTTGATATCGAGTGGTACCAGCCCACCGCACACGGACACGGATACCAGCCGGGCGCGCCCCTGGTCCTGGACGGATTCGGCCGGCTCTGGCCGGCCACGAACCGGTTTCCTTCCGCCGCGAACGGCCGGGGCTTCCGTCCTTTGGCCGATGCGATGCACGCGCTCGGGCTGGGATTCGGGGTCCACCTGCTGCGCGGGATTCCGCGTCAGGCGGTGAGGGAGAACCTGCCGATCCTCGGCACGGACGTGCGCGCGCGCGACATCGCGGATGTGCACAGCGTGTGCCCGTGGAATCCCGACATGTACGGCGTGGACATGTCGCGCCCCGGCGCGCAGGCGTACTACGATTCCGTCTTCGCCCTGCTGGCGTCCTGGGGCGTGGATTTCGTCAAGGTCGACGACATTTCCCGTCCGTACGACGAGCACCGCGCCGAGATCGAGGCGATCCGCCGCGCCATCGACCGCACGGGAAGGCCCATGGTCCTTTCGCTGTCGCCCGGCGCCACGCCGCTCTCGGCCGCGCTGCACGTCCGGCGCCAAGCCAACATGTGGCGGATCAGCGACGACTTCTGGGACCAGTGGCTGCTGCTGCGCGCGCAGTTCGGCCGGCTGGCGGCCTGGAGCCCCTTCCGCACGCAGGGCGCCTGGCCGGACGCCGACATGCTGCCGTTGGGCCGGATCGACTTCGATTCCCGTCCCAGCCGGCTAAATCCGGACGAACAGCGCACGCTGATGACCCTTTGGTCCATCGCCCGCTCCCCCCTCATGGATGGGGGCGATCTGGCGCGCATGGATCCGGCGACCCTCGCGCTGCTGACCAACGACGAGGTGCTCGCGGTCGATCAGGACAGCGCGGCCAACCGGCCGCTCTTCGACCGCGATGGTCTGATCGCCTGGACCGCGGCGGTCCCGCATTCGGCCGACCGCTACCTGGCCGTGTTCAATGCCCGCGACCGGATCCCGCTCACGCCGGCAAACGCGCGGTTCGCCAGCGCGCCCGTGACCGCCGATCCGGCCTCGGCTGCCACGGTGAACATCGACGTGCGGGGAGGGCGCAGGTTGTTTCTCCTAGCCACTCCCACGGACCCGAATGCCGAAGGGATCACCGCGGTCTGGCGGCGGGCCCGCTTTGTCTGCCGGGACGGCTCCGAGCAGCCGTTGGGGGCGGCCCCGTGGCTGGCCGCCGACAGCCTGTGGGACAGCGCGGCCATTCGCCGCGACGCCAGAGGCCGGCCGGTGGGGCTCGCTGCCCAGCCCGCGGCCTTGATCACCTACGCCGTTCCTCCCGCCGCGATCCGGTTCCGGGCGACGGCCGTGGCCGAATGCGGCCCCTCGGCGGAGCGCTCGGCCTCCTTGCGCTTTCTCGCCGTGGTCGCCACTGCGGCTGACGACGGGCGTCCGTCCGCACTGAAGGTGGCCGTTCCGCTCCGCTCCCTGGGCATCGGGGGCCCGGCCCGCATTCGGGATCTTTGGTCGCATCGGGACTTGGGTGTGGTCCACGGCTCTTTCGCGCCGTCGATTCCCTATCACGGCGCGGGATTGTACCGGCTCTCTCCCTGAAGATCCGACCCGCCGATGCGGAGACGCCGCCCGCCTAGCGATCGGTCGTCGCGGTCGCGTCCGCGCTTTGCCCCGCAGCGAGGCGGCTCTGCGCGTTGCTGATCGTCTGCTGCGACTGCGTCACTTCCACCGGGACCGGCACGACATTCAGGACCAGATATTTGGGGAGCGCGATCAGGGCGGCCAGCAGGCTCGGCCGCACCTGCTCCAGGGACTGGATCATGCCGTTGGTCAGCGCTATCCGCGTCGTGTCCGTGACGAGCGGCCGGCCGAGAACGCGGTAGAGGAAATCATGCTGCGAATCCGGCAGCATCACGATGCGCGGGGCGATGGCACAGACCTGGCGGTGGGAGGAGTCGCGGAACGTCGCGTCCGGGGACAAAGTCTCCTCGACCGAGAGTTCGTAGGGAATCGGAAGGCGGACGACGATGCCGCCGCCCTTGCCGTCGGGCGGAAGCGCCCACTTGCGGTTGCGCGGAAACTCCGCCCCAAGTTCGTAGCGCTTGGTCAGCCGGGCGCGGATGGCGGCGTAGACGCGCCCGCTGCCGTGCCCAGGAGCGGCCAGAAGCACGGTCGCCTCCGTCGGCGCGTCGTCGGTGAGGATGAGCTGCGCCGATGCCGGGTAGGAAGCAGCGGACTGGGCTTCGGCCGGGCTCTTTTGCGCATAGGCGAGGTAGTCTTCGGCCGTGAAGCCCTGGCCGCTGTAGGAGCTCACCGGCGCCGTCGTGGTGCCCAGCCGCAGGACGTTCGGCTCGGCGCCGATCAGCGCGCCCACCGTGTTCACGTTCTGGCCGGGCGTGCTGGCATCCAACGTCTCCAGCAGGCCGGTGGCCGGGTCCACTGCCACCGTCGTGTCCTTGTCGGAGAGGATGCTGTTGCTCCAGTCGAGGTTGAACCTCTCTGAAGGATCGGCCTCGATCAGAACCGTCGGCGTCACGTTCCACGAGTCCAGCTGCGGGTTCCAGGTCAGCTGCACCACGACATGCCCCTTGGGCAGGAAATACGAGAGCCCATTCCTGGGCGCCTCGGCCGCCCCGGGGCCTTCCCGAGTGGTTTGCACGGCGGCGCAGCCGCCCAGCATCAATCCTGACAGCACACAAAGCAAAACCGGGGCTTTCACCCCGGCCATAGACCGGCGATCCTCCAGACGGTTCGGGCCCCGGATTGATCAGCCGTTCCGCTTGCGCTGCGGCGCCCGCCCGCCGCGATCCTTCAGGCCGCCGCCTTCGTTGTAATCGGCATCCTTCCAGCCTTTGGACATGGGACCCGCGGCCTGGGTTTGGGCCGCGCTCCCGCGGGCGCGCTTCTTCGTGCTTTTGCCGGTTTTCATGGGCGGCGGCGCGAAGGGGGCGGCTAGGCGCCTTCGCGCTTTTGCCGCTTGCCGACGGAGCGCTGCACGTTGCCGACGGCTTCCTGCGCGCGGCCCTTCAGTTCCAGGCCGGGCTTGCGCGAGGCGCGGCCGGCGACGGCCTTGACCTTGCCTTTGACGACGTTCGCGCTGCCGCGGCTGATATTCTTGCTGCTGACTTTCATGGGATGAAATCCTTTTGGGTTATCGAGCGTGGGGAATGCGCTGGAATGATCTTCGACCCGCGTTGGCGCCGGGCCGTTCCGCTTTTCATTTTTCGCCCGGGGCGCTCTTCAGCAAAGCGGCGAGGTCGAGGGGTTCGGTGACCATCGCCAGCCCGCCGCCGGGCGTGCGCGGCCACTGTTCGCGCGGCCGATCCCAATACAGCTCGACGCCGTTGCCGTCGGGATCGTTCAGGTAGATCGCTTCGCTGACGCCGTGGTCGGAGGCGCCGGTGAGGGGAATCTTCGCCCGGATCAGCCGGCGCAGGGCGTCGGCCAATTCCGCCCGGGTCGGGTAAAGAATCGCCACATGGTAAAGTCCGGTGGACCCGGGCGGCGGGGGCGACCCGCCGGCGCTCTCCCAGGTATTCAGCCCAATGTGATGATGATAGCCGCCGGCGGAGAGGAAGGCCGCCTGCCTTCCGTAACGCTGGGTGACTTCAAAGCCGAGGACGTCGCGGTAAAAGGCGAGAGCACGGTCGAGATCGGCCACCTTCAGGTGGACGTGCCCGATTCCGACCCGGGGCCCGATGGGAGGCGGCATTGCGCCTAACTGTGGTAAATGAAGAACTGATGGCCACCCACAAATCCGATCAGGTTGAGCAGCCACAACAGGCCCAGGAGCCCGATCAGCACCCGCAGGATCGTGCCGATCGGATTCGGCGCCGCCATCTTGGCGATGATCCAGAAGGCGACCACCAGGACCAGGACCAGAATGATGATGTTGATGATCAGGTCGGTCGTGGTCGAATTGACGACCACCGCACCAAGCAGGGGAGCGGGAAGGAGGTGCATGCCCCCAGGGACAGCCACCGAAGCATTTCGTGCCCATGCACTAGCCCGAGCTTCGCATGAAAACGAGCCCAGATCGCGCGAAGCGCTAAGCGAAAACGACCGAAGGCGAGCCAGGTGGGCTTTTCAGCCCTCCGCAGTGAGCCTGAGCCCGATTTTCGCCCAGCGAATCGAGCGAGATGAGCGCGGGACGAACGCCCCGATCCGGTGTCGAGGGAAGATGAATTTCTCCCCGGCTCATCTTCAGCGTTACAAGCAGATCGCGACCCTGTTCTGGAAGTACGGGCGCTCGGACGTCATGAAGCAGATGGCGGTCGATGACACCTTTGACGCCCGGGAGCTGAATGAGGCCGGCCCGGCGGACCAGGCGACCCAGGTGGCCGCCGACCACCTGGCCGACGACCTGGAAGCGATGGGCCACACGTATGTGAAACTGGGCCAAATCCTGGCCGGCCGCCCCGACCTGCTCCCCGACCCCTACCTCAAGGCGCTCGCGCGGCTGCAGGACAAGGTGAAGCCCTTTCCCTATGAGGAGGTGGAGAAGACCATCCTGACCGAACTCGGCATCCGCATCTCCAAGGCGTTTTCCGTCTTCGGCACCTTTCCCATCGGCGCCGCCTCGCTCGGCCAGGTGCACGAGGCCGCCCTGCGCGACGGGACCCCCGTGGTCGTCAAGGTGCAGCGGCCCGGGATTCGCAGCCAGATCGCCGAAGACTTCGAGGTCCTGTCGGAGATCGCCGGCTTTCTGGAGGAGCGGACGGAATTCGGCCGCCGGCAGCGGCTGACCTCGATCCTGGCGGAATTTCGCACCGCCCTGCAGCAGGAGCTCAATTACGAGCTGGAGGCGCAGAACCTGGTCGCGATCGCGAGGAACCTGGCCGAATTCGAGCGCATCCAGATCCCCCAGCCGATACCCGATTACTGTTCGCGCAGCGTGCTCACGATGGAGCGGGTGGGCGGCAGCAAGATCACCGAACTCGGCCCGCTGGCGCGCCAGGAACTGAAGGGGGGAGAGCTGGCCGACGAACTGCTCCACGCCTACCTGAAGCAGGTGCTCGTCGACGGGCTGTTTCACGCCGACCCGCACCCCGGGAATGTCTTCGTCACCCCGGAAGGCCGCATCGGCCTGATCGACTTCGGCATGGTCGGGCATGTGACGCCCACGATGCAGGACATGCTGCTCAAGGTCCTGCTCGCGGTGGTGGACGGCAAGGGCGACGCCGCCGCGGAAGTGCTCGAGCATGCGAGCGAAAAGACCGAGCAATTCAACTCCGCGGAGTTTCGCAGCCGGATCGGACAGATGGTCGCCACCCGCCAGAATCAGGGCCTGGAGCAGATCAACGTCGGCCGCACGCTCCTGGAAATGACGCGCCGCGCCCAGG
>DASRSH010000096.1:0-14614 GCA_035656575.1 Opitutaceae bacterium
CCCCTTCCGGGCGAACTGGCAACCCGGCACTCCTTCCGCTATGGATGGGCCGTGAGCGCGCTCTTCTCTTTGAATGGAAAAAAGGCCCTGGTCACCGGCGCCGCGTCGGGCATCGGTTTTGCGATCGCGGAGGCGTTTGCCGCCGCCGGAGCCATAGTCTGGATTGTCGATCGCGATGAAGCCGCCGCCCGGGGCGCCGCGGCGCGCGTGGGAACGGCCGCCCAAGTGGCCGTCCTCGACGTCGCTGACGCGCGGGCGGTTGCGGACCTGGCGCCGCGTCTGCCTCCCATCGATATTCTGGTCAACAACGCCGGGATCGGCCACGTCGGCAGCCTGCTCGGCACCGAAGCCTCGGACCTGGACCGGATCTACGGCGTCAACGTCCGCGGGCCGTTCAATCTCTGCAAGGCCTTCGTCCCGGCGATGCTGGAGCGGCGGCGCGGAAGCGTCATCAATGTGGCCTCCGTGGGCGGGGTGGTGGCCGTGCGGGAGCGGCTGGCGTATACCATTTCCAAGCACGCGGTCGTCGGCCTGACGCGCTCGCTCGCGCTCGATCACTCCCACACCGGCGTGCGCTTCAACGCCATCTGCCCCGGCCGGGTGGAAACCCCCTTCGCCCAGGCCCGCATCGCCGAGTCGGCCGATCCGGAAGCAGCGCGCCGCGAGATGGCCGCGACGCAACTGACGGGACGCATGGCGCAGCCGGCCGAGATCGCCGCCGCGGCCCTGTATCTGGCCAGCGATGAGGCCGCGATGGTGACCGGATCGTGCCTTATGATTGACGGGGGTTGGACCGCGGGGAAATGACCGCCTCCACCGCCCGCGCCGCCGCCTCGCCCATGGCGCGGTAACCGGCGTCGTTGGGATGAAGGTGGTCGCCGCTGTCGTACGCCGGCAGCATGCGCACCGGGTGCGCCGGATCCCGGGTCAGTTGGTCGAAGTCGACCACGCCGTCCCCGGCCCGGTTCGAGCGGATCCAGTCGTTGAACTGCTCCCGGATCGCCTCCTTCGCCGGGGTGTAATAGCCCCGGTAGAGCGTGCCCTCGAAGGGCAGCAGCGTGCCCAGGATGACGAGCAGGCCGTGCTCGTGGGCGCGGGCGGCGAGCTGGCTGTAGGCCGCGATGAGCTGCGGCGCCGTCACCGCCTCGTCCGCCGGAGCGTTGCTGCCGGCGTGGCCCAGATCGTTGATGCCCTCCACGACGATCAGGATGCGGGCACCCGGCTGCGCCAGGACGTCCCGGTCGAAGCGCGAGAGGGCGTTCACGCCAAAGCCCGGATTGCCGTAGAAGTCATGCAGGAGCCGATTGCCTCCAATGCCGGCGTCGACCACCGCGGCGCTCCGCGCGGCCGGCGCGGCCCGCAGGCATTCCGCGAGCACATCGGGCCAGCGGTGATTGCGGTCTTCGCTCGAATGCGCCCCGTCGGTGATCGAATCGCCGAATGCGACCACCGAATAGGCCTGCTCGCCGGCCGCGACATCGACGCCGGCCAGAAACGCCCAGGAATGGATCGCCGCGCCTTCCGCGGGCCAGTCCGGCGCGGCCGTGTCGTCGCCGCCCTCGATGAAGGACGTCTGCTGCGCGGAATAATGGAATCCACCCGCCTCGGACCGCCCGGGAATATACAGATTGATCGCCAGATCGCCGCCGTCCGGCACGGCCAGCGCCACGGGATCGCTGACCACCTCGGCGTTGTCGGGCAGGAGGATGCCGCGCTGTCCGCCGAAGGTCAGCGGCAGGGGCGGCCCGCCGCGCACGGCCACGCTGGCCGCGCCCACCCAGGCCGCGCCGGGAGCGAAGAGGTTGGAGAGCCGGACCCGCACCCGCGGACCGCCGAGGCTGACGTGCACGATTTCCCGCAGGGTCTGATTCTCCACCCAGAGCGGAGGGGGGGACGCGATCTCCGGGCGCAGCGGCGCGGCGGACGCGGACCACGAGGCGACCCAGTGGGCCGGGGCGGGAGGCAAGGCGGCGAGCAAGACCAGCGGCAGGGCAAGGAGGGGCATGGGGAGGAACGCGAAGCTCCGACGATCCGGGCGCGGGGGCAATCGCTTTTCCCCGTTCCGGGGCGGGGGGAGCGCATCCGCTTGCCTGGTGGATGCGGCGTCCCGCCGCTTTTCACGCCGGCGAAGCGGCGGGACGCCGCTTCCACCACCGCCAACGGACGCCGCCAGGCCGGGTCATTTCTTGTATGGAATGGATCAACGGATATATTCCCTCCGCGCGCGGGCTAGGCTAGCCTAAGCCTGCTTTCCATGCCTCCCAATCCCCTGATCGGCGTGCCGCTCCACTGGCTGGGCGGCTTCGCTTCCGGTTCCTTCTACGTCCCCTACCGCGCGGTGCGCCGCTGGTCGTGGGAAACCTACTGGCTTGCCGGGGGCATCTTTTCGTGGGTCATTTGCCCCTGGCTCTTCGCGCTGCTGCTCACCCACCACCTGATCGCGGTCATCGCGGCCCAAAGCTGGTCGACGCTCGGGTGGACGTATTTCTTCGGGCTGCTGTGGGGCTTCGGCGGCCTGACCTACGGGCTGACGATGCGCTACCTGGGCCTGTCCCTGGGCACGGGGGTCGCCCTCGGATTCTGCGCCGCCTTCGGCACGCTGATGCCGCCCCTCTTCAAGTCGCTCGTCCCCTCGATCCCCGTCGCCGAATCGCTGGCGCAGATTGCCGCGGTGCGCAGCGGCCGGATCACCCTGGCCGGCGTGGGCGTGTGCCTGCTCGGCATCGTCATCGCCGCCCTGGCCGGGCTGGCGAAGGAGCGGGACATGCCGGCCGAGGAAAAGACCCGGTCCATCGCCGAGTTCAATTTCGGCAAGGGGATGCTGGTCGCGACGTTCTGCGGCATCATGAGCGCCTGCTTCGCCTTCGCCCTGACCGCGGGCAATCCTATCGCCGCGTCGTCGGCCGCCGCCGGGACGGCGCCGCTGTGGACCGGGCTGCCCAAGCTGGTCGTCCTGCTCACCGGCGGCTGCACGACCAACCTGGTGTGGTGCGTCTATCTCAGCCGGCGCAACCGCTCGGGCTATGAGTACCTCGCCCGCCGCACGCGCGGCGAGCGCCCCGAGTCCATTCCGCTGCGCCGCAACTACCTTTTCAGCGCGATCGCGGGCTCGACCTGGTACTTCCAATTCTTTTTCTACACCATGGGCGAAACCCAGATGGGCCGGTACAGCTTCGCCAGCTGGACGCTGCACATGGCAAGCATCATCATCTTCGCCACCGGCTGGGGCTGGGCCCTGCGCGAATGGAAGGGCTCCAGCCGCATCGCCCACGGCCTGATCGCCGCCGGCGTCGCCACGCTCATCCTCTCCACCGTGATCATCGGGTGGGGCGCCTATCTGAAAGGACGGAACGGCTGATGTCCGCGTACGACCAGGCCCGGGAAGCCTATGCCGCCGCCGGCGTCGACACGGAGGCCGCCCTCGCGGCGCTGGCCGCCGCGCCGATTTCACTGCACTGCTGGCAGGGGGACGATGTGGCTGGCTTCGAAAAGCCGGACAGCAAGCTGGAAGGGGCCGGGCTGCAGGTGACCGGCAATCACCCCGGCCGCGCGCGGACCGTCGCCGAACTGCGCCAGGATCTGGAACTGGCGCTGCGGCTCATTCCCGCCGGCCGGCCGCGGGTCAACCTGCACGCCATCTACGGGGAATTCGGCGGCAAGGGGCCGGTCGCGCGCGACCGGATCGACGCCTCCCACTTTGCCGGCTGGATCGACTGGGCCCGGGCCCGGGGCGCGGGCCTCGACTTCAATCCCACTCTCTTTTCCCATCCGCTGGCCGACTCGGGCTTCACCCTCTCCCACCGCGACCCGGCGGTGCGCCGGTTCTGGATCGAGCACACGGCGGCGAGCCGCCGGATCGCGGCCGCGATGGGCCGGGCGCTCGGCTCGGCCGCCATCTGCAATGTGTGGATACCGGATGGCTACAAGGATCTGCCCGTCGACCGCCGCGGCCCGCGCGAGCGGCTGGCGGCGGCGCTCGACGAGGCCTTCCGCGAGCCGATCCCGCCCGAACACGCCCGCGACGCAGTGGAGAGCAAGCTCTTCGGGATCGGGTCGGAAAGTTACGTCACGGGCTCGCACGAGTTCTATCTGGGCTACGCCGTCTCCCGCCAGAAGATGCTCTGCCTCGACCTGGGGCATTTCCATCCCACCGAGTCCGTGGCGGACAAGATATCGGCCGTGCTTCCGTTCGTGCCGGGCCTGCTCCTGCATGTCAGCCGGGGCGTGCGCTGGGACAGCGACCACGTGGTCCTGTTCGACGACCCGACCCGGGCCGTCTTCGAGGAAGTGGTCCGGGGCGGATATTTGGACCGGACCTGCATCGGGCTGGATTATTTCGACGCCAGCATCAACCGGGTGGCGGCCTGGGTCCTGGGCGCGCGCAACACCCTCAAGTGCCTCCTGGCCGCCCTGCTGCAGCCGGTGGCGCGCCTGCGCGAGCGGGAGGAGGCCGGCGACTTCACGGGCCGGCTCGTCGGACTGGAAGAATGCAAGACCCTTCCCCTGGGCGCCGTGTGGGCGGAATATTGCCGCCGCCGGAATGCTCCGGACGATCGGCAGTGGCTCTCCGAGGTGCAACATCATGAGCAAACCGTCCTCCCCTCCCGGCGCTAGTCCCTATCGCCACGTCCATTTCGGCTGGGATGACGCCCGCGCCGCCGCCCTCGATCCGGTGGAACGGCTGGTGTACCGGTCCAACCTGCTGGGCGCGGACCCGCGCATCACCAACACCGGCGGCGGCAACACCTCGTCCAAGATCGCGGCCGCCGACCCGCTCACGGGCGAGCCGGTGGAGGTCCTGTGGGTGAAGGGTTCGGGCGGCGACCTGCGCACCAGCACGCGCGAGAACTTTGCCTCGCTTTATCAGGCGAAGCTGCTCGGCCTGCAGGCCGTGTATCGGGGCCGGCCCGACCAGGGGCTGAAGTCGGCCGGCGAGGACGCCATGGCCGGGATGTACGCCCAGGCGACGTTCAATCTCAACCCCCGCGCCTCGTCCATCGACACGCCGCTGCACAGCTTCCTGCCCGGGCGGCATGTCGACCACATGCATCCCAATGCGATCATCGCGATCGCGGCGAGCGCCCGCGCCGAGGCGCTGACCCGCGAGATCTTCGGGGGCGAGATGGCCTACGTGCCCTGGATGCGCCCGGGCTTCGAGCTGGGCCTGGCCATGCAGGCGATCGCGCGGGCCCAGCCGCAGGTGAAGGCCATCATGATGGGACAGCACGGCTTCATCTGCTGGGACGACGACGACAAGCGCTGCTACACCCGCACCCTCGACTGCATCGAAACGGCTTCGGCTTACATCGAGCGCAAGTACGCGGAGAAGGGCGGCGACAGCGCGGCCTTCGGCGGGGCCCGCCATGCGGCGCTCCCGCCCGAGCGCCGCGCCGCCGTCCTGGCCGCCATCCTGCCCGCGCTGCGGGGCGAAGTCTCCCGCGGCCGCCGCCAGATCGCGACCGTGCAGGACGACGAACGCCTGCTGCGCTTCGTCAATGCGAAGGACGCTCCGCGGCTGGCCGCGCTCGGCACCTCCTGCCCCGATCATTTCCTGCGGACGAAGATCAAGCCGCTCTACGTCGACTGGGATCCGGCGGCGGAAGACGCGGCCGCCCTGAAGGCCAAGCTTTCCGCCGGCCTCGAGCAGTACCGCAAGGATTACACGGCCTACTACGAAGCCTGCCGCCGGCCGGACTCGCCGCCGATGCGCGATCCGAATCCGACCGTGATCCTGATCCCGGGCCTGGGCCTGATCGCCTGGGGCAAGGACAAGTCCGAGTCGCGGGTGACGGCCGAGTTCTACAGCTGCGCGGTCGAGGTCATGCGCGGCGCCGAGGCCATCGACCGCTATGTCGCGCTGCCGGCGCAGGAGGCCTTCGACATCGAATACTGGGCCCTGGAGGAGGCGAAGCTGCGCCGGATGCCTCCGGAAAAGGAGCTGGCCCGCCAGGTGGCGGTCGTGATCGGCGCCGGCTCGGGCATCGGCAAGGAGACGGCCCACCGGCTGAGCCGGGAGGGCGCCCACCTGGTGTGCGTGGATCTCGACATCGCCAGCGCCGAGGCGACCGCCCGGGAAATCGTGGCCCGCCAGGGCTTTGGCATCGGCGTGGGCGGAACGGGCCGATCGCACTGCGGCCCCGCCGTGGGCCTGGCCGCCGACATCACCGACCGGGCCAGCATCCGGTGCATGCTCGACCAGGCCGCGATCGCCTATGGCGGATTCGATGCCGTCTGCGTCACCGCGGGCATCTTCGTGCCGAGCGACACCTCGGGGCACATCCCGGACGAGAAGTGGGCCGCGACCTTCGCCATCAACGTCACCGGCGGCTACCTGGTCGGCGACGAGGCGGCCAAGACGTGGCGCGAACAGGGCCTGCGCGGCAGCCTCGTGCTCACCACGTCGGCCAACGCGGTCGTGGCCAAGAAGGGCTCCGTCGCCTACGACGTGTCCAAGGCGGCGGCCAATCACCTCGTCCGGGAATTGGCGCTCGAGCTGGCGCCGCTGGTGCGGGTGAACGGCGTCGCTCCGGCGACGGTGATCCAGGGCAGCGCGATGTTTCCGCGCGAGCGCGTCATCGGCTCCCTGGCCAAATACCGCATCCCCTATTCCGACGCCGAGCCCACCGAAGAGCTGGTCCGCAAGCTGGCGGAATTCTACGCGGAGCGGACGCTGACCAAGCTGCCGATCACGCCGTCCGACCAGGCCGAGGCCTACTTCATCCTCGTCAGCTCCCGGCTGGGCAAGACCACCGGGCAGGTCATCACGGTCGACGGCGGCCTGGGCGAGGCCTTCCTGCGTTGAAAGCCAAGCCGGTCCATTGCGCGGCGGTCGACCTGGGCGCGACCAGCGGCCGGGTGGTCGTGGGGACCTGGGCCGGCGGACGGCTGGAACTGCGGGAAATCCACCGCTTCCCCAACCGCTTCCGGCGCCTGGCCGGCCATGACTATTGGGACGTGCCCTCGCTTTGGGCCGAAGCCGCCGCGGGCCTGGCCAAGGCCCAGGCGGAATTCCCGCTGGCGTCCGTCGGCGCCGACAGCTGGGGCGTCGACCATGTCCTGACGGACCGGCGGGGCCGCCCGGTGTTTCCCGTGCACTGCTACCGCGACGGGCGCACGGCCGCCGGTTCGGCCCGGCTCGACCGCGGCGGGCTGGCGCGCATCTACGCGCTGACGGGCATCCCGAACTATCCCTACAACACGAGCCTCCAATTGGAGGAGACGCTCGGGCGCTTTCCCGCCCTGGCGCGGGTCGCCGAGCGGTGCCTCTTCATCCCCGACTATTTCAACTTCCTGCTCTCGGGCCGGATGGAGAACGAGGCGTCGATCAGCAGCCATTCGCAGATGCTCTCGGCCCGCCGGCTGGAATGGTCGCCGGAGGCGCTGCGCCGCTTCGGCGTTCCGCGCCGCTGGTTCAGCGGGCCGCGCCGCTCGCCCGCCCGGCTGGGTCCGGTGACGGGCCTGCCCGAACTGTCGGGCGCCCTGGCGATGCTGGTCCCGGGCCACGACACGGCCTGCGCCTTCACCGCCATGCCGACGGCGCCCGAGGGCGGCGACCTTTACCTGAGCACCGGCACCTGGTCCCTCCTGGGCTTCGAGTCGCCGCGCGCCCTCCTGACGCCGGAGGCGCTGGCGCTGCGCATCTCCAACGAACGGATGGGCGATGGCCGCTTCCGGCCGCTCAAGAGCTGCCTGGGGCTCTGGCTGCTCGAGCGGCTGTTCGACGAGCTTGGCGCCCGCCCGGCGAACCAGCGCGACTGGCGCGACCTGTTTGCGGCCGCGCGGCGCAGCCCGGCTCCGCACGCCTGGCTCGACGTGAACGATCCGGCCCTGTTCAATCCCCGGTCCATGCGCGCCGCCATCGACCGCGCCCTGCGCCGCCGGGGCGCGCGGCCCCCGTCTCACGTGGGCGGATACGTGCGGCTGATCTGCGAGTCCCTCGGCCGCGGCCACGCCGCCGCCGCGCGCTCGTTCGCGCGGATCGCGGGCCGCGCCTTCGCCCGCATCCTCGTGGTCGGGGGCGGGGCTCGCAATCCCCTGCTCTGCCAGGCGACGGCCGACGCCGCCGGCCTGCCGGTCGAAGCCTATCCCCTGGAGGGAGCGGCGCTGGGAAACATCGGGGCACAGCTCATCGGCCTGGGCGAAATCGCGGATCTGGCCGCCTTCCGGGCGGTTCTGGCGCGGCAGTTCGCCGCCACCGCCTATCGGCCGCAATGAGCCTGTCCCCGGACCGGCCCTCCCCTTTCGCCCCGGGCGGCCCCCGGCGGGTGCAGCTCATGGCGACCTGCCTGTGCGACGCCTACTTTGGCGACGTGGCCGCCGCCACGGTGGAAGTCCTGGAGCACCTGGGCTGCGAGGTGGTCTTCCCGGAGGATCAGACCTGCTGCGGACAGCCCGCGTTCAACGGCGGCGACTGGCCCTCGTCGCGCCGGGTGGTGCGCCACACCGTGGAGACCTTTCGCGGCACGGACCCGATCATCGTCCCCTCGGGCTCGTGCGCGGCCATGCTCTTTCACGGGGCGCCGCTGGAATTCGAGCACGAGCCCGACGCGCCGGCAGTGCAGGCGACGGGCGCGCGGACCTGGGAGCTGGCCGACTTCATCGTCCATGGGCTGGGCGTCGCCGCGTGGCCGGGCCGGTATCCGCGCAAGCTGGCCTTCCACCGCTCCTGCCACACGCGCGGCACGCGCAGCGGCGCGGCAGCGCTGAAGCTGCTGCGCTCCCTCGACGGCGTGGAGCTGGCCGAGTTCGGCGAAGCCGAACAGTGCTGCGGCTTCGGCGGCACCTTTGCGGTCAGCTTTCCCCACGTCTCCTCGGCCATGGGCCGGCTCAAGATCGAGCACATCCAGGCCGCGGCCCCGGACGCCCTGGCCTCGCTGGACATGAGCTGCCTCATGCACCTGCGCGGGCTGGCCGAGCACGCCGGCCAAACGCTGGAAATCCTCCATGTCGCGCAGGTCCTGCGCGACGCCTTGCGCCATGCGCCAGCAGCCGATTGACCAGTTCGCCGCGGAGCTGCCCGCCGCCACCCGCCGCGCGGTATACGGCGGATCGAAGGCCGGCCACGAGAAGCGCACCCGCGTGCTCTTCCAGGACTACGCCGAGCCCGACCGGCTGCGCGCGGTCGCCGGCGACATCAAGCAGCACGTCATCGAACACCTCGACACCTATCTGCCGGCGGTGGAAGCGCGGCTGAAGGAGCGCGGCGTCCAGGTGCATTGGGCCGGATCGGCCGAGACCGCCTGCCGCCAGGTGCTCGACATCATGCGCGCCCGCGGGGCGACGCGCATCGCCAAGGCCAAGACGATGGTCAGCGAGGAGATCGGGCTGGAGCCATATCTGCGGCCGTTCGGCATCGAAGCGCTCGAGACCGACCTGGGGGAATTCATCGTCCAGATCGCGCACGATCAGCCTTCCCACATCGTCAAGCCGATCATCCACATGAGCCGCGCGGACATCGCGCGGCTCTTCGAGCGCGAGGGGCTGGGCGCCTACGACGACGAGCCGGAGGCGATCACGCGGCGCGCCCGGCGCCACCTGCGGGAAAAATTTCTCGCCGCCGACGTCGCCGTGACCGGCGCCAACTTCCTGGTCGCCGAAACCGGCCGGATCGTCGTCGTGACGAACGAAGGCAACTCGCGGTTCTGCCTGGCGGGCGCGCGCTGCCATATCGCCCTGGTGGGGATCGAGAAGATCGTCCCGCGCGAGCGCGACCTGGGGCTGTTTCTCAATCTGCTGGCCCGCTCGGCCACCGCGCAGGAACTGACCGTGTACACAGAGTTCGTGGGGGGCCCGAAGCTTCCTTCCCAGCCGGACGGTCCCGAGGAGATGCACGTCGTCCTGGTCGACAACGGCCGCACCGACGTCCTGGCCACGGACTGCCGCGAAATCCTGCGCTGCATCCGGTGCGGAGCGTGCCTCAACGTATGCCCGGTTTACCGGCAGGCGAGCGGCCACGCCTACCGCGGGGTGTATCCCGGCCCGATCGGCGCCGTGCTCTCGCCGCTCCTGCTCGGGCCGCGCTTCGCCGAAAAGGCCGATCTGCCCAAGGCCTCGAGCCTGTGCGGCGCCTGCAACGAGGTCTGCCCCGTCAATATTCCCATCCCCGACCTGCTCCTGCGCCTGCGCGCGCGGGCCAAGAGCGAGGGCATCCCCTCGCCCGGCACGCCGCCCATGGGAGCATGGGCCGCGCTGGCCAGCCATCCGGCGGCGTGGCGCGCGGCGCTCGTCGCGGGCAAGCTGCTCGACGTGGTCCCCTCCGGCCTGGTCCCGGTGCCGCCGCTGCGGGCCTGGCTGCGCACGCGGACCCTGCCGTCGTGGGAAGGCGGCGAGTTCCGCCGCTGGCTGAAGTCCCGCCATGGATGACCGCGACGAAGTGCTGCGCCGGGTCCGGGACGCGCTGAAACCGCTGCCCGTGCGGGCGCCGCTGCCGGACTGGGACGAGGCGCTCCTGGCCGTCAAGGAGCCGGCCGGCGGCGCTGACCTGGGCCGGCGCTTTGCGGGACGGCTAAGCCAGATTGGCGGCGTCGTGTTCGAAAGCGCCGAGCAGGTCGCCGCCTATCTGCGCGAGCGCGGGTGCCGCCGGGGCTACTGCGACCCGCAATTGCTGGGGGAGCTGGCCGCGCCGCTCAGCCGTGAATTCGCGCTCGAGCCGGCATTCGACCGCGGCCGCGCGGACGACTACGAATTCGGCATCACCGGCTCGGCCGGCGCCATTGCCGCCACCGGCACGATTGTCCTGTCCGACGCCGCCTGCGCCAGCCGGCTGGGCGCCCTGGCGCCCTGGATCCACATCGCCGTCGTCACCCGCGCCACCATCGTTTCCGACGTGCCCGCGGCCCTGGCCGCGCTGCCCGCCGATCCGAACGTCGTCTGGTGCACGGGGCCCTCGAGCACCGCCGATGTCGAAGGCATCCTGATCCGCGGCGTGCACGGACCCGGCGTGCAGGCGGCCTGGCTGGTCTGAACCCCGACGCCGCAAGATCGACACGGAGCCGGGCGAGATCCGGCCGAAAGCGCCCCGGATGGGTTCTCAGCCGGCCGCCGGAAAGTTTCGGCCGGTCAGCGCCGGTGTCTTCCCCCGGGATTGAGGCGGTTTTCGCGCAATATCGGGGCCGGTGCTACTCCTTGACCGTCGGCTTTCCGACTTCGACATGGCCCTGGCCGATGGGAAGGGGGATGAGCGTCGGCCGCGTGTCCTTGCCGAAGAAGGGCACGCCCTTCGTGATCAGCGCCTGCACGACGTCGCCGAAATAGACGTGCACCCCGGGAACCGTGATCCGCGCGCGCCAGAGCTCCTGGTGCGGCTTCTGATAGGTGACCGCGGTGACCATCATGAAGTAGTGCGGCAGCTTCACCTCGTTGAGAACCGCATCCCGCACCGCGGGAATATCCATCTGGGTGACGTCATCGCCCGCCAGCATCGCGATCATCTCGGCGCGGTTGACCGCGAGCCCGATAGTCCGCCCTTTGGCGCGGCCGCGGCCGGTCATGGTCCCGATCTGCGGGTTGATCGAACCGAAGACGACCACCAGAAGGATATCCGGCGTGGCGCCGTCGACGTAAAGGTAGCCCTGCTTGGCGAGCGCCACGGCAAGCAGATGCTCGGTGACCTGCTTCGGCGGCGGGGGCTGGTCGAACGCGTAGGCTTGTCCCTCTTCCGTGTACGGAGCGACCACCGGATAATAGATGACCGGATGGTGGGGCGTCGGCTGCCGCGCGCGGCGGCCGGCCGCCGTCATGTCGACGACGACGCGCACGTCGCCCACAGGATCCACCGCCAGCGCCGAGGCCGCGGATATCGCGCACAACAAGCTGATGGAAAAAATCTTAAACATCGAATGGGGAGGGGTCACAAGGTGGGCCGGCGGTACCGGCTTAAGTGATACGTATATCCTATGCCCGCCCGATGCATTTCCATTGGCAAGCCATTAGCGTTAAGACTCCGGAAGCCTTTCTCCCGTACGGCCCTGCGCCAACAGAACCTGGAGGCTTCCCATTCGGCGGAACAAGGATTGTGCTGGCGCTCTCATGGTCGACCTCATCGTCGGGACGTGGATCAGGCGGGGGCGCGCGTTGTGGCCGATCTTCGCGGCGGCGATCCTGGCCGGGGCGGCCCGCGCCGCGGACTGGCAGGTGGCCAAGTCCGGCGACGACCGCAACGCGGGATCGGCGGCGGCCCCTTTCCGCACGATCCAGCGCGCCGCCGACGCGGCGCAGCCGGGCGACACGATCACGGTGCATGCCGGGGTGTACCGCGAACGCGTCGATCCGCGGCGCGGCGGGACTTCGGACAGCCGGCGGATTGTCTATCGCGCCGCACCCGGCGAACGCGTCGAAATCACCGGCAGCGAAATCGTGAAGGGATGGACGCGCGTCCAGGACGACACCTGGTCGGTGTCGCTCCCCAACGCGTTCTTCGGCACGTTCAACCCCTATGCCGACGTGATCCACGGGGATTGGTTCGATCCCCGGGGCCGCGTGCATCACACGGGCGCGGTCTATCTCAATGGGGAGTGGCTCACCGAAGCGGCCCGACGCGACCTCGTCCTGCGGCCGGCGGACGCGACGCCCTTGTGGTTCGGCGAAGTCGGGCCCGCGCGCACGACCCTGTGGGCCCAGTTCAAGGATGCGGATCCCAACCGCGAGCGGGTGGAGATCAACGTGCGCCAAACGGTGTTCTACCCCCGCCGCATCGGCCGCAATTTCATCACCGTCCGCGGCTTCATACTGCGCGACGCGGCGACCCCGTGGGCGCCGCCGACCGCCGAACAGATCGGACTGATCGGCGCCCACTGGAGCCGGGGCTGGATCATCGAGGACAACGACATCGCCTATTCCACCTGCAGCGGCGTGTCGTTGGGGAAGTATGGCGACGCCTACGACAACACGTCGGCTGAGCGCGCGGAGGGCTACGTGGAGACGATCAAGCGCGCGCAGGCGTTCACGATTCCGTGGCGCGGGGATCGGGTGGGCCATCACATCGTGCGCGACAACGTCATCGCGCATTGCGAGCAGGCCGGCATCGTCGGCAGCCTCGGATGCGCCTTCAGCCTCGTGACGGGGAATGTCATTCACGACATCCACGTGCGGGCGCTGTTCGGGGGCGCGGAGATGGCCGGAATCAAGCTTCACGGGGCGATCGATGCCGAAATCAGCCACAATCACATTTACCGGTGCAACCGCGGCATCTGGCTGGATTGGATGGCCCAGGGCACGCGCGTTTCGGCCAACCTGTTTCACGACAACGGCCCGAACGAGGATCTGCTCATGGAGGTCGACCACGGGCCCTGCCTGATCGACAACAATCTGTTCCTGTCCGCCGCCTCGCTGTTCGATGTCTCCGAAGGGGGCGCCTTCGCGCACAATCTCATCACGGGAACCATCACCCGCCGGATCGAGTTGGACCGGGAGACGCCTTTTCTTTATCCGCATGCGACCCGCATTGCCGACCTCGCGCGGGTCCAGGGCGGGGACGATCGGTTCTTCAACAACGTGTTTGTCGGCCGCGCAGCTCCTGCGGCCGATCAGGGCGCGTGGGTCGATCAGATGCCGCACGCGGCGGGCTATGGCCTGGCGGAGTACGACGGCGGCCGCGCGCCGCTGTTTGCCGCCGGCAACGTCTATGCCAACGGGGCGATGCCCTACGACCGGGAAATCGGCGCGGTGCGGCTCACCCACCCCATCGCGTGGAAGCTGCAGCTCAGCGGCGGGCACTGGCGGCTCTCCCTGAGCCTGCCCGAGAAAGCGCTGCGCGCCGATACCCGGCTGGTCACCACGGAAACCCTCGGCCGCGCGAAAGTGCCCGGCCTTCCCTATGAAAACCCCGACGGCACGCCGCTGGCCGTCGACCGGGATTACTTTGGCCGTACTCGGAGCGCCCGCCATCCGACCCCCGGCCCATTCGAAACGTCAGGGCCGGGGCGCCAGGTGCTGGAGGTGTGGTGAGCCTAGCCCCCGTCGTTCACGAACATCGCCTCGATCTCGAGGGAAGGCGCCGGGCGATGACCGGCCGAAACCTCCAGGCGATGGACGGAGCGGCGGCGTGGGGCGGTGATGTCCGACTCTCGCGCGGCGCTTCATCGATCCTGAAGCTCTTTCATGAACCATTCGGCGGCTAAAGATTGAGATTGCGGACGATCTCCCATGAGCCGTCGGCTTTCGGCCGCCAGACCGTGAGGTAGGTCGAGCTGGAGCGCACCTCCTTGCCCGCGGCCGTCAGCACGGTCAGTTCGGCGTCGCCCCACTCGATCAGGAAGCCGTTCGTCTCCTCCAGCGCCCGCCGGTGAATCGCACCGGACACCACGCGGCTGCCCGCGGTGAAGCTCTTGCGAAAGAGGCCGGCAATCGCGCTGCGGCCAACGATCACATGGTTTGCCCGGGTGACAAAAACCGCGTCCTCCGCATAAGGCCGGGCGACCCGTTCGGCATCCCGCGCCCGCATCGCCGGAATCCAATCCGCATTGACCGCATCGACAAACCGCGCCGCCGCCGCCAGATCAGCTCCCAACCCCACCGCCGGAGCCACGAGAGCCAAAGGGAGAAGAAAGGATAGAAATCGGATCATGGGTATGCTGCGCGAAGATCCTCTCGGCTTGCCGCCCGAATGCCAAGAATT
>DASRSH010000097.1:0-5136 GCA_035656575.1 Opitutaceae bacterium
CGAGGATCTCGTTCAGGCGCTCTTCGCCGCGAAAGCGCACCAGCGGAATGCCCCCGACGACCACGGGGTCCGGGTTGATGAGCTCGGCGCCCCCCCGCAGCATCTTGGCGTTGCCGACGGTCCATTCCAGATGCAGCAGGATTTCGCCTGGAAAGCGCCCCTGGAGCGCCGCGAACTGCTCCCGGAAGTTGGGCGCGAACCCGGCCTGCAGGTACGTGATGTCCGGCTCGGCCTGCATCGCCCACAGCGTCGTGTGGTTCCACGTGTAATCGGTGAGAAACGGCGGACGGGGCGGATCGGGCAGGGGCTGGCGAAACGACACCGCCAGTCCGGCGGCGAGCGCGCTCTCAGCCGCTTCCGCGGCCCGGGCCCGCTCGATGAGCAGGAAGCTGGCGTGGCGGTTCTCCGGCAGGTGCCGGCGCAGCGGCTTGAAAAAGCCCGGAATCGGCGCTTCGAACTGCGTCACGAGCCGCTTGCGCCAGCCGCTGTTGCGGGCCGCGGCGTCCGTCCACGCGAGCAGCGCTTCCCAGTCCGGACTGGTCAGCGCCAGCTGCTCATAGTCGATTTTCGGCGCCAGGCGCATCTCGATTTCCACCACGATCCCGGTCGTGCCATAGGTATGGAGCGCACGCAGGCAGTCCTCCTCCTCGAGCCGGAGCAGCCGCGGCTCCGCCTCGCAGGTCATGAGGGTCAACGACTTCACATTGCCCGGCGCATTGATGCCGCCCCACGTGATCGAGCCGATTCCCCCGGAGCCCCCGGAGAGGAAGCCGCCCAAGGTGCACTTCATCCAGGTCGACGGCATGCAGCGCAGTTCCCAGCCCGCCGCCCGGGCCAGCGTTTCAATCGTCCCCATCCGGGCGCCCGGCTCGCACCGGACGACGCCGTCCACGGAATGGATGCGGTCGAGCCGGCTGAGGTCGATCACCCAGCCCCCGTAAAGGGGAACGCATTGCCCGTAGTTGCCCGTGCCGGCGCCCCGGGCCACCACGGGAACGCCGGCCTTGAAGGCCTCGGCCATCACCCGGGCGGCCTCTTCCCGCGTACCCGGCCGGATGATCGCATCCGCCTTGCGGTCGGCGATTTGCCGTTTCAATACCGGCGAATACCAATAGAAGTCCTTGGAGAGCGTCTCGAGCGTCTCGCCCGAGTCGATCACGTGCTCCGCGCCGACCACCGCGCGCAGCGCGCCCAGCCCTTCAACTTTGACCATCCATTCAAGTCAGCAGGAAGCCTGCCACGAGTGCAATCCGCCCGTGGTCCCCGCCTGGCACAGGCTCTGCTTCGCCCCAGCATGCTGGTGATTCGACAGGCCCGCGTCCCGGCAGCCGTCCTGCCGGTGGGAATGTTGGAAGGGGCCAGCCTGGACTCGCTGGAGCCGTGGCTGCAGGTCGACATCGAGATCGTCGACGGCGTCTTCAGCCGGATCGGGCCGAGCCTCGCCGCCGCCCCGGGAGCCCGGGTGATCGACGCGGACCGCCGGATCGTTCTGCCCGGCCTGATCGACGCCCATGTTCATCTCGACAAGACCCATACCTGGGACCGCGCGCCCAACCGAAGCGCCACCTTTGCCGAGGCCCTCTCCACGCTCGCCCGCGACAAGGCCCACTGGACCGAGGAGGACCTGTTTCGCCGGGCCAGTTTCGGGCTGCGCTGCGCCTATGCGCACGGCACCCGGCTCATCCGGACGCACGTCGACACGGGGCTGCCCTGGGCGGAGGTCAGCCATGCCGTCATGGCGGAATTGCGCCGGCAGTGGAAAGGCGTGATCGCCCTGCAGACCGTTCCCCTGTGCCCCGGGACCGATTGGCTGGGCCCCCATGGCCCGGCCCTGGCCGATCTCGCGCTCAAGCACGGCGCCAGCGCCCTCGGCGGATTTCTTCTGCCCGGGCCGGAGCTGCCCGCCCAGATCGGCCGCCTGCTGGAACTGGCGGAGGAGCGGGGAGTCGGCATCGATCTGCACGTTGATGAGAACGGCGACCCCGCAGCCGAGGTGCTGCGGGCCGTGGCGACCGGCGTCCTGCGCGCCGAGTTTCGCCGCCCGGTGACCTGCGGCCACTGCTGCAGCCTCGCCGTCCAGGCCCCGGACCGGGTGCGCTCCACCGTGGCGCTTGTGCGCGAGGCCGGCATCGGGGTCATCGCGCTGCCGGAATGCAACCTGTACCTGCAGGGGCGCCGGACCGGCGGATATCCGCGCAGCCCGGTGTGGCGGGGGCTTACCCTGATCAACGATCTCTGCGACGCCGGCGTCCCGGTCGCCTGCGCCAGCGACAACGTGCACGATGCGTTCCACCGCTACGGCGATTACGACATGCTGCAGGTGTGGGCCCTGGCGGTGCGCCTGGGCCATCTGGACGAGCGCCTGAGCGAGTCCGTCGAGATGGTGACCCGCACTCCCGCCGTGCTGGCCGGCCGCGCCGACTTGGGCCGGATCGAGCCGGGATTGCCCGCCAGCCTGGTGCTCTTGCCCGGCCGCTCGCTGGGCGAAGCGCTCAGCCGTCCCGCCGCTCCCCGCTCGCGTCTCGATGGCGAAACCCTGGCCAGCCCCGAGCCGCCCGCGTGGACGGAAGCGGCGAATGGCCCCCCCGCCATGGCCCGCGTCCTCCCTCCGTCATGACCCTGCGCCGCGCCCAAGCGCTCCTCGTCGCCGCCTCCGCGTTCTACCTGCTGCTCGTGGTCTTCAACAACGTGACCGACTACGGGTCGAACCGGTTCTTCATTCGCCATGTCCTGGCCATGGATACGACCTTTCCCGGCAACACCGCCCGCTGGCGCGCCCTTTCCGGCGAAGGCTGGATCCCCGCCACGTACGCCCTGATCATCGGCTGGGAGGCGCTCTGCTGCGTCCTGCAGGCGATCGGCGCGGTCCGGCTGTGGCGCGCCTCCTCCCGCGAGGCCTGGCGCGCGGCCCGCCGGATGGCCACGGCGGGGCTGACCCTGAGCCTGCTCCAGTGGTACGTGGCGTTCCTGTCCATCGGCGGAGAGTGGTTCTTGATGTGGCAGTCCAAGACCTGGAACGGCCAGGACGCCGCTCTGCGCCTGTTCACCGTGATGGGCATCTGCCTCATCTTGCTCCACGTCGGGGAGTGGGAAGAGAGTCCCTGACCATGGCCGTGACCCCCTTTGCGCTCTGCGTGGCGGACGACGCCACCTTCTGGGCCTGGTCGTCCTGGCCCCGGCTGGCGCGCTGGCCGGGCAAGGACAAGGCGCTCGTCGTGATGCCGATCGCGGGATTTTACGCGCCCTCGCCGGACAGCGCGTGGGATGGCGAGGAGACCGAACTCACGGAACGGCTGGCCGCCGCCTCCCGCGAATTGGGCTCGCCCGAATGGCTGCTGGTCGTGCCGCCGCTGCGCTTCGTGGCCGGGCCCGATCCGCGCTGCGCCTTTGCGGTGCCCCCGCCCGTCGCGCACGCCTGGATCGAGGAGGTCGCCGGGTCGATCGCGGCCGCCGGGTTTCGAAAAATCCTCCTCTTCAACGCCAGCCCATGGAACGAAGAGGTCTGCGCGGCGGCCGCGCGCGATCTGCACGTGGCCCGCGACCTCGACCTGTTCTGCCTTCACCTGAGCGGCCTGCGCGCGGCCGGCTGCCCGCCGCTGTCCGCCCTGCTGCGCGAATTGGGCGAGTGGGAGCGGCCCGCGCCGCCGGAACGCCTCGCGCCATGAGCTTTCCTTCCTATCGCGACCGCTATCTGCCCGCCCTGTCGCCCGCGCGGATCGCCGCGCTCCCCGACAAGGCCTGGGCGCCCGTCCTGTTTCCCATCGGCGCGATCGAGCAGCACGGACCCCACCTGCCGGTGGCGGTGGACGCACTGATGGGTCAGGTGTGGGCGGCGATGATCGTGGAGCGCCTGCCAGCGGGGGCGTCATGCTACGTCGCTCCGCCGATCACCGTGGGCAAAAGCAACGAGCACACGGGATTTCCCGGCACGCTCATGATCAGCAAAGGCGTCCTGCGGGAGTTGATCCTGGCCGTGGCCCGCCAGGTCGCCGCGTGGGGATTCCGCCACCTGGCCGTCATCAATACCCATGGCGGCAACGTGCCGGTGAACGTGCCGACGCTGCGCGAGGCCGAAACGGAGACGGGGCTGCGCACCCACGTGCTGCGTTCCACCGCGGACTTGGGCCTGTCGGCACAGGAAGCCGCGTACGGCATCCACGCCGCCGAGGTCGAGACGGCCTGGATGCTGGCGGCGGCGCCGGGCCTGGTGGATATGACGAAGGCGCGGTGCGACTACTTTGCCCAAGCGGGTCAGGCGGGAAACATCCGGCCGGTCGCCGCCCCGATCCTCCGCGCGTGGGCCACCCGGGACCTCACGCCTTCGGGCATCATGGGAAACGCGCCGGCGGCGACGGCGGAAAAAGGCCAGCGCTGGCTGGAAGCGGCAAGCCGGAGCATGGCCGCGCAGGTGGCGTCGATCTGCGCGGCGGCCCGGGGTCAGTAGAAGCGGCGTCCCCGCCGCTTCAGCCAATGAGGCTGCGGCGGGACACCGCTTCCACCTCTGCAAACGATGCCCCCGCGGCGCCGGGCGCCGACTGGAGAAGCGGGGTCAAGGGAGCTTCGATCCCGGATGACGCATGAAATAGTGGGTCTCGTTTTCGCCTTCGGCGCGAAATCCCAGCCGCCAGTAAAGCGAGAGTGCCCCGGAATTCTGCCGGAGCACTTGCAGCCGGAGCGGCCCGCGCTTCAGCAGGTCCTGAATGATCAGGGTGCCGAGGCCCCGTCCCCGCCAGGTCTTCACGATCTGGATTTCATCGAGCCACAGGCCCTCGGCCTGCTCCTCGACGGCCAGCAGCCCGACCTTTTCGCCTTCAATCACGATCACGCTGGAAATCTGCGGATTCCATCGGGTGGTGAAGAAGTCGCGCTGCGTCGCTTCGTCCCAGAGCCCGAACTGGCGTTCGACCACTTCGCGATAAGCCTCCGATTTGAGCGCATACGCCCATTCGCGGTCGCGGTCCGTGCAGGCTATCAGCTCGTAGCGCATCAACCCGCCTCGCGCACTTCGAGGCCCTGCCGCTGCACCCGTTCGTCCCTCAGCCGCTTCTTGAGGCGGGAGAGGGCGTCGCCAAGGACCACGAACCCGGTATCGAGCTCCGCGACAAAATGCCGGTTCGCCCTTTTCTGAATCTCCGC
>DASRSH010000098.1:0-11704 GCA_035656575.1 Opitutaceae bacterium
CGAAGCGTCGAGGATGTCCGGCGGGGTGTGGTCAACGACGAGGTCGTCGGTCGGGAAGACGGCGCGCAGCCGGTCCGCTTCGGGGCGGGGAGCGACTTCGCTCGCCGTCAGCCGCGTCTCGTACGTGCCTTCGGGCAGATGGGAAATGTCGAAGGAGGCATAGCCGTCGCGATCGTCCACCGCGACGTCGATCCACTTCGTGTCGCCGTCCCGGCGGATCGAGAAGGTGCAGGCGATGTTGTCGCCGGTGGGGCTGTAGACCGTCCAGAAAGCGATCTGGCTGCCGGGCGCGGGCACGATCTGGGAGGCCATCAGCCGGTCCTTGCGCTTGTCCTTGTCCTCGTCGCGCCCCTGCACGACCTGGTTGAGGGTGCTGACCATCTGCGGCGGCGAGTCGGCCGCCAGCACCAGGGCGAAGTTGGGCGTCAGGAAATGAAATTCCTGCAGCTGAGGCCGGCGATTCTGCGGCAGATAGTAGATGGCGGCGCGGCCGAGTTCGGCGTCGGCGGTCGCCGGGCCGGGATCGGCCGTGACCCGCAGCTTGAAGTAGCGCGCGCGCAAGGTGGCGGCGGAGCGCCAGCCGTCGCCGGCGTTCGCCAGGGGATGCCAGTCGCTCCAGCCCTCACGTTCGTCGCTGGTATTGCTGACGCTGATCGCCACCTTGAGGCCCGCGCGGGCCGCCGCCTGTTCGCGGTCGAAGCGGACCGCGCCCAATTCCGAAGGCTGGCCGAGGTCGAGCGCGCGGGTTTGGGCCGATCGCGGAGTGGCGGCGTCAAAATCCAGGAGGGCGACGCCGGGGGCGTTGTTGTGCAGCAGGACGAAGCGGTTCGGATCCTGCGGGTCGGGCAGAATCGCCGTCAGCCGCTCGGAAGTGCTGCCGGCGAAGGTCAGGCTGGTCTGGGTGTCGGGGTCATAGCCGGTGAGTTCGCCCTGCTCGCCGCCCGCGACCAGGAGCAGCCGCCCATGGCGGGCCAGGGCATAGAACGCCTCGCCCGTGCGCGCGCTCTCCACCTCCGGAAAGCCCTGGGGCGAAAAGTGCGTCGTGACCGCCCGTCCCATGAAGCGGTCGGGCTGGATGATTCCCGTCGCGGGGGGAACGCTGTTTCCGCTCTGACCCTCGCGCGTCCGCTCGCGGCTTTCCATTCCCGTGTAGATCAGCGCGGCGTCGAATCCGCCCTGGCCGTCGGCCAGCAGCGCCGTCACTTCCGCGTCGTGGTTTTCCTCCAGGATGCTGGGCGGGCCGCCGGCCGGCCCAAAAAGATAGACATTGCCCTCGGGCGCCGAGCCCGCGGCCCAGGAACCGTCCGTCAACCGGGCGAGGCTGCGCACATTGCGGTCGGCGATGCGGCCGAAGAGGGTGATGCCGTGCCGGCGCAGTTCGGCCGCGCCCGCGGTGGGATTGGGATCGTCGCCGCCCGCGGCGAGCCGGTTGATGTCGATCGAATAGATGCGCCCGGGATCGCCGCAGCCGGCGAGCACCTTGCCGGGGCCGGCGGGGACCAGGTTCAGCACGGAAGCCACCGGCAGCCGGACCGAGACCACCGGCTTGCCGCCGCGCAGGAGAACGATGAGCCCCTTGGGCGAGGTTCCGGCGATCAGGTCGCCGTTCGGCAGCTGGAGCGCGGCGAAGACCTGCGCGTCGTCCACCCGGCCCACCTCGCGGCTGCTAAAGCGGCGGCGGGACGCGTCCAGGCGCAATTCGAAGATGCGGCCCTCCGGGCCCGAGCCGACCAGCCAGGCGCCGTTTGCGCCCGGCTCAAGGGACCAAAGCAACTGCGCCGGCGCCTCCCCGTTCAGTTCGGTCATCACCGGGCCGGCGACCAGCGAGCCGTCCGAGCGGGTGGCCAGGCCCGACAGGTCGCGGCTCGCGGTGTCGCGATAGAAATCGATGTCGGCCTTCTTGGAGAGCGGATCGGCCGCCAGCCCCGCCGCGCCCCATGCCGCCGCGGCCAGGGCGCACCCCGCAACGAGCCGGTTCATCAGTCGGTGATCTTGAGCGGACGGCGCACCATGACGTTGGTGAGTTTGCCGGCCAGCACGTGCTTTTGCCAGAGAGGAAGCAGGGCGGGATGGGAGGAGAAGCGGGCTTCGTCGGCCGCGGCCGCGATGCGGGCGAACGAGCCGGGCATCTCGGCGGTGGTCGTCGTCTGGTCGCTGAAGACCGAACCCGATTCGACCACGGCCACAAAGAGGCCGTCCGCCGGGCGGTCCTGGCGCATGGCGCTCAAATACGCGTCGAAACTGCGCAGCTGCGCGGCGGCGACCTCCCGGGGCCGGCCCGACAGTTCATCCAGGGCCGCGCCGGGCGCCAGCACCACCTCGATGTTGCGCCCGGCCCAATCGGAAGGAATGGCGATCGGCACGGCCTCGGAATGCTCGCCGCCCTGATAGTCCCGCCAGCCGATCGAAGCGGTCACCGTGTCGCCCGGGTGGGCGGTGATCTGCGAAAGCTGGAAATAGTCGATGGTGACGTCCGGGTTCTGCGCCAGCGGCTGGACCGTGAACGTGACCGATTGCGGGAAGGTCTTCTCGTACGGATTCTGCAGGTCCTGCGAGAGGCCCTTGACGAAATCGGAAACGCCCAGCGCGAAAGCCTGGGGCCCGGCATACAGCGCGTGCGTGGCCAGGCTTTCGTCCGGCGAAAACTCGATGCTGCTGGCGATCCGGAAGCCATGGCTGAGCCCCGCATCGTTCGAGCCCAGGATCGCCTGGCTGAGTCCCGCCGCGATGATGATGGGGCTGAGCTGCTGCTGGCGCGCCACCTGGAAATGAAGCTGCCGCGGCTTGCCGCCCACGACCTTGACCGTCACGTCGATCAGGGGCGGCGCCTCGCCCAGCGTTCCGGAAATCGCCGAGAGCCGGTCCTGGGTGATGGTGCCGATGATGCGGCCGGTGTTGGCGATCTTGATCGACTCCAGTTCGGACGGGATGATCGTGACGATGTCGGCCTGGCACATGGGCAATTCGACATTGCCCAAGCTCAGCATCGGGTGGCCGAAAGCGACGATGCGCTTGCCGGAGACGGTGGATACGGTGCCCGTGCCCGCCAAGGTCACGTCGCCGGTGGCGAGGGCGGCCGAGACGGCGTCGCCGGGCTGCAGCGAGGATGGCGGCGGCAAGGCTCCCGCCGCCGCGTTCGATCCGCTGGAACCTCCGACCGACACGGCATCCAGGCCCGCGGCGTGGAATTCCGGCTGCAAGAGCGCCGCCACCGTAGGCGACAGGCCGCTGAGGGTGAAGGCGGGCCGCAGCGGCACGCAGCCGCCGGCCAGGGGAGTGGATTCCGCTTCGCGCGAGGGGCTGGCGGAGTCGAAGCCCGCGTTCACCGGCGGAGAATCGGCGAGCTGGCCGACCTCGGCCATGTCCGCGGCGGGCGTGAATCCTGCAAAGTGCTCGGTCTCGAAGGAGGTGATCTGGTAACTGAGGGCGCCCGCGAACCTGCCGTCGATGTACAGCGGGCTGCCGCTCATTCCGGCCACCGCGCCCATCTTTTGCACGCGCGGATCCGTCATCCGGCACAGGATCAGCGATTTGCCCGGTCCCAAGGCGTTGAGGACGACGCCGGCGACCGTGACGTGAAACGGCTCGGGCTTCGTGCCCTGAAACACGGTCCAGACGGTCCCGATCTCGCCCGGATGAAGCTCAGTCAGCGGCAGAATCGGCGCGCCTACCGGCTGCTCCTGCGCGCAGACAGCCCCGGCACACATGACGGCGGCGGCCAGCGAAAGGCGGCGCAGGGCGGGAATCATAGGCAATCGAGCAGTCCGAAGTCCGGGCAGTGTGTCGTCTGGTTGAATCTAAAGTTCCGCAATGCCATTGGCAAGCACCTCGCATGCCCGATCGATGGCCGCACCCTCATGCGCGGTGCACAGGAAGGCGGCCTCGTAGGCGCTGGGTGCAAGATAGACCCCCCGGCGCAGACAGGAATGAAAAAAACGTGCGTAAAGTTTCGCATCGGCCGCGAGGGCGTCGGCCAGATTGAACACGGGCCGGTCGGTAAAATAGATGGAGAACATCGACCCGTGCTGCGGCACCTGCACCGGCAGGCCCTTGGCGCGGGCCGCGCCGCTCACGGCATCGCGGATCTGACGGCCGAGCCGCTCCAGCCGGTCATAGGGCGGCGCCTGATCCAGAAGCTTCAGGGCGGCGATCCCGGCGGCCATGGCCAGCGGATTGCCGCTGAGGGTCCCGGCCTGGTAAACCGGGCCCAATGGCGCCAATTGGTCCATGATTTCGGCGCGGCCGCCGAACGCCCCCACGGGCAGTCCTCCGCCGATGATCTTGCCGAGGGCCGTGAGGTCGGGGGCGATATGCTCGATCTGCTGCACGCCGCCGGGCGCGAGGCGAAAGCCGGTCATGACCTCGTCGAAGATCAGCACGGCCTTTTCGCGCGTGCACAGCTCGCGCACTTTCTGCAGATAGCCCGGCCGTGCCGCGACGAAGCCGACGTTGCCGAGATAGGGCTCGATGATGACGGCCGCGATCTGGCCCGGGTTGGCCGCGAAAGCCTGTTCGAGCGCCGCGGCATCATTGAAGGGGAGCACCACGGTTTCCTGGGCGAACGCCGCGGGGATTCCGGCGCTGTCGGGATGGCCGTGCGTCAGCGCGCCCGAGCCCGCCTTGATGAGCAGCGAATCGGAGTGCCCATGGTAGCAGCCGGAAAACTTGATGATCTTGGCGCGCCCCGTGAAACCGCGGGCCAGGCGGACGGCGGACATCGTCGCCTCCGTCCCGCTGCTGCACATCCGGACCTTGGCGATCGAGGGGAAGAACCGCAGGATCGCCTCCGCCATTTCCACTTCGGACTCGTGCGGCGCCCCGAAGCTGGTGCCGCGCTCCAGGGCGGCGGCGATGGCAGCCTTGATGGCAGGGGGATTGTGCCCGTGAATCGCCGGACCCCACGTGCAGACGAAGTCGACGAGATCGGTGCCCTCGACTGTCGTGAGGGTGGCGCCCTGGGCGGAGCGGACGAAGAAAGGCGTCCCCCCGACCGAGCGGAAGGCGCGCACGGGAGAATTGACGCCGCCAGGGATGATCTGGCGGGCCCGGGCGAACAGTTCTTCGGAGGTGCGCATCAGCTCACGTAGCGCTGGACGATGGGGATGCGCCGCCCGACTCCGAAGGCGAGGGGAGTGATCTTCAGCCCGGGCGCGGCCTGCTTGCGCTTGTACTCGTTGCGATCGACCTTGCGCACCACGTCGTTGACCACGGCCTCCGCGTAGCCCTGCGCCACCAGGTCCTTGCGGGACAGGCCTTCCTCGACGTAGCCGCGCAGAATGCCGTCCAACAGGTCGTAGGGCGGCAGCGTATCCTGGTCGGTCTGGTTGGGCCGCAGTTCAGCGCTCGGCGGCTTTTCCAACGTCGAAAGGGGAATCGGCCCCTGCCGCCCCTGCTTTTCGGCATCGGCATTGATCCAGCGGGCCAGGTCGTACACCTCGGTCTTGAACACGTCCGAGATGACGGCGAGCCCTCCGCACATGTCGCCGTAAAGCGTGCAATAGCCCACGGCCACTTCGCTCTTGTTGCCGGTCGTGAGCAGCAGGGCGCCGAACTTGTTGGATAGGGCCATCATGAGAACGCCGCGGACACGGGCCTGGATGTTTTCCTCGGTCACGTCGCGGGGGCGGCCCGCGAAGACCGGGGCGAGCGTCTGTTCGCAGGCGGCGACCACGGCATTGATGGGAATGGTCTCGAAGGGCAGGCCCAGCCGCCGGGCGAGCTCGGCCGCGTCCTCGCGCGAATGCGGCGAGGAAATCTCGGAGGGAAGTGCGACCGCGGTCACGTTCCGGGGGCCGAGCGCGGCGGCGGCGATCACGGCGACGACGGCCGAATCGATCCCTCCGGACACCGCGACGAGGCACTGGTTGAAGCCGCTTTTCAGCGCATAATCGCGCAAGCCGAGCGTCAGGCCGCGGAAGATGTCGCCCATTCCGCGCTGCTCGAAGGACGGGGAGATGATGCGCGCCTGGGCGGCGCCCGCCTCCGGCTCCAGCTCGGTGTCGACGACCTGCAGGTCCTCCTCGAAGGCGGCCAGCCCCGCGAGCACATGGCCGGAGGCGTCGCTTACCAGCGAGCGGCCATCGAAGATGAGCTCGTCGTTGCCCCCGACCGCGTTGACGTAGGCGACCGGACAGTCCAGCTCGTACGCCGCGTCGGTCACCAGCGTCTGGCGCACCTGGCCCTTTTCGTTGTGCCACGGGCTGGCTGAGACATTGACCATCAGATCGCAGCCCTGCTTGGCCAGCTGCTGGACCGGATTCAGCCCGTGATACAGCCGGCGCGTGCTGATCATCGGATGGGTCCAGATGTCCTCGCAGATGGTCAGGCCGATCCTCTTGCCCGCAAACTCCACGACCGTCGGGTTGGTTGCCGCCTCAAAATAACGGTCCTCGTCGAAGACGTCGTACGTGGGCAGAAGGCACTTGCGGCCGATGCTTTGAATGCGGCCTTGGTGGCAGAATGCCACGGAGTTGTAAAAGGGGCGGCCCTGGCCGCTCGTGTTGCGCTCAACCGTGCCGATCAGGGCCGGGACGTCCCCGATCCGCGCGGCGATCCCCTCCAGGGATTGTTCAATATCGGGCACAAAATGCCGCTTGAACAGCAGGTCCCGGGGCGGGTACCCGCAGGTGATCAGCTCCGGAAATATGACCAGTTCGGCCTTGCGGTCGACCAGCGCCGCATAGGCTTCCGCGATTTTGCGGGCGTTCCCCGCAAGATCTCCCACCGTCGAGTTGATTTGCGCCAGACCTAAACGCATGAAGGACCTGACATGTTAGATGCCCATCCCACGGTGACAATGCCCTTTCCGCTGATCCTCGCCTCGGCCTCCCCGCGTCGCCGAGAACTGCTCGGCCGGCTCGGCTGGCCGTTTCAGGTCGTGGTGGCGCAAGTGACGGAGCATGAGGATCCCGATAGCGAGCCGCGTGCCATGGTCGCGCACAATGCGGCGCTCAAGGCCGATTGGGTCGCCCGCCGCCATCCGGACGCTCTGGTGCTGGGTGCGGACACGACGGTGTTCCTCGATGGCCAGGTGATCAACAAGCCCCGGGATCTGGCCGACGCGCGCTCCATGCTGCGGCGGCTGGCCGGGCGGACCCATACTGTCTTTACGGGGCTGGCGGTGCGCCGGCTGGCGGACGGCCGCGCCGACGCCGCCGGGGTGACCAGCGAGGTGACGTTCCGGCCCCTGAGCGGCCCGGATATCGAAGCCTATGTGCACAAGGTAAATACGCTGGACAAGGCCGGAGCCTACTCGATTCAGGAGCACCGGGAATTGATCGTGGCTGGCTATGCCGGCTCGTTCACGAATATCATGGGCCTCCCCCTGGAAGAAACGAAACAAATTTTGACGGGTTGCGGTCTCCCGGCTTTGATCCTTCCCTTACACGCACCCGAATGAGTCCCGTCGCCGAGCCTCCGCCGCTCCCCGTTGAAACGCCCCGGAGGAAACGCCGCCCGTTTGCAATCGGAGAGTGGCTGTCGGAAAAGCCCGAGCGCCGGTCGGTCCAGGTCGGCGTCCTGGCGACGATCCTGATCCACATCCTGCTCCTGCTCCTGGCGCCGTATTGGTTCAGGCCCGAGCCGTTCACGCCGCGGAAACGGACCCACACGCACACCTTCAACATCCGCCTGACGCCGCTGGCCAAGCCGGCGGTCAAGCACCGGGTGCTGCCCAAGTTCGTCGAGACCAATCCCAACGCCCCGGAAAATATTCCGGATCACACGAACAACGTCAGCAACCGCAACCAGCAGTCGGCGCAGGAAAAGCCCAGCAAGATCAACAATACCGACATGCCGGCGCTGGAGGGGAAGAAGGATTTCAAGAACGATCAGATCGTCGACGGCCGGCTGAGCAGGCCGCAGCCGCCGACCCCGCCCGAGCAGCAGCCGACGAAGCCGCAGCTCAAGACCCAGACGGTTGCGCACGCGGAGCAGAATCCGCTGCCGGGGTTCGAGAAGAACCAGATGAACAATCCGAACGCCTTCGGAACGAACATCGCCCGGCCGACGCCGAATGACCGGCCGATCCCGCACAAGATCACCGGCGCCACGGACGGCCCCCTGCTGGATATTCCCACCTTCGCTCCGCAGGCGATCGACGCGGCGCATCCCCGCCAGCGGCCGATGCTCGATGTGCACTCGCGGCCGGCGATCATCGCCGAGAACCTGAATGGCACCCGCAACGTCGGCGTCGTGGGGCGGGACGCGCACTGGAGCAATTACGGCGCCTACCTGGAGCGGCTGGAAGAGGCCGTGCAGGCCGAATGGGACAATATCATGGAGCGCGCTCCCTATCCCCCGCCCGGCAGCACCGTCACGATCACCTTCATTCTCAATTCTTCCGGCGAGATTTCGAAGATCATCCATGTGGATAGCTCGGCGAGCTGCACCGACATCGGCGTGCGCGCCTGCAATTCGGCCCTCACCGACCCCCAGCCCTACGGCAAGTGGACCGATGACATGATCGCGGTCTTCGGCACCGAGCAGGAGCTGACGTTCGCGTTCTACTACGAGTGAAAGGGCCGCCGTCCACAGCTGCGGCATAGGACGGTGAGCAGCGCGGCGCCAATTTCCTGGGCGGGGCTGCCGCTGGGGCCGGGCGTGCGGATCCTGACCTGCGACGAAAACGGATTGTGCGCCCTGGACAAGCCGGCCGGGGTGCTCTCGATTCCCAACGGGCCCAAGGATCAGGAGCGGACCCTCGTGCGGGCCTCCTACCGGGAGGCGGGGGAATACTTCGAATGGGACGGTGGGCGGCTGTGGCTGTTGAACCGGCTGGACTCGGCGACCTCGGGCGTGATTCTGGCCGCGGCCAACCCCGAGGTGGCCGAGATCGTCCGCGAACGCTTCAAGCGCCGGGAAGTCGAAAAGACCTATCAGGCGCTGGTCTTCGGGCGGCCTTCCGGCCGCCAGGAAGTCTGGCGCGACCGCATCGGCGTGAGCAGGAAGGGCGGCCGCCTGCGCACCGGCGAGGGCAACGTGCCGGCCGAAAGCGAAATGAAGCTCGTGCGCACCTGGGCCCAGTCCGGCGGGCTGCCGCACCTGGCGCTGATCCAGCTGCGACCGCACACCGGACGCAGCCACCAACTGCGCGTGCAATGCGCGCGTCGCCGGCTGCCGATCGTGGGCGACCAGACCTACGGCGACTTTCCGATGAACCGGATGTTCGCCAAGGCGACCGGCGTGAAGCGCCTGATGCTCCATTCGCTGGGCACCGAAGTCACGTACCCGCTGGCCGGCCGGGAATTCCACTTCCGCGCGGAGGCGCCGCTGCCGCCGGAATTTTCGGTCGACAAGGAGTCCGGTCTCGACCCCGATGGGGGAAGCGGCGCCCCGACGCTTCGGCCTTCGCACTGAAGGCGGCGGGACCCCGCTTCCACGCGCCTCGCGACCCGACCCGCCATGATCCTGCCCAAGAGCAACCGCCTCACGCCCGAGCAGCTGGCCGAAATCACCGCCATCGTCGGCGAGTTCGGCTGCCGCATCCAGCCGATCATCGGCGCCGTGCGCACGATTTACGCCATCGTGGGGGACGAGCGCGATGAACTGATGATCAACCGGCTCGAGGGCCTGGCCTACGTCGAGCGCATCGACCGGATCCAGTCCCCGTTCAAGCTCCTCGACCGCCGGTCGGATCTGGCGACGCACCGGATCACGGTCGGCGGGGTGACGCTGGGCGAGGACCTCTTCATCATCGCGGGCCAATGCACGATCGACCCGAAGAACCCCAATTACTTTTACGAGACGGCCGCGGCGGTGAAGGAGGCGGGCGCGCATTCGCTGCGCGGCGGCGTGTGGAAGCCGCGCACCAATCCCTACACCTTTCAGGGCGACTCGAAGTCGCTCGAAATCCTCATGGAGGCTTCGCGGCGGACGGGCCTGCCCGTCGACGCCGAGGTGATGGACGAGGCCCAGCTCCAACTGGCCCTCGACGCGGGCGTCCACCTGCTGCAGGTGGGCGCGCGCAACGCCCTGAATTATTCCCTGCTGCGGGCGATCGGCCGCGCCGTCGCCGAGCGCGACACCGTCGTGCTGCTCAAACGCGGCATGCATATGGGCCCGCTCAATGAGTTCATTTCGGCGGCGGAATACATCGCGGCGTTCGGCAATCCCAACATCATCCTCTGTCCCCGCGGCACGGCGCCGGCGCTGGACGGCTATCGCAACCATCCCGACGAGAGCATCACCCCGCTGCTGAAGGAGCGGACCTGGGCGCCGGTGGTGGTGGATCCGTCGCACGCGGTGGGCAAGGCCTTCTATGTTCCGGCCTGCGCCCTGGCCGCGGTGGCCTACGGCGCCGACGGACTGTGCATCGAGGCGCACGTGAGCCCCAGCCACGGCATCGGCGACGATCCCAAGCAGGCCCTAACCCCGGACGTCCTGGCCGAAACGATCGCGCAGGCAAAGCAGCTTTGGTCCCTGCGCCGGGCTACGGCAGCACCGCGCGGATGAATTCCGCGCGGGCGTCGAAGTGGGGGTTGTGGCCGGAGCTGGGCAGCACCGACAAGCGGGCGGCAGGGAAGTGCGCGCGGATGGCGGGGAGATCGGCGTCCGGCTGAACGTAACGGGACTTCCCGCCGACAATGAATTGCGCTGGGCCCGCGTAGCGGTCCTCCGGCCTTAGGGGATCCTTTTCCAGCAAGGGAAGGGCGGCGGTGATCGCGGGGAGGTTGATGGACCAGCGCCATCCCGCCTCGGACCGCTCCAGATTGGTCGTGAGAAACTTGCGCATGGCCCAGTCGGGCACGCGGCCTTCCATCCGCATTTCCGCCTCCGTGCGCGAGTGCAGGCTGGCGAGGTCCAGCTCCGCCATCGCCGCGAACTCCATCCGGTGGCCCACCCAGCGGTAGGCCTTGGGGGCGATGTCGACGACGATGAGCCGCGACACGCGGTCCGGGTGCCGGCAGGCGGCCAGCATCGCGGTTTTGCCGCCCATGCTGTGCCCCAGGAGGATCACGCGGGAGAGTTCGCGCCGGTCGAGGAAGGCCACCAGATCGGACGCCAGGGTGGGATAGTCCATCTCATCCGCATGCGGCGACGCGCCATGGTTGCGCGCATCGGGCGCGAGCACGCGGTGTCCGGCGTCGGCCAGATCCTTGGCCGCCGTCATCCAATTGCGCGAGGACCCCAGCATGCCGTGCAGGATCACGATCGGCTCACCAGCGCCCGGCCATTCGCGAAAGGCAAGTTCCACGCCGCCCACTCAAAGGGGTCACGTACCAAATTCCAACAAGCCTGTTTAAGTTGTTGGAATTTGGTACGTGACCCCTTTATTCCCGCGAGTCGACACATGACCCCTTCGCCGATGATGCAGCAGTATTTCGAGGTCAAGCGAGGGCTGGCCCCGGACACGCTGCTGCTGTTTCGGCTGGGCGATTTTTACGAGCTGTTTTTTGACGACGCCGTGTCCGCGTCGCGGCTTTTGGGGCTGACCTTGACCAAGCGCCAGGAGCATCCCATGGCGGGGATTCCCTACCACGCAGCCGAGACCTATGTGGGCAAGTTGCTGGCCGCGGGACGGAAGGTCGCGATCTGCGACCAGCAGGAGGCCGCCAAGCCGGGGAAACTGGTCAAGCGCCAGCTGACGCGCATCCTCAGCCCGGGCACGACGCTGGCCGCGAGCCAGCTGCCGGAGGAGCGCAACCACTACCTGGCCGCGGTGCAGCTCACCAAGTCGGGGATGCAGGGGGCGTGGCTGGATCTA
>DASRSH010000099.1:0-1933 GCA_035656575.1 Opitutaceae bacterium
TCAGGCCCAGCGTATGCGCGGCCTCGATGTATTCCATCTGGCGCACGCTCAGGACCTGGCCGCGCACGATGCGGGCCATCGTCAGCCATTCCACCGCGCCGATGGCGAAGAACAGCAGGAAGATATTCCGCCCGAACATCACCATCAGCAGGATGACGAAGATCGTGAAGGGGAGCGCGTAGATGATGTCCACGATGCGCATCATCACCGCGTCCACCTTGCCGCCATAGAATCCGGCGACGGCGCCGTAGGTGACTCCGATCACCAGCGCCACCAGGGTCGCGATGAGCCCGACCGTGAGCGAGATTCTTGAGCCGTACAGGATCCGCGCCAGCAGGTCCCGCCCCAGGGTGTCCGCCCCCAGCCAGAACCGGCCCGGCCGGAGCGTCTGGGCGGGGGTGTCGGCGGAGGCCGGAAAGACCGCGTCGCGGCCCGCGCGAAGCCGGGCGATGATTGCGGCCCCCGCGGCGCCGGAGGGAAAACCGGGGCGGTCGGCCAGGTGCTCGAGGTCGGTGTACTCGATCAGCTCCCGCTGCCCCAGGGCGCAAATCTTGATGATATGGGCGCCCGGAGGCGCGGCCACGACCTCCAGGCCCTGGGCGGTGATCGACAGGGACAGCGCCCACGGCAGAAAGGAAGCCAGGGCGAGCACAATCACATAGATTCCGCCCGCCACGGCCAGGTGGTTGCGGCGCAGGCGCTGCCAGGCGTCGGCGCCCGGGGACCGTCCGGTCGTTTCCAGCGCCTCCGTTTCGAGCGCGGCCGTGGTCATCGCGCTCCCCCTTCGCGGCTCAGCCGCGGGTTCATGGCTACCTGGGCGACGTCCACCACCAGATTCAGCGCCACGATCATTCCGGCGTAGAGGATGACGGTGCCGAGGACCAGGGTGTAGTCGCGATTGAACGCCGAATTCACGAATTCGCGCCCCAGCCCGGGAATCTGGAAGATGGTTTCGATGACGAACGAGCCGGTCAGGATGCCCGCGACCGCCGGCCCCAGGAAGGACACGACCGGGAGCAGGCCGCCCCGCAAGGCGTGATGAAAGATGACGCGGGTTTCCGAGGCGCCTTTTGCCCGGGCGGTCCGGATAAAGTCCTGGTCGAGGACCTCGAGCATGCCCCCGCGGGTCAGCCGGCCGACGTAGGCGGCGTAAACCAGCCCGAGCGTGATGGCGGGCAGGATGCGGTCGCCGGGCCCGAACCATCCCGACGCGTCGAACCAGCGCAAATGGATCGCGAACACCAGCACCAGAAGCGGGCCCAGCACGAACGTGGGAATGCAGATGCCGAGCATCGAGACCGACGAGCTGAGGTAGTCCAGCCAGGTGTTTCGGCGGATGGCCGCCAGGACGCCGAGCGGCAGGCCGATCAGGAGCGCCACCACGAGCGACTCGGTGCCCAGTTCCAGCGACACCGGCAGCTTGTCGGCGATGATTTCATTGACGGTGCGGTTGGGGTAGCGGAAAGACGGCCCAAAATCGATGCCGAAGGCCGCCTTGAGGTCGATGCCGTCCCCGAACAGCCGTTCGGGATGGAAGCGCTTGGGCAGGATGCCGACGACGTAATCTCGGTACTGCTTCCACAGCGGGTCGTTCAGGTGGTAGTACGCATCGAGGTTGCGCTGCACCTCGGGCGGCACGGCCTTCTCCCGCGTGAAGGGGCCCCCGGGCACGAAACGCTGCATGAAGAACGTACCGGTAATGATGACGAACATCACCGGGATGGCTTCAAGCAGGCGTCGGCCAATGTAGCGCAGCATGCGGTCGGCGGCAGGCTATTTCCGCGCTCCGGCTCTGCCAAGCAGCATTCCGCCGTCAATGGGGATCCAGTCGCACGTCGAGGTACGTGCGCTGCCAAAGTCCGTTTTCCTCCCAGCCGTGCACGTACGGGCGCATGAGCCAGGTGTGCTGGTTGTAGTACAGCGGGGCGCCGAT
>DASRSH010000100.1:0-1598 GCA_035656575.1 Opitutaceae bacterium
CCCGCCCCATGAGCGGGCGCCGCCAGGGCGACGAATGGAAGCGCCTTCAGTTCGTGAACGCGCTCTTCGCCCAGATCACCGGGGACAATCTCTATCTGGCCCAGCAGATCAGCCGCGCGATCGCCTTCAGCCTGCCCGAACTGGAGCGGCAGGCAGCCGAGACGCCCGAGCTCGCGCGGGAATTCGACGCGGCGTTCTACCGGCAGGCCGCGCGGCTGCTCAAGCAATTCTGCGCCGACGGCCAGGAACGCGGCTTCTTTCATTGGGACGCCGCGAACACGCGCCACGCCGCCACCCCGCTCTTCGCCCGCGCGGAGCTCATGGCCGGGCTCCGCGAACTGGCGCGCTTCCGGGAAGCCACGCTGCTGGTGACGAACCTCCGGCCCGCGCTGGTTCCCACCGGGCGGCGCGCGACCCCCCGGCGCAAGCGGGAATACGCTGAGACGCTCGCCTTCATCCGCGAACTGGCCGCCGCGCGCACCTCCCGCCACACCCGCCTGCAGCTGCTGTTTCTCTAGCCGGCGCTACTTGGCTTTGGCGCCCGTGGGCCCTCCCACTGCGGCGGCATAATTCGCCTGAAGATAGCTGGTCAGGCGGTCCGCGATTCGCAGCAGCATGAGATTGTCGGTGACGCCAAAGGTCCAGGCGCCGCCCATGGCCGCAGCCCGGGCATAAAAAAGCGGATTGGCTATGAGCCGGCCGGACTCCTTTTCGGTGATCCGCGCATTGAGGATGACGGCCGAGCTGCCGCTGAGCGCCCCCGCCCAGACCCGGACGGTCGCGTTGAGGTACTTGATCTGGCCGATGGTCGGCTCGATCAGCAGCGTGCGCGGCGGTCCGCCCTCCTGGCGTCCGGCCGCATTCCAACGCGCCAGGACCGGCTCCATCGTCTTGTCGACATCCTGTTGGATTTTCGCCACCGCCTTCCGGTTGGCGGCGTACGTCTGATCTTCGGCCGACAGCGCCACCGGCACCAGCTCAAACCGGTTGAAGTCGCTGAATTTCTCGGCCGGGGGCGGATTCTCCGCGATATCCGTGCGGATGTGAGTGACACATCCGCCCAGGAGTCCGGCGAACAAGAGGGCAAGGCAGGGGAAAAGACGGAAGGGCACCGGCCCAACCTGACAAATCGACGACAACGAATCAAGATCGGCGCTTAGGTGGCGAGGGCACCTTTCGGATCGCTTCCGCTTGCCTCCGCTTCCGCGCGGAGCGAAAAGAGGCCATGGCCATCCGCATCAAGGAAATCGCGTTTGTGTTCCATCCGGTGACGGACGCCGCCCGCGCGCGGAAGTTTTACGAGGGCGCGCTCGGCCTCGCTCCCGGCATGCAGATCGAGTTTTCGCCCGGCATGTGGTGGATCGAATACGACATCGGCGGGACGGCGCTCGCGATCTGCAATGCGCCGATGGGCGAGCCGTCCGGCCCCGCCTCGAGCCTGGCGCTGGAGGTGGAAAGCCTGGAGGACGCCAAGGCCGCGCTGAGCGCGGCGGGGGCCGCCATCGTCCAGGACGTCATGGAGTTTCCCCCCTGCCGGATGTTTGTCGCGGCCGATCCGGACGGGAATCGGATCACGTTCCATCGGCGCAAGGCCTGAT
>DASRSH010000101.1:0-8134 GCA_035656575.1 Opitutaceae bacterium
AGCCAGGTGGCCAATGGAGCCACGTGGACCCAGCCGGTGGCCCATAACGGAGTGGTCATGTTCTTCACCTCGGGCAACGACCAGGGGCAGATGGATCCGAATTTCAACCCGGCGCTGAATGCCGGCGCGATCGTCTATTCCGTCGTCATCCAGCCCAACAACCAGATTCTGATCGGCGGCAGCTTCAACAGCATCAATGGCACCGCGGTTTCCAACCTCGCGCGGCTGAATCCGGACGGCTCGCTCGACTCCTCCTTCAATCCCAGGGTGACGGGCGGCGCGGTGACGGCCATCGCGCTGGAACCCGACGGTTCGGTGGTGATCGGCGGATCCTTCACCGCGGTGGGCGGGGCGGCGCAGGCCAATCTCGCCATCGTCTCATCGACCGGCACGCTCTCCGGCAGCTTCAACGTTGCCGTCAACGGGCCGGTGAACGCGGTCGTCCTCGAAAACTCAAACAACGGCGCGCCGGATTCGATTCTGATCGGCGGCAGCTTCAGCCAAGTGGGCGGGCAGGCCCGCAACAACCTCGCGCGCCTCGTGTACCCCGTCTCGGGCAATTCCGAGACGCCCGAGAACACCGCACCCACCGTCGACCCGCTCTACAACCCCAATGTGAACGGACCGGTGACCGTCGTCGCCTTCGATCCCAACGGCAAGACGTACATCGGCGGCTCATTCACCATGGTGGGCACGATTCCCCGCAACGGCTTTGCCCGGCTGTCGGAAACCGGGCTCGCCATCAGCACCATCACCAACGATCCGACCTACACCACGTTCACCTGGACGCTTTCCGGCGAAGTGCCGGAAATGAACAGCGTCATCTTCCAGGCTTCGAGCGACGGCTTCACCTGGTCCACGCTGGGTGCGGGCACCCAGGTGGGCACCACCAACTCCTGGGTCATTTCCGGCACGAACACGGAGGCGATTCCCACCGGCGGCAGCTTCTTCATCCAGGCCATCGGCGAATCCCAGACGACCCAGTACGCTTCCGAGAGCGAATTCCAGCAGATCTATCACTTCTATGGCGTGCCGCAGGCGGCGCTCGAAAGCGCCACCACCGCCACCGGTTATCTCAACCAGCCGTTCTACTATGAGCTGGGAGTGACCAATGAAGTCGGTTTTTCCGTGGCCACCACGCCGCTGCCGGCGGGCCTGATGCTGAACGCCGGCTTGGGCATCATTTACGGAACCCCGACGCAGGCGGGAACCTACAACATCACCGCGACCCTGACCAACCAGACCGACAGCGTGAACGTGCCGATAACGATCGTCGTCGCCGCGACGCCGCCGGAAGGCGGGGCGATCGCCCCCTACTCACGCATCGTCAACCTTTCCACGCTGGGCGACGTCAGCCTGCTGCAGCCCATGTCGGCCGGCTTCATCATCGCCGGAGGCCCGATGACCGTCCTCTTGCGCGCCATCGGGCCGGCATTGGCCAACTTCCCCCTCCCGGGAGGCGAGGTGCCGCTGACCCAGCCGCACGCCACCCTGTACGATCCGCACCAGCAGGTCATCGTGGCCGCGGAAGGCTGGGACAACAGCGCGGCCATGTCCCAGCTGGCCGCCATGGTGGGCGCGTTCCCGATTCCGCAAGACAGCACGGACACCAGCTTCGCCACGGTCCTGCCTCCGGGCGGGTACACCGTTCGGGTCACCACTGGCGACGGCAATGCGGGTGCATCGCTCGTGGAGGTGTATGACGCCGATCCGAACCCGCTGCAGCAGCCCTCGCGCCTGGTGAACATCTCGACGATTGGCAATGTGGCGCCCGGCCAGCCCATTCTCGCCGGCTTCATCATCGACGGCACGGTGCCGAAGACGGTGATCGTGCGGGGCGTCGGCCCCGGGCTGGCTCCGCTCGGCATCAGCAGCGATCTCTACGATCCTCTGCTCAATCTGTACGACGGCAACAACACCCTCCTGGCCACGAGCACGAACTGGGCCGGCCCGCTGCTGAGTTCCGGCTCCACCTTGCCCGCCACCGGCGCCACGATCAACTACTCCACCTATCCGATTGTCGTTAATCCCGGCAACGGGAGCACGACCGGCGGCGACACGGGGCAGCTGACGAACGACATGACGGCGGTCGGCGCCTTCGCCCTTTCCGATTCGGGCACGAGCTACACGGATGCCGCCGGCAATGCCGTCACCGGTTACGACACCGCCATCGAAATCACCCTGCCGCCGGGCAGCTATGCGGCGCAGGTGACTTCGGTCAACGGCGACAGCGGCACCGCGATGGTCGAGGTGTACGAGAACAACAACTAGCCTCAACGGTTCACGAAAGCCGCCCCAAGCTCGAGGGAAGAAGCCCGGCGATAACCGGCCGAAGCCCTCCAGCGATGGGGGGTGGGGCCACCTCGGGCGGTTTCGTTCGATTGTCGCGCGGCGCTTCGCCGATCTTGAAGCGCTTTCCGGAAAAATTGGGGCCAGCTCCTACGGCCACGAAAACGGCGTTGCGGGCAGCCCGGCCCCGTTGAAGAGGTTCGGTTCCGGGCGGTCGCGCCAGCCGTAGCGCACCGCCGCCGGCTGCGGGACCTGCGGCGAGCGCACGATGACGGTATCGCCCGCGATCGTGGCGAGCGCCGGATAGTACCGGCCGTCCGCCCCCGCGATCTCGAACGCCTGCAGGGGCCGGCCGGAGGCGATGAGGCCATTGTCGGCGAATCGAAAATGAAGCCGCAGGAACGCGCCCTCGCGTTCGGCGGAGACGAAGATCGGACCGGAATCATCCTCGGGCACGGCATAGATCCGCGCCTTGGCGAGCAGCGCCAGCCGCCGGCCCACCTCGGACTTGTCCGGCGCGTCCACGGTGACGGCCTGCCCGGTGTCCGGCAGGCGCAGTTCGGGGGCGTTCACGGGCGCGGCGCCGGCCCAGTACAGGGGCAGGTCCGGCGCACCAAAATGGGCGCGCCACGCGCGGATCTCTTCCGGGCCGGGCGGGCCGCCGAACCACACGATGCCGCGCACCGCGTCCGGCAGAACCCGGTTCAAGCTGGCGGAGGTGGCTTCGACCACGGCGACCGGCCGGTCCAGCCGCGATTCCAGATGCCGGGCGAACGACGCGGCGATATCGGCGTCGACCGGTCCGGCGCCCAGCCAGACCTCGCCCACCGCCACCCCGCGCGCCGTGGCGGCCTCGGCCGGGCGGTCCGCCTGGCGCGCGATCAGCTCGAGCGGCGAAGCCTGCGGCGCCAGCGGCCCCAGGTATCCGATCCAAAACCCCTGGCCGTCGGCGAAAGCCGCCGTCTGGGCCGGGCCGCACGAAATCAGCACTTTGGCGCGGGCCGGCGCCGTGCCCCAGACCGGGATGGGCTGGCCCTGCTGCAGCACGACGCCGTCGCGAAAGAGCGGCGCCAAGGCGATGGCGGCTAGGAGCCCAATCATGGCGCGGCGCTTTCCGCGGGCGCGGACTCGCCGCGGTGGAGAAAGGCGTGCACCTCCGCCGCCAGGACCGGCCCAAAACCCGGCACCTCCTGGATGTCCGCGACGCTCGCCGCCTTCAGCCGGTCCATGTCGGTGAACCTTTCCCACAGCGCGGCGCGCCGGACCGGGCCGAGCCCTTCCAGGTCCTCGAGCAGCGACTCGCGGATTTTCTTCGAGCGGAGATCGGCATTGTAGGTGTTGGCAAAGCGGTGGGCTTCGTCCCGCAGCCGCTGGAGCAGCCGCAGCCCGGGGTGCGCCACCGGCAGGTTGAGCGGCGGGCGGCCATCGGGGAAGATGATCGTTTCCGCCTTCTTGGCCAGGCCGATGAGCGGAGGCGGAGCCAGTTCGAGGGCGACAAAGGCCTTGAGCGCGGCTCCGACCTGCCCCTGTCCTCCGTCGATGACGACCAGGTCGGGGAAAGGGCGGCCCTCGTCCCGGAAGCGGCGGTAGCGCCGCCCGACCACTTCTTCCATGGCGCGAAAGTCGTCGTTGCCGATGAAGCTCTTGATCTGGAAGCGCCGGTACTGGTCCTTGTCCGGCTTGCCGTCGGCGAAGCGCACCAGCGAAGCCACCACGTACGTGCCGGAGATGTGCGAAATGTCGAAGCATTCCAGCAGGCGCGGGGGGGAGGGCAGGGCGAGCGCTTCGCCCAGCATCCGCATCGCGGTCTCGTCGGCGCTGACGGAGGTGGGATCGGTGCGCTCGAAGCGGCGGGTCTTCTCCAGGGTGCGCTCCAGCGCGAAGACCACGTCGCGCAGGTCGGCGGCCTTTTCGAAGTCCTGCCGCTCCGCGGCGGCAGCCATCTCGCCCCGAAGCACTTCCAGCCACTCGCGCGACTTGCCTTCCAGAAAGGCGCAGGCGTCGAGCACCCGCTGCCGGTAGTCCGCCGCCGAAACGGTATTCGGGAAACCATACAAATCCCGCCGCACGTCATCGTAAAGCTGCCAGGACCCGTCGGGCAGCCGCTGCGGGTTGGCGTCGCCCAGGAGGATGCCGAACTGCCGTCGCATCTGGCCAAGGGTCTTGCGCAGGAGGCCGCTGTGCGCGAACGGCCCGAAATACCGCGAGCGGTCGTCCTTGCGCAGCCGGGTGAGCCGGAACCGCGGCAGCTCCTCATGCAGGTCGACGCGCACGAGCAGGAAGCGCTTGTCGTCGGTGAAGTCGGTGTTGTAGCGGGGCTTCCATTGCTTGATCAGCTTGCCCTCCAAGAGCAGCGCCTCCGGCTCGCTGCGGACCTCGAAGGTGTCGAAGTCGGCGATCAGGTCGATGAGGGCGCGAATCTTCGGCTGGGTGATCGCCGCGGCCCGCCCCCGCTGAAAATACGACGAGACGCGCTTCTTCAGGCTGCGGGCCTTCCCCACATAGATGATCCGCCCCAGCCGGTCCTTCATCAGGTACACTCCCGGCGCATCCGGGAGCTGGCGGACTTTTTCTTTGAGGTTAACCGCTTCGTCCATCACGCGCTGCCCGCCCAATCTGTCCCCCAATCGGGGGAAATTCCAAGCCAATGGATGGCATTTTTCCTAAAAATCCCTAGCCTTTGGCTGTCCCAAATGGTTTCCCACCCCGCAAAACCCGCGACGCGTGCGCGTTATGAACTTTTGACGCTGGGGGATGAACTGTTGCTGGGCCTCACCCCGAACGGCCATCTTTCCTTCATCGGCGCGGAACTGGGGCGGCGGGGCGTCGAGCTCGGGCGCCAGGTGACGATCACGGACAACGCCGACGACATCGCGGCGCAGTTCCGCGAGAGCTGGGCGCGCGCGGATGTCGTCATCACGACCGGCGGCCTGGGGCCCACCTGCGACGACCGCACCCGCGAATCCATCGCGCAGGTGCTGGGGCTGACTCTGGTCTTCGACCCGGCGATCGAAAAGGCGATCGAGGAGCGATTCGCGCTGTTCGGGCGAAAGATGACGGCGAATAATCTGAAGCAGGCCTACCGATTTTCCGAAGGCGAAATCCTGCCCAACTCCAACGGCACCGCCCCCGGGCTGTGGGTCGAGCGCGACGGAAAAGTGCTGTGCATGCTCCCGGGGCCCCCGAACGAGCTGCAGCCGATGTTCCGCGAACAGGTGCTGCCGCGGCTCGCCGCCTTGAACCTGCTCCTGCCGCGGGAGGCGTACGTGCAGATCCGGACCGCCGGCCTGGGCGAATCGCTCCTGGAAACCAAGCTGCAGCCCGTCTTCGACCGCTTCGGCTCCGGCCTGGTCGTGGCCTTTTGCGCCCACGCCGGGCATGTCGATTGCCGGCTGAGTTCGCCTTCGGGCCACTTGTCGATCGAGGAGGTGGCGGAGATCGCCCAGGAATGCGCGCGGCTGGTGGGCGAGGACTTCGTCGCCTTCGGCGAGGATTCCCTGGCCAAGGTCTGCGCCGACCTCCTGCGGGCGAGCGAGCGGCGGCTGGCCGTGGCGGAAATGGCCACCAACGGACTGTTGGCCCACGCCCTCAACGACGTTTGCGGCGCCGCCAAGTTTTTTGCCGGCGGCTGCGTCTGTTCGACCAACGACGCCGTGGTCCAGCTTCTCGAGGTCCCGGAATGCCTCCTGCTCCAGCATGGCTCCGCCAGCCCGGAGGCGGCGGTGGCGATGGCGACCGGCGCGGCCGAGCGGCTCGGCGCCGATTACGGTCTCGCCGTCACGGGTTTTGCCGGCTCCTGCGCCGGATCCAAGGAGAACCCGATCGGCACCAGTTACGTCGCCTTGCACGCTCCCCATGGCGTGTGGTCGCGCAAGCTCTCCTATCCGGGTCCGCGCCGGACGATCCGGCAGCGGGTGGTCAATGCGGCCCTGGATTGGCTGCGCCGCGAGCTGCTGCGGGCCCCTCCGCCAGCCGTTGGAGCGCCGCCGCATACTTCTCCCGCGTCCGCGCAATGATGTCGGCGGGCAGCCGCGGCGCCGGCGGCCGCTGGTCCCATTTCAGTCCCAGCAGGTAATCGCGCACGAACTGCTTGTCGAAGCTCGGGGGCGAGCTTCCGGGCGCATAGGCGTCGGCCGGCCAGTAACGGGATGAGTCCGGGGTCAGCACCTCGTCGATGAGAATGAGATGGCCGGCGGCGTCGGTGCCGAACTCGAATTTCGTGTCGGCCAGGATCATGCCGGCGCGGCGGGCCTCGTCGTGGCCGAGTTCATACAGCCGCAGGCTCGCCGCCTTGACCTGCCCATAGAGCGGCGCGCCGACAATCTCGGCCCCGCGCGCGTCGTCGATCGGCTCGTCATGCCGCCCCTGGGGGGCCTTGGTGGTCGGGGTGAAGATCGGCTGCGGCAGCCGGTCGGCCTGGCGCAAGCCCGCCGGGAGGGGAAGCCCGCAGACCGAGCCGCTCTTCTGGTAGGAGGACCACCCGCTGCCGGCGAGGTAGCCGCGCACGACGCACTCGATGGCGAGCGGCTTGAGCTTGCGCACGACCATGCTCCGCCGCCGCAGGTCAGGATCGTGAATGCCCCGCCGCGCAAACTCCCCCGCCTGGTCGGGCAGGAGGTGATGCGGAATGATTCCTTCCAGCCGGGAGAACCACCACAGGCTCATCTGCGTGAGCAGGATTCCCTTGCCCGGAATTCCGTCGGGCAGGATGACATCGAAGGCCGACAGCCGGTCGGTCGCGACCAGGAGCAGCGCGTCGCCCAGGTCGAAGATTTCACGGACCTTGCCGGAACCGAGCCGGGGGAAGGGCAGGGAGCGGATTTCCGTCACGGCGGTCTCGGGAAGGGGGATCATCTCCGCCATCTGAGCCGGAACGCCGCGCCGCGGCAACCCGTCTATGAGCGGAATGAATCGGCGCCGCTTCCTCCAGGTGAGTTCCGCTTTCCTGGGTTCCACCCTGTTCGGTTACCCGGGCTCCGCCCCGGGCGAAGCGGACAGCTTCCTCGACGATCTGGCCCGGCGGGGCTTTCGCTTCTTTGAGGAGCAATCGAACCCCCGGACGGGGCTGGTGCGGGGTGCGTGCCGCGCCGAAGGGCCCCCGCTGACGGCCGCGCGCCAGCAGAACGGCAGCGTGGCCGTGACCGGTTTCGGCCTGGCGGCCTGGTGCCTGGCGGCCGACCGCGGCTGGGTCGACCGGCGGCGCGCGCGCGACCACGTCGCGCGCACGCTGGCGTTCTTCGACGAAGAGGTGCCCAACGTGCGCGGCTGGCACTATCATTGGCTGAATCTGGGGACGGGGCGGCGCGACGGACCGATCGGATCCGGCCCCGGCGTCGGCGGAAGCGAAATCTCGTCCGTGGACGAGGCGTTCTTCATCGCCGGCGCGATCACGGCCCGGGAATACTTCCGCGGCGACGCCGAAATCGCCCGCCGCGTGCAGTCCCTGTACGAGCGGATCGAGTTCCCGTGGATGCTCGAGCCGTCGCGGCTCGTCCTGCGCCACGGCTGGATGCCCGAGCGCGGCTTCTTCCCCGAAGCCTGGGACAGATACAGCGAGGCGTCCCTGCTGTATCTGCTCGCGATCGCCTCGCCGACCCACCCGATCCCCTCGCAGGCCTGGTACGCCTGGAAACGAAACGTCACGACCTATGGGCCATACCGCTTTGTGGGCGACCAGCCGCTGTTCACCTATCAGTACTCGCACGCTTTCGTGGACTTTCGCGGCCGCCGCGATCAGGACGGCCGCGGCGTGGATTGGTTCCGGAATTCCCAGACGGCGACCCGCGCCCACCGGCAATTCTGCCTGGACCTGCGGCCGGAGTTTCCCGACTACGCCCGGAACCTC
>DASRSH010000102.1:0-11498 GCA_035656575.1 Opitutaceae bacterium
GCGGATCCGAGTCCTTGCCGCCGATGCGCCCGGTGCCCGTGACCTTGAGCTCGTCCGTGGCGCCGTCGATCCGCGTGAGGCGATAGCTGCCGTCGGGCTGCTCGGCCGCGTCCACCGTAAGGTGGTCGAAGCCGATCTCGCTGATATCGTCGGTGAAGTTCAGGACGGCCTCGGCCTTGGGCGTGACCGGATTCTTTCCCGCCTCCAGGGGATTGCGCCGGGTCTGGAAAATGAAGCTGGCGACTCCCGCCGCCGTGTTTTCCGCTTCCTTGCCGACGCTCGTGCGGTGCTGGGGGACCGCATCGCCCACGTTGACGGCCAGGGCGCGGACGATGGAGGTGTCGCTCGTGGCCTCGATGTCCTGCAGCGGGTGCGCGAGCAGCTCGTTCAGGCTGCGGCCCCGGCTGACCAGCGTGCGTTTGACTTTGAAGCGGCCCTCGACAATCGGCTCGCCGTGGGCCGCCGGAAACAGCGGCCCCGACTCCACCCGGTTCAAGGTCAGCGACGCGGAGAAATCGTACGGCTCGGCCGCCGCCGGGTCGTAGGTGACGCCGCCCGTCACGGTGATCGTGCGCAGGGCGTCCAGACCGACCCGCACGTCCAGCAACTGGACGCTGGTCGGCGTGAGTGCCACCAGGGCATCCAGCGGCGCCCAGACCTGGGCGCCGTATTCCACCCGGTCCAGCGTGAGGCCCAGGCGGCCCGTCCCCGTGCCCCAAAATGGCCGCGCGGTGGCCCACTGCCGCAGAAACGGACCCAGCAGCATCTGCGCCTGGCTCCAGATCAGCTTGCTGCCGCTGACCTTCAGGTACCAGTGATTGCCGTTTTCGTCGCGCACCTGCGTGCCGTCGATCACGAAATCGGACTGCTGGTCCCCGAAGGCCAGGGTGAGGGGCAGGGTGATCTGGCTGCTGCCCGTCTCGTCCAGCACCAGGTGAAAGCTCGAGGTGAGACTGCGGTCGTGCGCCGCGCGCAGCTGCGCTTTGCCGTCGAGGGAGAGGCCCGCGCCCGCCAGGCCGGTGAAGTCGACCGTGGCGCGGGCCGGGCCCAATTCGCCCACGACGGGATGGCCCGTCAGCGTGCCCTGCACGAGCCAGGGCTGATCCGCTTCGGAGGAACGCGTCGCGGACAGATGGCCCTCCAGCAGGGGCCGCCCGTCCCGATGCAGATCGAAGGAGCCCACCGTGATGGCCCATTGGTCAGCGCCGAACTTGCCCGAAAGGTCCAAGCGCCCGTCAAGACGATCGATCCAGGGGGCGCCGCCCCGAGTCACGCTTGCCCCGGCGAGGGAGAGCGGGCCGGCCGATCGCACGGCATAGGACTGATCGCCTCCGCCGGTGACGATGATGGCGCCGCTGGCGGTGCCCGCGGCAAAGCGGAAGGTCGTGCTCAGGAGCGGGAGGGGAGGGACCCGCTCCAAGGCCACGTGATCGAGCGACAGCCGCGCGAGGTCGCCCGAGGGATGATCGAACGTGACGGCCCGGGTCGTTTCATCGAGCGCGAACGGCTGAAGCGCGCGCACGCCGATGTTCGCCACCGAACCCTCGAGGCTCGTGACCCGCAGCTGATGGCCCTGATGCCGCGCGGCGATTGTCGCCGAGAAAGGCCAGCCGGCGGCCGCGCCCCGCAGCGCTCCGGTGGCGGACAGGGACCCGCCGTCCTGATCCCAGCGGTAGTCGCCCGCGCCCGCGGCCGAAAACGCCGGCGGAGGATGGTCGCCAAAAAAGGGCGCCACATCCTTCGAGGTCAGGGCGAGGCTCCACGCGCCGCGGCCCGGAGTGCCCTGCAGCGCGACCAGCCGGCGGCCATCCTTGACCAGGGACAGCGCCGTGGTCTCGCGGCCCCATTCGGCCTGGACGGTGAGCCCGGTGAGCACATCGAATCCGCCGCCCTGGACCTGCAGGGTCGCCGTGAGATCGGTGGGCCCCTGTCCGGGACCGAGACCAAGCCGGAGCCGGCCGTGGGCGGAGGCCGTGATCTGCTGCATGTCGTCGGTCAGGAACACCCCCGACGCATCCAGGGCGAAGGATCCCTTGCTGGTGGAGCTGAGGCCGCCCCCCTTGAGCACCACGTCGATGGGCACCCCCGCCTTACCCCGGCCGGGCACCACGAGGACCTGGCCCTCCAGGTCGGCGTCGCGCACGGTGACCGTCCAGGGCATCGGGGAGCCGGACAGGGCGAGGGCGGCTTCGAGGCCCTTGACCTTCCAATCCTTGGCGACCAGGCGCCGGATATCGGCGCGGCGATGCAGCAGGAACTCCGGCATCGGCAGGTCGATGTCGACGACCGGCGCGGTGAGGTCGAAGCCCGCGCCCGTGATGTGGACGCCCTCCAAATGCGCGGTGTTCAGTCCGGTGCTCACGTAATCGACGCTGATCTTCACCTTGCCCGTGCTCCTCCCCAGCTGCACGTGGGCGATCTCGGTCTGCACCGAGGGCACGAACAGCAGCCCCGCGACGCAGCCCAGGACAATCAGGACCACGACCAGCCAGCCGATCAGACTGCGGAGAAGGTTCACGCCTCTGCCGTTTTGACGCGGCGAACTTCCCAGGGCAACCTGTCACCCGCCATGAAAGCGCGATTCTGGTCCATCACCCTGCTGGGGCTCGTCTTGGCCTCCTTTTGTTCCGCGGAAACGATCCGAGTCGCGGCCGCGGCCAACCTGACCTTTGTCCTGCCGCGGCTGGATACGGCCTTCCGGCTCGGTCACCCCGGCACCGGGGTCACGACGACCTTCGGTTCCTCGGGCAACCTGGTGTCGCAGATCCGCCAGGGCGCCCCTTATGACGTGTTCCTTTCGGCCGACATGGCCTTCCCGCGCAAGTTGATTGCATCCGGTGATGCCGATGCCGGCAGCCTGAAGCCCTTCGTCTATGGCAAGCTGGTGCTCTGGACCGTCAATCCGGCCGTGCCGCTCTCGTCCGTCGCCGAAGTCGTGCGCAATTCGAAGGTGGTGAAGCTCGTGATCGCCAATCCGCGCACCGCGCCTTACGGGTACGCGGCGCAGGAGGCCATCGCCCGTCTCGGCCTGATGGAGGTCGCCGTGCCCAAGATCGTTGTCGCCGAAAACATCGCCCAAGCCGCCCAATTCGTCTCCTCCGGCAACGCCGACGCCGGCTTTGTCGCCCTGGCGCTGGTCCTGGCGCCCAACGTGAAGGACCGGGGCCGCTACATCGAGGTGCCCCAGGACTTGTACACGCCGATCGCCCAGGGCGCGGTGCTGACCTCGCGCGGGGCGCATAAGGAGGCCGCGCGCGCCTATCTGAAGTTCCTGTTCAGCGCCGAGGCCCGGATGACGTTCCGCCGATTCGGCTACGGCTTGCCGTAGTCGGCGGGGTTCCAAAACACGCGGCGCGTGATTCCGGCCAGGTTGCGGCAGCCGGTCAGCCCCATGGCCACTTCCAGTTCGGCGCGCAGGATCTGGATCACGTGCGCGACGCCCGGCGCGCCGGCGGCGGCGAGGCCGAAGACGTAGGGGCGTCCGATCAGAACCGCCGCGGCCCCCAAGGCCACCGCCTTGAGAATATCGGTGCCCCGGCGGACGCCGCTGTCGAGCAGCAGCGGCACCCGGCCCTGAACCTGCGCGGCGATCGGCGGCAAGGCTTCGATGGAAGCCGGCAGGGTGTCCAGGGTGCGCCCGCCATGATTGGAGACGATGAGGCCGTCGGCGCCCAAGTCCACGGCGCGGGCCGCGTCCTCCGGGGCGATCACGCCCTTGAGCAGCAGCGGAAGCCGGGTGAGCGAGCGCAGCCACTCGAAGTCGTCCCAGGTAAGCGCCGATTCGAGAATCCCGCCGCAGAGCGGACTGCCGCTGCCGCCACGGTACGCGGGCAAAGGCGCCATCCCGCGCAGATTCGCGGCTTCGATGCCCGGCGGCAGCCGGTAGCCCACGCGCGGCTCGCGGTTGCGGTGGCCGTTGACGGGCGCGTCCAGCGTGACGACCAGCGCGGAATAGCCCGCGGCTTCGGCCCGGGCCACCAATTCGCGGGTGAAGCCCCGATCGGGCTTGGCGTAAAGCTGAAACCACAGCCGGTCCGATTTCGCCTGGGCGGCGACGTCTTCCAACGTCGTGCTGGCGTGCGTGCTGAGCACGAGCCCCGCGCCGGCGGCGGCGGCGCCCCGGGCCGCGGCCAGTTCCCCGTCCGGATGCGCCAGCTTGAGATAGGCCACCGGCGCGAGCAGCACGGGGAAATCGTAGCGCCGTCCGAACAGCTCCAGCCGGGTGTCGCCGGCGCGGACGTCCGCCAGGATGCGGTTTTGCAGGCGCAGCTCGTCGAACGCCGCCCGGTTCCGGCGCAGCGTGACTTCGTCGGTGGCCCCGCCGGAAATGTACGCCCACGCTCCGGCGGTCATCCGCTCGCGGGCCAGCGGTTCGTAGTCGGTGACGGCGCCGACTTCCGGCGGCGCGCGGTCCAGCGGCGGCAGGGGCGCCGCGCCGGCGCCGGGATTTAGGTTTCCGCCCATTGGCGGAGCAGATTGTGGTACACGCCGGTGAACGGCACAACCGAGGAATCGCCGGGATGTTCGGCGCCCAGGCGCTGGATCGCCCGGTCCAGATCAAACAGCAGCGCCCGCTTCTCGTCCGCGCGCACCAGGCTCTGGATCCAGAAGAAGGAGCACAGCCGCGTGCCGCGGGTGACCGGATTGACCTGGTGCAGGCTGCCGGCCGGGTAGAGGATCATGTGGCCCGCGGCCAGCTTCACGCTCTTGGCGCCAAACGTGTCCCGAATGATCAGTTCGCCTCCGTCGTATTCCTCGGGCCCGGCGAAAAAGAGCGTCGCCGACAGGTCCGCCCGGATGCGCAGCGCCGAGCCGGCGGCCTGACGAATGGCTCCATCGACGTGGGCTCCGAAGTGCTGTCCGCCGGAATAGCGGTTGAACATCGGCGGCAGGATGCGCGCCGGCAGCGCCGCCGACAGGAACAAGGGATGGCGCCCCAAGGCCGCCACGATGGTCTCGCCCACGCGGCGCGCGGCCGGATGCTCCGCCGGGATTTGCAGATTGTCCTTGGCCCGCGCCGCCTGATGGCCGGCCGTGGCCTTGCCGTCGGTCCATTCAGCCGCGTCCAGGAGCGCCCGGGCTTCGGACAGCTGGCCCGCGGTCAGCACATCGGGGATTTCGATCGTCATGGCGGGATTAGAATCGGACGTCGGCCGTGAACAGGAAATTGCGCGGCGCGCCCAGGTTGAGACGGTAGCCGTTGTTGTTGAGGCTGGCGACGTATTCGCGGTCGGTGAGGTTGAACCCGTTCAGCCGCAAAGTGAGATGCCGGTTCACCTCGTACGAGAGCATGGCGTTGAGCAGCCAGAAGGAAGGCACCTGATTCGCGAAGGTCGTCGCCGTCGGCGCTCCCGTGGCCTGCAGACGCTCCGTCTGGCCCATGTACTGGACGCCGGCGCCGACGCCGAATCCGTGCGGCAGCTTGTAGGTGGTCCAGAGGCTGCCCGACTCCTTCGGCAGCAGGGGCAGCGTGAGGCCCTGCGCGTTCGTGCTGATTTCGTCCGAAACCCGCGCCTCCATCTGGGAATACCCCGCGTACACCGCCCACGCGTCGGTGAGCTTGCCGGACAGCCCCAGCTCGACGCCCTGCACGGTCTGATCCGAAGACTGGTCGTCCACGCCGGTGACGGGGTCCGCCGCCGGGACGTTCGACACGACGCTGCGAAACAGCGCCGCGTCGGCGAGCACCCGGTCGTGCAGAAACTTCCATTTGACGCCGGCCTCGTAGTTGACCGCCTTTTCCGGCGCCAGGAGCGGGTCGTCGGCGCTGGTCGCGGTGGTGGACAGGGTGTTCGTGTCGCTGGACATCCCCGGCGGCCGCGCCAGGGTGTCGTAGGAAACATAGAGCGTCCCCTCCGGCGCCGGCTTGTACACCAGACCGGCCTTTCCGCTGCCCGTGGTCCGCACCGAGCCTAGTTCGACATCGGAGGCGGCCACGGCGGCGACGGGGGCGGCCGCCGCCGTCCCCGGCACACCCGGCCGCCCCGGCGCCGCCGCCACGGCCGGAATTGCCGGTGAGGCCGCCGTGACCGCCTGCTCCCCGAGGTCGTAATGCTCGACCCGCAGCCCCGCGACCACCTCCCAATGGCGCCCGAGCTTGACCGTGTCGAAGGCATAGACCGCTTCGGTGTCGATCCGCGTGTCCGTCGTCGTCCCCGTCGGGTGGGGGTCATAATTCGGCAGCGCCGCGGGGAAATCGAGCGGGGCGTAGATGTTGACGAGGTACGCCGGATTCGGCGCGCCCAAGGGGACCAGCGCCCAGGCCGGGTTGTCCGCCGTTTCCCGGCTGAGGTCGACGCCGGCGGAAAGCGCGTGCTCGGCCGGTCCGGTGGCCACATTGGCCGTCAGATTGATTTCATCGGACAGGACGGCATTCGTCGTGTCGTAGATTCCCTGCTGAATGCCGGCCTCGCCCGGGGGCGCGACCGTCACCGATCCGGTCGCCGAAGAGGCTTCGACGAAGCGCGCCGTGCGGTCGTACCGCAGCTGCTCGTCCAGCTTCAGGCCCGAGTCGAAGTCGTGATCGACCCTCAGGGTCGCCAGGTCGTTCGTGACATGCTCGTAGTCGAGGTTGGCGAACCCGTAATAGGTGTCGGGATTGACCCCGGGCGCGTAGGCCGAGGGCGCTGCGGGCGTGGGGGGCGGGGCGTAACCCGGAACCACGGTCGATGGCAGCCCGTAATCGGGAAGATTGTGCTCGTATTCGTGCTCGTAGGAAACGAACACCCGTGTCGACGTCCCCAGCCCGAAGGCGAGCGAGGGCGCGGCGCCCCAGCGGTTGTTCTCGGCCTCGTCGCGCCCCGGGATGCCCCCCTCCTGGTCCATGAGGTTCAGCCGAAAGGCCGTGCCCGCGACGGGGCTGCCGGAAATCGGTTCGTTGACGTCCAGGGTCGCGCGGTCGATGGGCAGCGAGCCGTCCGCGGAGAATCCCCGGCTCACCTCCAGGTCGCCGAAGGCGTGCGCCTCCGGCATTTTCGTCACCAGGTTGATGTAGCCGGCGGTTCCACCGCGTCCGTTCTCGGAGGACGGGCCCTTCACCACCTCCACCTGCTCGATGTCGAAGGTGTCGTGCACTTCCGAGCCCTCATCGCGCACCCCGTCGACGAAGATGCTGTTCGAGGTGTCGAACCCCCGCAGATAGAACGAGTCGCCCCCGGTGCGATCGGCGCTGCCGCCCTCGCCGGCAAAGAACGTGATGCCCGGCGTGTTGCGCAGCACGTCGCTGAGGGTCATCGCCCCCTGGGACTGATAGACCTCAGGGGGTATGATATCGATGGTCTGGGGCGTGTCGGCGACCGGCTCCGTGAACTTGGGCGATGCGACCGCGCCGATCTGGTCGCCTTCCACGACCTGCGCGGGAAGCTGGGACGGTGCTTCGTCCGCCGCCAAGGCGAGGCTCGAATCCGCATCCGCCCGCGCCACCGATCCCACCCCGTGAGCGGCCAGGCAAGCGGTCAAAGCCTGCAGGGACGCTGGGCCTCGGCGGCCGCGCCGCTGAATCGGAGAGGAGAGTTTGAGTCGCATGGTGATGGCGGGATGCCGCTCGACAGCCGCCGCGATTCTCATCACAGTGGTGCACATGAGACTCAGTATTGAGGCGCATCCAAGTCAATGTTCTTTTTGAGAGCACGTCTCATATTTCATTAACGCCTCATGTCCAATAGCTTCATTCCAACGTCTTCGATCTGGGCGACCCAAGTCGCCGGGACTTCGGACGAAAACCTCCTCCCCATCGCACGTGCGCTGACGCGCCTGGCCACGTCCCACCGCGATCGGGGCGCGGTTTTAGATAGCCTGTCCCTCTATCAGCTGGCCGTCGCGGGCCTCGAACGGGCTCCAGCGACGTCGGAGGCGCACGTCGAGGCGGCGGCAACGGCGTGGGTCAACCAGGGCATCGCATGGACGCTTTTGGAGACCGAACCGGCGTTGCGAGCGGGGCTGCTCTGCTTCGAGGAGGGCATCCGCCTGCGCGAGTCGCGGCTCGACCGCAGCGACCCGTGGTCCGCCTACAACTTGGCGGGAGCATGGATTCAGCGCGGCGACGTCCTGCGGCGGCTTCCGGAAGGGCGCGGGAGCGATGCTATTCTGGAGTCCTACCGGGCGGCGTCCGACTTGATCCGCGACCAAGTCGATCATCCCGACCGCCGTTTCGCGCGGCGCCTGGCGCTCGCGCGCGTCCACCTTGCCGATACGCTCGCGCAGGCCGGCCGCCTCGCGCAGGCCGCGCGGGCGGCAAGCCAAAGCCTGGACGCCGCGAGGGCCGCGGAATCGTGCGCCGGGAGCGAACTCGCTCTGGTGGCCGCGAAGGCGCACCTGCTGCTGGCCCTGCATGGGCCGGAAGAGGCCCGGATCGAGTCGGCGGAAGCGGGGCTGGCGCTCCTGGCCGATCGCGCCCAGGAGGAACGGGCGGCCCGGCTGCGGACGCTGCTCTTCCGCGTGGCCGCGAACGGATACGCCCGGCACCACCCGCATTTTCTGGCGGAATTCATCGACGAACAGCTGGCATTGACCCGCGACCCGGGAACCCGCGCGGCTCTGCGGCCCTGGGCCGCCCACGCCCTGCGTTCGGCGATCGCCGGCCTCACCTCGTCCGCCCTGGGCCAAGTCGGACGCGGCGGCATGGAGCGAACCCTGGCGACGCTTCGCTCGCTCCGCGAGCGCGCCGCGACGCTGCTGGACCCCGCGGCTTCGCCGGGCAAACTGCTCCCCTCCCCGTGAACGCCAAAACCGTTTCCTGGTATTTCGCCGCCTGGGTGGCCCTGAGCGCGCTCAGCATCGCCTTCGTCGACCGGGCCGCGTCGTCGTGGTCCTATGCCCATCTCCACGCCGTCCGGATGTCCGCCTTCGATTGGGCCACCCACCTGGTCGATCCCTTGCAGGCGCTCGCGCTCGCGGCGCTGGCCGTCATCGGTGTGCGGGCCCTGGCGTCGGACTGGCGGCCGGCTGGACATTGGCGCACCCTGCTCATCGGGGCCGTCGCGGTGCTGGTGGCCGTCGCCTTCAAGGAGCAGCTCAAGTACCTTTTCGGCCGGACATGGCCGGAAACGTGGGTGAACCACAATCCCTCCTGGATCGGAAGCGGCGCCTACGGCTTCCATTTCCATCATGGCGGCGCCGGATGGGCCTCGTTTCCCTCGGGGCACCTGACCCAATCGTCCGCCGTGGGCGAAACGCTCTGGCTGCGCGCGCCCAAGCTGCGGTGGCTGGCGATCCTCTTTCCCCTGCTGGTCGCAATCGGCCTCTTTGGCTGCGACTATCACTTCGTCGGCGACATGATCGCCGGCGGGTTTCTCGGCGCCGGCGTCGCGCTCGCCGCGGCGAGGCTCCTGGGCTGATCCCAAAGGCGCACGGAAGCGCCGCGCCGGCCGGTAACCGCCTGGCGTCTTCCCTCGGGAGGGAAGCGATTTTCGTGAAAAATTGGGGTTAGGGAGGGGGCGTGCCCCACCGGGGATTCGGCGCCGCGCCCAAGTCGTATTCGAGCGTTCCGCCGCGGACCAGGTCTTCGTGGCTGAGCCAGGCCCGCGCATACGGACGGCCGTTCAGCCGGGCGGATTGGACATATTCGTCCTCCGCGCCCTGTCCGTGCGCCACGATCGTGAAGGCGCCGCCCGGATAGTAGCGCGGGTCCAGGTGCAGCACGATCCGATCGAACAAGGGGCTGGTCAGATCGTAGCCCGGATGAACGTCGCAGCCGCCCTTCATTTCGAACAGGCCCATCGCCCACAGGACGTACAGCGCGCTCAGCTGCCCCTCGTCCTCCTCGCCCGCCCAGCCGGCCAGGGGAGACGGATCCCAGTATTGGCCGAGGCTTTGCCGCACGTATTTCTGCGTCAGCCAGGGGCAGCCGGTGTAGTTGAAGATGAACGGCGCCTGCAGGTTCTCCTCGTTCGTCAGGTCGACGCGGCCGGCGGCGAAGCCCGCTTCCAGCCGGCGGTTGAATTCCGCGCGGCCGGGAATCGCCGCCAGGGCCGGCAGGTCCTGCGGCACCCAAAAGGTGTAGAGCCAGGCATTGCCTTCGACGAAACCGGGGCCGTTCCAGCCCCCGGTGGTGCCGTACCGGTATAAGTCAGTGCCGATCCAGGCTCCGTCGGCGGCGCGGCGGCAGGCATAGCCCGTGCCCGGGTTGATGGCGTTGCGCCAGGAATACGACCGCCGCTGGAATTCGCGGCGGTCGGCCTCGCGGCCCAGCGCCGCCGCAAACTGGCCCGCCGCCCAGTCGTCATAGGCGTATTCAAAAGTATTGGACGTGGGGCCGTCCGCGTTCGGCACGTACCCGTGGGCCAGGTAGGCCGCGAGGTTGCGGTCGCCCGCGTAGCCGCCGTTCGGCATGGGCGTGCCCGGGGTCGTGAGATCGTGGCGCACCGCCGCGTACGCGCCCGCCACGTCGAAATCGCGGATGCCCTTCTGGTAGCTGCTGACCAGGAGGGACTGCTCGTGCTGGGCCACCATCACCGGCGCGTAGCCGCCCAGGACGGGCGCCTGCGGCAGCCAGCCCCACCGTTTGGCTTGGCCGACGAAAAACCGGTCCCACGCGCTGGCGGTCGCGGGGCTGAGCAGCGTCCAGAGGGGGAACAGCGTCCATTGGCAGCCCCAGAAGCTGTCGCTGGAAAAGATGTTCTCGCCCGGCGGCGCCTGCCGGATCCGCCCCGTGAAGTCGCGATAGCGCCCGTCCACGTCCTGCAGCAGGCTCTTGGCGCTGAAGGCCCGGTACAGGCAGGTGTAGAACATCGTCCGCTGGGCCGGCGTCCCGCCGGTGACGTCGACGACGCCGAGGACCCGGCGCCACTGCGCGCGGGCCGCGGCGGCGGTCCGGTCGAAATCAAAGCCCAGGGGCGCCAGTTCGGCCGCCAGGTTGCGCCGGGCCCCGGCGATATCGCAGAGCGAAATCCCCGTCGCGATCACGACGGGGCGGTCCGGGCTCGTCCGGAAATTGAGCGCGACGCCGCAGCCGTCGTGGCCCTGGAACGCCTGGATGCCGTGCCGGTAGTCGACGGGCGTCTGCCAATCGGTGCCGTAGTTGGTGGAGGGGCCGGTGAAGACGCCCCGCTGCCAGCCGTCGATCGAGGCGAAGGGCTGGCTGGCGCGCAGCACGAAGGCGACGGTGAAGTCGCCCGCGTAATTGTTGTGCTGGCGGATCAGGCCCTCGATTTCGCACGGGCCGGTCTGCTTCACGCTCGCCTGCACGATGCGGCTCAGCTCCTCGGCCGGGAAGGCGAAGTCGAGCAGCAGATGCGCCTGGTCGGTGCGCGGATAGACCAGCCGCATCAGCCCGCAGCGCGCCGTGGCGGTGACCTCCACCTTGACGTGCCAGTCGAGCAATTCGACGCCATAGCTGCCGGGAGCGCCGTGTTCGGTCTCACGCCGGAAGCGGGAGCGGTACCCGGCCGTCCACATGGTTCCGAACGGGCCGTCCGGCGGCCCCGGGTACACGCGGGCCGGGCCGTCCTCGTAGCCCATCGGGCCCGTGACCGGCATGAGGCTGAGCCCGCTCAGCCCGA
>DASRSH010000103.1:0-2979 GCA_035656575.1 Opitutaceae bacterium
ATCATCTCTTCCGGATGAGCGACTCGACCGGGATCTTCCAGCACGCCAGCTTCACGGTGCCGAACTTCGCCGAAGGCTACTGCACCGACGACAACGCCCGCGCGCTGGTCCTGGCGCTCATGCTCCAGGCCCGGGGCAACAATTCGCCCCGCCTGCAGGCGCACGCCACCACCTACGCCGCTTTTCTCAGCCACGCCTTCGACCGGAAACTGGGCCGCTTCCGCAATTTCATGAGCTTCGACCGGCGCTGGCTGGAGGAGGTGGGTTCGGAAGACTGCCAGGGCCACGCCCTGTGGGCGCTGGGCCTGTGCGTCGGGCAGGCCGGCCAGGGCAATTTCCAACTGCTTGCGGCGCAGCTCTTCGAGCAGGCATTGCCGATTGCGGCTGAGTTCACTTCGCCGCGGGCCTGGGCGTCCACGCTCATCGGCATCGACGCCTATCTCGGCCGCCTGAGCGGCGACCGTCGGGTCACCCAATTCCGGGAGGCGCTGACCGCGAAGCTGCTGCGCCGCTTCGCCGACGCCGCCGTCCCCGACTGGGAGTGGTTCGAGGAAGTCGTCTCGTATGCCAACGCCAAACTGCCCCACGCGATGATCCTGAGCGGACGGGGCATGAATGACTCCGCCATGCTGGAACTGGGTCTGAAAACGCTGCGTTGGCTGGTGCGCATCCAGACTGCGCCCGCCGGTTCGTTTCGGCCGATCGGCTCGAATGGCTTTTACGCCCGCGGCCAGGAGCGCGCCCTTTTTGACCAGCAGCCGATCGAGGCGCAGGTCACGGTTTCGGCCTGCATCGAGGCCTACCGCGCCACCCACGATGCCTTCTGGCTCGCCGAGGTGCGCCGGGCGTTCGAATGGTTCCTCGGCCGCAATGATCTGGGGCTGGCCCTGTACGATTCGGCCACGGGCGGCTGCCGGGACGGCTTGCACGTGGATCGGTTGAGCGAAAACCAAGGCGCCGAATCGACCCTGGCTTTCCTGCTGGCGCTGGCCGAGACGCAGGCGCTGCGGGACGCCATCACCAGTTTCGCCGAGCCGGCGGCGCACTGAGCCTACGCGATCGCCTCGCCCATATTTTATGTCGCCACTTTCCGCCTCCACCCTTCACGTCAAGCGCATCGGTCCAACCCTTCGGCCGGACCATTCACGCGTGCTGATGCGCCCCTTCCGGCCCACGACCACAGGCATTGCCCGCCGCATTGTGGCGCAGGTGATGCGCCTGCCGGAAGCCGAAGTCACTCGAGTCCTCGAAGAAGTGCTGGGGGAATTCGGCGACCGGCACGAGGGGGTGGAGCGCTATTTTCAGGACCGCTTTCGCCACCTGGGCGATTACCTGGCGCCGGTCCAAGGCGAACCGTCCGCCGAGCGGCAGGCGCTGATCGGGGCCTATTTTACCCATGAGTATTCGCCGGAATCGGCGGCCCTGTTCAATCCGTCGATCGTGCCGCACCCGGACCAGTCCGCACTGCCTCGCGGGGCGCTCCGCTTCATCCTCAGCCTCAGAGCCGTGGGCGAAGGGCACATCTCGTCCATCACGTTTCGCACCGGCGTGATCAGCGCGCAGCATCGCGTGACGCTGGTCCCCCCGGTGCCGTTCGCGGCCGAACCGGCGCGCCTGCCCAACGCCGCCTACGAGACGGCCTTGTTCGCGCGCAAGTTGGAGGAGGCGGGGGTCCGCAACGGCTTCTGCCGGGCCGTGCTCGATCAGCTTGCGGCCACCTTCACCCTGGAGAATCTCGAACGGGCGCTGGCGGCGGAACGCGGGCGCACGAAGGAGAATCCCGCGACCGCCGAGCGGGCTGCACGCGGCATGATGCTGCTGGCCGAATCCAATTATGACGTGCGCTTTGACTCCCGGCAGTCCCTCTCCCAGCGCGTCATCTTCCCCTCCTCGCCGAGCCAGAGCAACGGCATCGAGGATGCCCGGTTCGTGCGGTTTTGCGACGACGGCGGCCGGGGCACCTACTACGCCACCTATACCGCCTATGACGGGAAAATCATCCTGCCCCAGCTCCTGGAGACGGAGGATTTCGTGCATTTCAAGTTCCTCACCCTCAATGGGCCGGCGGCGCAGAACAAGGGCATGGCCCTGTTTCCCCGCCGCATCGACGGCCGCTACGCCATGCTGTCGCGCCAGGACGACGAAAACATCCTGCTGATGTTTTCGGACAACCTGCATTTCTGGCCGGCGCCGAAGGTGCTGGTTTCGCCCGCGCAGCCGTGGGAGTTCATCAAGATCGGCAATTGCGGCTCGCCCATCGAGACCGAGGCGGGCTGGCTTGTCCTCAGCCACGGAGTCGGCCCCATGCGCAAGTATTGCCTGGGCGCCTTCCTGCTCGACCGCAAGGACCCAACCCGGCTGATCGGACGGCTGCACCAGCCGCTGCTTTCGGCCAACGAGGCCGAACGGGAAGGATATGTGCCCAATGTCATCTACACGTGCGGAGCCCTGCTCCACGGCCGGGAACTCATCATTCCGTATGCGATGAGCGATTCGGCGACCAGTTTCGCCAGCGTGTCGCTTGACGAGTTGCTGCACGCGATGGAGTGAGGCGCGCATATCGCGGCCCGCCCGCCGGACCGAGCTTGGCGGATGCCCGTGTGGTTTACGTCAGCGCGCCCGCGCGCCGCGCCGTTGGCCCCGGGCTACCCTGACGCAGTCGAGGCCGCTTCATCGCCATTGGCGCCCGCGGCTGCGGATAACGCGCTCCACGATGTCCCGCGCTATTCGTCACCAGGAGGCGGCCGTCGACATCCACCGGAGGCACTTGGCAAGTGCTCCAGTATTCAACGATCGCGCGCATGCACGCGTCGCGGTCGCCAGCCTTGGACGGCTTGAGGTGATAGGCGCTGGCGCCGAGGAGAAATGCCGTCCGGACATCGTCATCGTCGTCCGAGGACGAATAGACGATCCGCGGCACCACGCTCCACCCGCGGTTACGCTGCATGAATTCCAGCACATCGAGGCCGTCTCCCTCCG
>DASRSH010000104.1:0-12179 GCA_035656575.1 Opitutaceae bacterium
GATGCAGACGGTGCCCGCGAGGGTGAAGGCGAACTCCCGGAACAGCGAGCCCGTCACCCCCCCCTGCAGGCCGATCGGGGCGTACACCGCCGCGAGCGTGATCGTCATCGCGATGATCGGCCCGACCAATTCGCGCGCGCCGACCAGCGCGGCGTTGAGCGGCGAGCGCCCCAGCGCCAGGTGGCGCTCGACGTTTTCGACGACGACGATGGCGTCGTCGACCACCAGGCCGACCGAGAGCACGATGGCCAGCAGCGTCATCAGGTTCAGCGTGAAGCCGAAGGCCTGCATGAGGAAGACGCCGCCGACCAGGGAGATCGGGATCGCCACCAGCGGAATGAGCATCGAGCGCAGCGAGCCGAGGAAAAGGTAGATGACGCAGACCACGATCAGCAGCGTGACCGTCAGCGTCCGGAACACGTCGTGAATGGCGGCATGGATGTATTGCGTTCCATCATACGCCACCTTGCCCTGGATGCCGACGGGCAGGTCGTGCTGGATCGACTTCATCTCCGCGTTCACCCGGTCGATCACGTCCAGCGTGTTCGCGTTGGGCAGCGGAAAGATGCCCATGAAGACCGCCGTTTCGCCCGAAAAGTGCACTTCCGTGTCGTAGTCCTCCGCCCCCAGGACGACATCGGCGATGTCCTGCAGCCGGACGATGGCGCCGTTCTGCTGGCGCACGACCAGCTGCTTGAAATCCTCCGCCGAGCGCAGGTCGGTGTCGGCCGTCAGGTTCACCTCCATCAGGTTGCCCTTGGTCGTCCCCAGGGCGGTCAGGTGATTGTTGGCCGAGAGCGCCGTCGCCACCTGCGAGGGGCTGATGTTGAGCGCGGCCATGCGGTCGGGCTTGAGCCAGATGCGCATGGCGAAGGTCCGGCCGCCGAGCAGCTCGGCCTGCTGCACCCCCGGGATCGCGGAGAGCCGCGGCTGCACGGCGCGCACCAGGTAGTCGGTGATCTGGTTTTGCTGCAGCACGTTGGAGGTGAAGCTCAGGTAGGCGGCGGCGAACTGGCTGTCGGCCGAAAGGATGTCGATCACCGGAATCTGCGCCTCGGCCGGCAGCAGATTGCGCACCTGGTCCACCTTGGAGGTGATCTCGGCCAGGGCCCGGTTGGAATCGTAGTTGAGCTTGAGGCGCGCGGTGATCGTGGACACGCCCTGCGCGCTCTGGGATTGCAGATAGTCGATGCCGTCCGCGGCGGCGATCGCCTGCTCGAGCGGCGTGGTGATGAAACCGCGCACCAGCTCGGGGCTGGCGCCGACATAGATCGTCGTCACCGTGATCGAGGCATTGTCGCTCTTCGGCCACTGCCGGACGTTGAGGGTGAAGTACGCCTGCACCCCGGCGATGATGATGAGAAAGCTGACGACGAGCGCCAGCACCGGCCGGCGGACAAAGAGGTCGGTGATGTTCATCGCGCGGCCGCTCAGGAGTCGCTCGGCTTCGGATTGAGTTCGGCGTGGGGCGCCAGCGCGTTGTTCACCGAAACCGGCATCCCGGCCTGCAGCTTGAACGCTCCGGAGGTGATCACCTGCTCGCCCGGCTCCAGGCCGTCGACGACCGCGACGAAGTCGCCGCGCGTCACCCCCAGCCGGACGAACTTCTGCACCGCGCGGCCGTGCTCGATCACAAAGACCGAGTCGCCATAGGGGGCGTAAAGGACCGCGGTCTGGGGAATGGCCAGGACCGTCTCGGCCTTCGGCAGGACGACGCTCACGTCGACGAACATGCCGGGCCGCAGCCGATCCCGCGGGTTGGCCAGGGTGGCCTGCAGGTGCACGTTGCGGGTGTTCGCGTCGATGTCCGGATTGATCGTGGTGATCTTGCCGGCAAAGGCCTCGCCGGGAAACGCGTCACAGCTCACCTTGACCGCCAGCCCGGGCGCGATCTGCCGCAAATCCTGCTGCGGCAGGTAAAAGTCCAGGAAGATGGGGTCGAGCGCCTGCAGCGAGACGATGGGATCTCCCGCCTTGAGCGTCTGCCCCAGGTCGATCTGGCGCACGCCGAGCCGGCCGGCAAAGGGGGCGCGGATCGTCTTCTTGTCGATCGTGGCCTGGATATTGTCCACCTGCGCCTCGTCCTGCTCTTCCGTCGCCAGGTCGGAATCGAGCTGCGATTGGGAGATGGTGTTGCGCGCGAGCAGCTCGCGCGAGCGGCGCAGGTTCAGCTCCGCCAAATGCAGCGCCGCCTTGGCGGCGGCCAGCTGCGCCTTTTCCGGCCCGATGTCCATCTGCACCAGCAGGTCCCCCGCCCGGACCTTGGTGCCCGGCTGGAACTCGATGCCCGTGACCGTCCCGTCGAGCTGCGCGGAGACGGTGACCCCCTGCACGGCGGTGAGCGAACCGACCGAGGCCAGGGTCGGCTGCCACGACTCCGGCTTGAGCTCCATCGACGTGACGGCGGTGGGCGGCATGACTTGGCTCGCGCTCTCCGCGATCAGCGTCCGGATCATGCTGACATAGAGGAAGGCGACGCCGCCGACGAGGACGACGATTGTCACCAAAGTGACAAGAAACTTCTTGATCATGGCTGGAAAGGAGAGGGCGAACCGGCGTTATGGCAGACTGCGGGAGGCCAAGTCGAGGCCAACCGGGTCCGTCTGTGCCGGAAGTATCTTCGCCAGCAGGCGAACGAGCGTGCGGCGTTCCTCCTCCGTCAGGGGCGCCAACAGTTCGCCCGCCAGGCGAAAGTGGCTCGGCAGCACCCGCGCGAGCAGCTCGCGCCCCTGCTCCGTCAGATGCACGGTCATCATGCGCCGATCGGTCGGCGCGGGTTCGCGCCGGACCAGGCCATCCCGCTCGAGCGTGTCGACCAGGCCCGTCATCGTCGCCCGGGTGACCCCGGCCACCTCGGCCAATTCGGCCGGCGTCTGGGGCGTGGGGCGGTTGTTCTGCTTGTCCCACAGCTGCATGAGCACCGCGAATCGCCCGCAGGAAATGCCATGCGTGCTCAGCGACTGCTCGCGTGCCGAGAACAGCTCGTCCGCCGCGCGCAGCAGATGCAAAAATGCATCCGTCGCGGAGGGATCCAGTTCCGGGTATTGCCGCGCGAGCGCCTCAAGGCACTCGTAGTGCGGCAACTTCTTGAGCATCAAATAAGGCATCGTTGGGTCGCCACGAGATAAGGCCCCTTATAGTTAGGGGGCTAACCGACGAAGGCAAGCCGCATTCGAACCCGCGCTTGTCGATCAGAGCGACTTCGCCGTCGCAACGAGATTGTCCGTCGTAATTCCCAGCTCTCGAAATACTTCCGGAGCCGGAGCGCTCATGCCGAAGCGCCGGATTCCGACGACCTTGCCGTCGAGTCCCACGTATTTTCGCCAAAGATCCGGGACGCCCGCCTCAATCGCCACGCGCTTTCTGCATGACGAGGGAAGGACGCTTTCGCGGTACTCCTCGGGCTGCCGGTCGAAGCGCTCGAAACTGGGCACCGACACCACGCGGGTTCCGGGCCCCAGTTGCTTGGCCGCGGCCAGCGCGTATTGCACTTCGCTGCCCGCCGCGAGCAGGATGCGCTCCAGGGGAGTCGTTTCCTGGATGGCCACATAAGCCCCCTTGAGGACGCCCGTGCGGCGGACATTGACCGGAATTTCCGCGAGGTCGGGCACGGACTGGCGGGTCAGCGCCAGCAGCGTCGGGCCGTCACCGTGTTCGATCGCCGCCGCAAACGCTCCGGCGGTCTCCTCGGCGTCCGCCGGGCGGATCAGGTCGAACTGCGGAATCAGGCGCAGAGCCGAAACGGTCTCCACCGGCTGGTGGGTGGGGCCGTCCTCGCCCACGCCGATCGAGTCGTGCGTGTAGATATAGATGACGGGCAGATGGGACAGCGCCGCCAGCCGCATCGGCGGCCGGGAATAGTCCGCGAAAACAAGAAAGGTGGCGCAGGACGGCCGGAAGAGGCCGTCATAGGCGATGCCGTTGTTGATGGACGCCATCGCATGCTCGCGAATCCCGAAGCGGATGTTGCGGCCCGCGCGGTTGCTGGGGTCGAAATCCTTGTCCGCGGCGATGTAATTGTACGTGGAGCCGTGCAGGTCCGCGCTCCCGGAGACGAGCAGGGGCACCGAAGAGGCGATGGGCTGGAGGACGTCGCGCCCCGCGGCCCGGGTGCCGGACATCTTGGCATTGGGGGGAAACGCCGGAATGCGCTCGAGCAGCCAGCCGGCCTCGACGGGCTTGCCCGCCGTATCCAGCAGCGCCGCCTTCTCGGGATTGGCTTCGCGCCAGGCTTGGTACACCTGCTTCCACTTCTTCGCCTGGCGAATGAGCTTTTTCTTCCGCGCCGCGAAAAACTCCCGCACCTCGGGGCTGACGTAAAAATGCTGGTCGGCGGGCAGACCGAGGCCCTTGCGCGCCTCGTCGGCGAATTTCGCCCCGCCCTCCCCGTGGGCCTTCTGCGTTCCCTGCACCTCGGGAATGCCCTTGCCGATGAGGGTCTTGATGATGATCAGCTGGGGGCGGCCCGACTCCGAACGCTTGGCCTTGTTGAAGGCCTTGAGGAAGGCGGCCATGTCCTGGCCGTCGACCGTCTGCGTGTCCCACTCCAGGGCCTTGAAGCGCAGGGCGGTGTTTTCGCTCTGCGTCTTGTCCGCCATCGCGTCAAGCGTGACGCCGTTCGAATCGTAAATCAGGATGAGATTGTCGAGCTTCTGGTGGCCCGCGAACGCGATCGCCTCGTTGGCGACGCCCTCCTGCATGCAGCCGTCCCCGGCCAGGCACACCACGTGGTAATCGAAGATCGCATGCTCCGCGGTGTTGAAACGGGCGGCCGCCATCTTGCCGGCCACCGCCATCCCCACCGAGTTGCCCACGCCCTGGCCCAGCGGCCCCGTGGTCGCCTCGACGCCGGGGGTCTCGCGGAATTCCGGGTGGCCCGGCGTCCGGCTGTGGAGCTGGCGGAACCGCTTGATCTCATCCAGCGGCAGATCGTAGCCGCTCAGGTGGAGCCAGGCGTAAAGGAACATGCTGCCATGGCCGGCCGAAAGGACAAACCGGTCGCGGTTGAGCCAGCGGGGCTCATCCGGATTGTGGATGAGCGCATGGCCAAAGAGGACGGCGCCAACCTCGGCGCAGCCGAGCGGAAGCCCCAGATGGCCCGAACTGCAGGCGTGGACCGCATCGATCGCCAGGCCGCGGGCCTGGGTGGCGGCTTGGGACAGGATGTCGGTCGGCAGGGGCATGGCTTAGACCGTGGCTTCCTCGGTGCGCTTCTCGCGTTCCTTGATCGCGACCGCGGCCTTGCCGGTTCGGCCGCGCAGATAGTAAAGACGGGCCTTCATCGGCTCGGACTCGCGCTCGATCTCGATCTTGTCGATGTTCGGCGAGTGGGCCGGAAAAACGCGCTCGACGCCCTCCCCGTAGCTGATCCGGCGCACGGTGAAGGTCTCATGGATGCCATGACCCTTGTGCGCGATCACGATGCCGGAAAAGATCTGGATGCGCTCCTTGTCGCCCTCGCGCACCTTGGTGTGCACGCGGACGCCGTCGCCGACTTTGAACGGCGGGATGTCGGTTTTCACCTGAGCGGAGGTGATTTCTTTGATGATCGGGTTCATGACGATGACTTTAGGTGAGTAAATCGGGACGGACCTGCGCCGTCTTCTCCCTCGCTTGCGCGTGCCGCCATTTTTCGATCTCGGCGTGGTTGCCGGAGAGCAAAACGTCCGGCACGGACATGCCCCGGAATTCGGCGGGACGCGTGTATTGAGGAAAGTCGAGCAATTTGCGGTTGAAGGATTCGTGCGTCAACGACTTTTCCTCCCCCAGGACCCCGGGAATATACCGGCTCAGCGCGTCGATGACGACGGCCGCCGGAAGCGTGCCGTTGGTGAGCACATAGTCGCCGATGCTGATCTCCTGGTCGATGACCGCATCGCGGATCCGCTGGTCGATGCCTTCATAGTGCCCGCTCAGGAGAACCAGGTGCGACTGGTGCGACAGCTCCTCCGCCACGGCGGGCGACAGGGGCGTGCCCTCGGGCGTCAGGTAGATGCGCCGGCAGCCCGGGGTCTGGACCTCCTCGATGGCCGCGAAGACCGGTTCGGGCTTGAGCACCATGCCGGCTCCGCCCCCGAAAGGGCGGTCGTCCGCCGTCCGGTGCTTGTCGGTGGTCCAGCGGCGCAGATCGTGAACGCGCACGTCCACCAGACCGGCCGCGACCGCCTTGCCTAGAATGCTTTCGGCGAGAAAGCCGTCGAGCATGCGTGGGAACAGCGTAAGGACGTCGATACGCATGTTGACCGTCGCATGAACGTGGGGTCCGAAACGCGGAGCCGCGTCAGGCCGAAGCCGAAGGAGCGGGAGCCGCTTCCGCCGCGTCCGCGGGAACCGCCGCGCGCCGGGCGCGCTTGATCATGGCATGAAGGGTATCCGTGGGCTTGGCGCCCTTGCCCAGCCAGTAATCGACGCGGTCGAGCTTGACCTGGAAGGAGCTGGCCTTGCTGCTGCGGGGATCGTACGTGCCCAGCACTTCCACCGGAGCGCCGTCGCGGCGCGACCGCGCCTCGGCGACGACCACACGGTAATGCGGCTGATGGGTGGTCCCGATGCGGGTGAGACGGATCTTGAGAGCCATGAGAGGAGAAAAGCCGGTTAATGCACACCCCGGGAAGGCCTCTGTCAAGCCCCTATCCCCTTGACCGCTCCGGGGTGAGTTGCGAGGTTGAACAGCTCTATGCTGAAAGCCGGCATCGTCGGATTGCCCAATGTGGGCAAATCGACCCTTTTCAACGCCTTAACCCGTTCGCGCAAGGCGGAGGCGGCCAACTATCCTTTTTGCACCATCGACCCCAACGTGGGCGTGGTCACGGTGCCGGACGATCGGCTGCCGGTGCTGCAGAAGATCGCCAAGACCAGCGTGGTGATTCCCGCGGCGGTGGAATTCGTCGACATCGCCGGCCTCGTCGCCGGGGCGAGCAAGGGGGAGGGCCTGGGCAACCAGTTCCTCGCCAACATCCGCGAGGTGGACGCCATCGTGCACGTCGTGCGGTGCTTCCAGGATCCGGATGTCATCCACACGATGGGCGCGGTCGATCCGGTGCGGGATATCGAGATCGTCACCACCGAGCTGATCCTGGCCGACCTTGACGCGGTGCAGAAGCGGATCGAGAAGACGCAGAAGAAAGCCAAGAGCGGCGACAAGGAGGCGCACGCCGAAATGGCGCTGCTGGAGAAGCTCGTGCCGCACCTGAACGCGAACAAGCCCGCCAACCTCCTGCCCGTGCATGAGGACGAGGCGAAGCTGATGAAGCTCTTTCAGCTCCTGACCGCCAAGCCCGTGCTCTACGCGTGCAACGTGGCCGAGTCGGATCTGGCGAACGCCGAATCCGTCGCCTACGTGCAGCTGGTCGCCGCCTTCGTGCGCGCGCACCATGACGCCGCTTATGTTCCCATCAGCGCGCGGATCGAAGCCGAGCTGATCGACCTGCCGCCCGAGGAGGCGCGCGCGTTTCTCAAGGATCTGGGCGTCGAGGACTCGGGCGTGTCGGCGCTCATCCGCGCCACCTACGCGCTGCTCGGCCTGCTCACCTACTTCACCGCCGGCGAAAAGGAAGTGCGGGCCTGGACGATCAAGAAAGGCTGGAAGGCGCCGCAGGCCGCGGGCGTCATCCACACCGATTTCGAAAAGGGCTTCATCAAGGCCGAAGTCGTCTCCTATGAGGACTTGGCGCGCCTGGGCAGCGTCGCCGCCGCCCGCGACGCCGGCAAGTACCGGCTCGAAGGCAAGGAGTACGTTTTCAAGGACGGCGACGTGGCGCTTTTCCGGTTCAATACCTAGAGCGCCTTATTGAAAGCTGTAGCCGTTTACTGGCTGTCGGCACGCCGGGCAGCCCGGCGGCGCAGCGGCTACCGTTCAACTTAAACTGCTCAAGCGGGGTTGTCGGAAGTATTTACACTTCCGGAGCCATCATAGGGCGCGGGAATTGGCGCAAAAAAAAGGCCAATTTTATAAGTTGCTATTTGGCAGCGACTTCAGAGACGGCAGCAAAATTGCAGCGAAGATGGCAGCCGCCATGCTGGCCGAGCGCGGCGGAGGCAGACTTCCCCCTACGGGAAATCAACCGCGTGGAGCATTCACAATGAAACTATCCCTTAGACATCTCAGTTGCGCGATGTTGTTCGCGTCCATGATATTCGCCGGGTCGGCTCGCGCTGGCTCGGTCGGCCTGAACTTCGACCCCCTTGACCCGAGCTATTACGACTTCGGCAATTTTGCACTGGCTCCGACGGACTCAGCAGGAGTGGTGGCCCAGACGAACTGGAACAATCTCGAGGTGCCGACCTACACGCCGACGGGAACGTATTCGAACCTGGTCGACAATTCCGGCGCGGTGGTTTCGGGGTTGTCGCTGAGCTATAGCAACGTGAACAACGCCTTCATCGGAAGCGATGGAAATTCCACGCCGGACCAGACCTTGTTTCACGGCATCATCGAGGGCCTTTATCCGGCCGGCACCACGGGCCCCACCATTGATGTGAGCGGAATCGATTACGCGCACTACGAGGTGATCGTCTATATGGCGGAATTCGCCGACTCGCCCGCCGCCATCAACTTGGGATCGACGACCTATTATTACACGGCCACGAATGACTTTCCGGCCGTGGGATTCGTGCAGGCCACTTCGACGAGCGATTCCGATTATCCGGTTGCTGACTATGCGGTGTTTTCCGACCTGTCCAACTCGAGTTTCGAGATCAACTTTACCAACGAGGGGGACAATCGGGCGGCCATTGCCGGCTTGCAGATCGTCGAGACCTCGGTCCCGGATGGCGGGGCAACCTCATTGATGCTGGGGGCCGCGTTGATCGGCGTTGCCGGATTGGGCGCGCGCCGCCGAAAGCTGATCGCAGCTTAGCCTCGGGTTCGGCGCTGGGGTCCTGTGTTTCGAACCGAGCCCAAGTTTTTCATGGGCAATTTTCATGAAAAATTGGGCCTAGTCAAAGCTCGCTGAGACCCGCACGCCCGCGTCCTCCATTTCGCGCCTGAGCCGGGCGGCAAGATTCGCCGCCTGCGGCGAGTCGCCGTGGAGGCAGATCGTGTCGGCCCGCACCGCGATCCGCTCGCCGGTGAGCGCACGCACGGCGCCCTCCCGCACCATCATGAGCGCCTGCGCCACGGCCTCGTCTTCGCTGCCCGCCAGCGCCTCGGCCCCCCGGCTGCGCGGCACGAGGCTCCCATCCGCCTGATATCTCCGGTCGGCAAACACCTCGCTCGCCACCTTGAGCCCCGCGTCGACTCCCGCCCGCAGCAGTTCGCTTCCCGCCAGGCCAAACAAAACCAGCGCCGCGCCGCTTTCCGCCACGGCGTCCGCGATCGCCCGCGCCAGCGCATAATCCCTCGCCGCCTGATTATAAAGCGCCCCGTGCGGCTTCACGTGCCGCACCCGCGCGCCGGCTTCCGCCGCGACGCGTTGGATCGCGCCGACCTGTTCCCGCACCAGCCGGCTCACCTCCGCCGGCGAAAGACTGCGCTCCACCCTGCCGAAGCCCGCCCGGTCGGCGTAGCCCGGATGGGCGCCCACCGCCACGCCGTGCCGCAGCGCCAGCCTCACCGCCTCGCGCATCGTCCGCTCATCGCCGGCATGGCCGCCGCAGGCGATATTCGCCGAGCTGATGCAGGGGAAAATCGCCGCGTCGGCGCCGGCGCCCTCGCCGACGTCCGCGTTCAAGTCCACTCTCCGCTCCGCCCCGTTCATCCCGCCTGCTCCCAGCGCGCCTGCAGTCCGGCGCGGAGCAGGGCGATCTCCTGCTCGCGCTGCAAGGCCAGCCACTGCGCCTCGGCGAGCGTGATCGTGCGGAACCGCACCCGGTCGCCGGGGCGCAGCTGCGCGACCAGGGGCAGATCGACCGCCGCCACATGCCCCGCCTGCGCATACCCGCCGATCGTCTGGGCGTCCGCGCCGAGCACGATCGGCTGCCCGTCCGGCGGCACCTGGATCGTCCCGGGAACGACCCCGCTCGAGGCCAATTCCTTGGCGTCGCGCGCCGCCAACGGCTCCCCGGCCAGCCGCAGCCCCATCCGATCGGAGCGGGGATCCACCCGGAATTCCCGGCTGGTCAGCGCCTCGCCGAACCATCCGGCCTGCGCGCCCGCGACCAGGCGCAGGATCGGCGCGTCCGAATATTCCGGCCGGAGACTCCACGCCGCCATGATTGCCGGCACGTGCCCCGCGGCCGCGCCCTCGACTGGAACCAGATCGCCGTCCTGCAGCCGGCGGCCTTCATGGCCGCCCCACCCGCCGCGCTGATACGTGCTGCGGCTGCCCAGGACGAGCGGAACGGAAATGCCGCCCCGGACCGCCACGTACCCGCGCGCCCCCCTCAGGCACGGTCCCAGCCGCAGCGACTGTCCCGGTGCGAGCGCCAGGGGCTTCCACCCCGGCACCCCCTCGTACGCCGCGCCCGTGACGGCCACAATCGCTCCGCGGGGGAACAGAAACTCGGCGCCGCCCAGCGTGACCTCCATGCCCGCGGCATTCTCGTCGTTGCCGACGAGCAGATTCCCCACGCGCAGGGCGACCGGATCCATGGCTCCGCTCAGGGGCACGCCGGCGTGGCGGAAAGCCGGCCGGCCGCGGTCCTGCACGGTCGAGTAAACCCCCGCCCGGAGCACTCTCATTTCCATACCGCGAATTCCTCGGCGGTGATCGGCCGGAACACCACCCGGTCTCCCGCGCGCAGCAGGGCGGGCGGATTGTCCAGAGGCCGAAACAGCGTCGACGGCGTGCGGCCGATCAGGTTCCACCCTCCGGGCGTCGCCAGCGGGTACACGCCGGTCTGTGCCCCGCCGATTCCCACCGATCCGGCCGGCACCAGCTCCCGCGGCGTGGCGCGCCGCGGCGCATGCAGCCGCTGGGGCAGCCCGGACAGGTAGGGAAAGCCGGGCACGAATCCGATGGCCTCGACCCGGTATTCCACCCCGGAGTGGCGGGCGATGACATCCCGGGGCGGCAGCCGCGCCCGCTCCGCGATTTCCGGCAGGTCCGGGCCGAATTCCCCTCCGTAGCACACGGGAATCTCGACCAGCCGATCCTCCAGCTCGCGCCGGGGCACGCGGCGATGGCCCACCCGCGCGGAGTCCGCGCAATCCATCACCGCCGCCTGCATGCGGTGAAACGGGAGGGCCCCCTCGCCCTCCGTTCGCGCCGGATCGTAAAAGACGGTCACACTCGCATAGGCCGGCGCAAAATCGAGGAGCCCCGGCAGCCGCGCCTTCGCCAGCGCGGCCGCCAGCGCCCGGACCCGCGCCGGAATGGACGGATCGCCGGGCGGCCCGATCGTCACGGTCAGCGCCGAGTCGCCCAGCGGCTCGCACGTCAGCACCGGCTTCTTCATAGGCATCCTCATCGCAACTGATAAGTTATGGTAATGATTTGAAGTTTTCCCGCAAAAAGAGGAAGAGAATACCCTCCGCAGACCCATGCATCGCCTCGCCTTCACCCTGATAGCCCTCGCGGCGTTCGCCGGCTGCGACCGCAGTCAGGTGCAGACTTACCAGGTGCCGAAGGAAAAGGATCCGGTGCTGCCCGGCATGTCGGGGTCCGGTCCCGACGGATCGATGGCGGCCAACGGCGGCGGGGCGATGACCGGTTCGGTCCCCACGGATTCGGGCCCCGCCCTCACCTGGACCGCGCCCGCGGACTGGCAGAGCGCCCCGGCCGGCCCCATGCGCAAGGCCAGCTACACGGTCTCCGGCCCCGAGGGCCGGGCGGAGATTTCGGTCACGGCCTTCCCCGGCGATGTCGGCGGCGAGCTGGCCAACGTCAACCGCTGGCGCGGCCAGGCCGGGCTGCCGCCGCTGACCGCGGACACGCTGGACCAGAACGTGGACCGCATCAACGTGAACGGCCTGTCCTGCACGCTGGTCGACCTGGGCGACGCCCGCAGCGCCAACCGCATCCTCGGGGCCATCATTCCTTTCGGAGGCGGCGTCTGGTTCGTGAAGATGAACGGGCCCGGCGCCCTGCTGGAACGCGAGAAGGGCGAATTCCGCTCCTTTGTCGGCAGCCTCAAGCCGCCGCCCAACGCATGAAGTCGCTTTGGTTGGGCCTGCGCGACCTGTTCGTCAGCCTGCGCCTCACGGTCTTTCTCCTGGTCCTGTCCATCGTCCTGATCTTTTGGGCGACACTCGGCCAGGCCGATCTGGGCGTGTGGGGCGTGCAGCAGAAATTCTTCCA
>DASRSH010000105.1:0-5695 GCA_035656575.1 Opitutaceae bacterium
GCTCGCTCGGGGCCGCGCTCACGATGGGGGCCATTCTCGGGCTCGATCTGCGGGTGGCGCGCAAGGAGCACCTCCCGGTCTTGTCCGCCGGCCAGGGCGAACGCACCTACCCCCTGACAATGGACTGGCTCCGGCGCCACGTGCCGAACGACGCCATCCTCGTGTGCATGCAGACCAGCGGCTCGGCGTATTACTATACGCCTTACACGCTGCTGCGCTGGGATGAGATCGAACCCAAGCACGCGGCGGAGGTGGCGCGCGCCGCCGCCGCCGACCGCCGCCCGATCTACGCTCCTCTGTTTCCCTTCGAGCGGACGCCCGCCTTGCGCGAGCATATGCCGGGCGACTGGCAGCCGGTCGCGACCGTGCAGGCCGTCACGATCTGGAAGTGGGCCGGCCCGGTACCGAAGTCATGAGGGCGATCCGATGCGCGGGATGGCTGGCCATCGCCGGCTTCATTCTGCTCGTCGCCCGCTTTTGGCATCCGGTCTTCGCCTTCACCGCACTGATCCAGCTGGACGCGCACAATCAGGCGATCGGCCTGCCCCAGCTGCGCGAGAACCCGGTCTACGTCTACCGCAACACCGGTCCCTATGACGGGCTGATCTACGCCCAGATGGCGTACGATCCGTCGCTGCGCGACCCGGCGCTGCGGCGGGCCATCGACAATCTGACCTATCGCGGCCGGCGCATCCTCGTGCCCGCCCTGGCCTGGGCGGCGGCCGGCGGCCGCGCAGCTCGCATCGCGCCGATATATGCCCTGCTCAATCCGATCGCCTGGCTGCTGCTGGCGGCGCTCCTTTGGCGGGTGATCCCCGTGTCGGACGCGCGCAGCTTCGTCGCCTGGGGCGGCATTCTGTTTTCGGCCGGTGCCCTGGCATGCGTGCGGCTGGCCCTGACGGACCTGATCGCGGCCGGACTGCTGCTGGCCGGAGTCTGGAGTTGCGAGCGCGGCCGCGGGAGGGCGGGAGTCGTGGTGGCCGGGTTGGGCGGCCTCTCCCGCGAAACGGCCCTGATTGGCGTGGGCGGACTATGGGACAGACCTTGGGCGAGCCGGCGAAATTTCCTGCGCTCGATTGGCGCGGCGCTGCCGCTGCTCCTTTGGATGGGCTACATCCGTTGGCGGGTGGGACCGGGGGATCCGGGGTTTGGCAACTTCAGCTGGCCGGCCGCCGGCTTTCTGGAAAAGTGGGCCGCAAGCTGGCGGGCGCTGGGCACACAGGGCGACAAGGCGCTCGCGATCACCACGCTGCTGTCGGTTGCCGCCCTCACCGTCCAGGTCGCGTGGTTTTTTCTGCGCGCGGCTCCCTGCGACCGGTGGTGGCGCATGGGAGCGCCTTATATCGTGCTCTTGCTGTTCCTGGGCCGGGCGGTCTGGGAAGACTTTCCGGGAGCCGCCTTCCGGACCTTGTTGCCACTTACGATCGCCTTCAATGTCCTCGCCGCTCGTCGCCGCGCCCCCTGGGCCTGGCTGATCCTGGGGAACCTGACCGTTGGCTCCGGCCTGATTGCCCTGCGCGACGTCCCCTTCGATCCCGGCGAAGTCGGCCGGGTCCGCGCGGGCCCCGCCGCCTGCGAGGTCCGTACGGGGCCAGGCTGGTACGGCGCCGAGAAAACCCTGCGCCACCACTGGACCTGGTCCTCCGGCCACGCCGCCACCGTGGATTTCCAAACCTGGCCCGCCGGCCACGCCCTCCTCCACTGCAGCGCCCAACTGCGAAGCCTGGCACCGCGGCAGGTGACCATCTCCGAGGGGGACAGGCTGTTGTGGCGCGGGGCGGTGGGGTTGCAGAAATCGCCGGCGATTTTTGATGTCGAAGTGCGGAAAGGTCGGGCCGAGATTGTCTTACATACCGCGGAGCCGCCGGTCCTGGAAGGGTCCGGAAACGACGCGCGCCAGCTTGCGTTCGCCCTTTACGATTTGAAAGTCAGTTTCGTCGATGCCCCGACCCCTTCTCATTGACCTGAGCCACACCTGCCACACGTCCGCCCGCACGGGCATCCAGCGTGTCGCCAGGGGGATCTGGCTGAGCCTGAAAACGGAGGCCCAGGCTATCACGTTCGATCCTTACCAAGGCCAATGGCGTCCCTTGCGCGCTTGGGAAGAGCGCAATCTCGCAGGAACTGCGCCTTCGGCCCAGCGCGGCGCCCGCTGGCCGCTCGCCACCCGGCTTCGGGGATGGATGACTCCGAGGCAGGAGGACCCACCCTGGATCTCCGAGGCCGCAGGCTTGATCGTGCCAGAACTCTTCGGTCCGTCCGTCGGTTCCGCGCTCCCCGCATTGCTTGCCCGGGTCAGAGGACCCCGCGTAGCGCTCTTTCACGATGCTGCCGCGCTTCGCCTGCCCGAATTCGCCCCCAAAAAGACCACCGCCCGCCTCCCCTCCTACCTCCTGGCATTGGCCGCGTTCGACGGCATCGCCGCCATCTCCGCCGCATCCCGCGACGAACTTCTCGATTACTGGAAATGGGTCGGCCTGTCGGCCACGCCTCCGGTCATCGCGCTCCCCGTCGGAATCGACCCTCCCCCCCTCTCCACCCCCCGTCCGCCAGATAGCCTGGCACCCTTGGCGCCCTCCGCCGCCCTCGCGCCAGATAGCCTGGCACCGTCGGCGCCCTCGGCGGCGCCCTCGCCTGCCACCTCGGCAGATAGCTTGGCACCGTTCGCGCCACGTTCGCCAGATAGCCTGGCACCGTTGGCTCCTTCCGACACCCGCGCGCGAGATAGCCTGGCACCGTTGGCGGCGTCGCCTGCACCGTTGACGCCGCAGATTGTTTGCGTCGGAACGATTGAAGGGCGCAAGAATCACCTGGCCCTGTTTGCGGCGTGCGAGGAGCTGTGGAAAGAGGGGCTGGCGTTCAGTCTTCGCGTCGTGGGCGCCGGGCATGCGACGGGGGGACAGGCTATGGCGCTGATGGGGGAGCTGCGGCGGGCGGGGCGGCCGATCGTGTATGAGGGGGCATGCGACGATGCCGCGCTGGAACGGGCTTACGCCGCCGCGGCGTTCACCGTGTATCCTTCGCTGGCCGAGGGGTTCGGGTTGCCGGTGGCCGAGAGCCTGGCGCGGGGAAAGCCTTGTGTGTGTTCCGGTAGGGGCGCCGTGGGCGAAATTGCCGCGGGCGGGGGCTGCGTGATGGTCGATCCGCCCGATGCCCTGCACCTTCGGCAAGCGATCGGCGGGCTGCTCCGAAATCCCGCCGAACTTTCCACCCTCTCGCAGGTCGCATGCCGCCGGCGCTTTGCAACCACCGCGGATCATGCCCGACGTCTCTCCGATTGGATGGCCACGCTCGTTCCCAAAGCGAAGGTTGCCAATGCCTGACACGCACGATACGGTCCCAGCCACCTGAGTTCATGGCGTTATCTCTTTTCTCGAAGCACAAGAAGGCCGTACTGACCCGCTGCCGCGACGATTACGCCACCAAGATGCGGCACAAGTATGCCCCCTGGTACCATTCCATGGAGGCCCAGCGCGGAACGTGCATCAAGCTGGACGGCAAGGAGATGATCATGCTTTCGAGCAACGACTATCTCGGGCTCGCGTTTCATCCCAAGGTGATCGAGGCCTCCGCCGCCGCCGTGCGGGCCTGGGGCACGAGCACCAACGGGGCGCGGCCTTCGAACGGTTCGCGAACCTTTCACCTGCGGTTGGAGGAGAAGCTGGCGGCCTTTTTAGGCCGGGAGGCCTGCCACGTCCATGCAGCCGGTTATCTTTCGTGCATGTCGGCGATTGCGACATTTGCCCAGAAGGGCGACGTGGTCCTCGCCGACAAGAACATCCATTCCTGCCTGTGGGACGGCATCCAGCTCACCCGGGCGACGGTCGAGCGCTTTTCCCACAATAGCCCGGACGATCTCCGCGAGGTGATCGCCGCCTCGACGCGGGAGGCTCCGAAGCTGCTGGTCATCGAGGGCGTCTATTCCATGGAGGGGCACATCGCCCGCCTGCCTGAACTGATCGAGATCGCGGACGAGGAAGGTTGCTTCACCGTTCTCGACGATGCGCACGGTTTCGGCGTTCTGGGCCGCCAGGGCCGGGGCACGGTCGACCATTTCGGGCTCAACGACCGGGTCGAGGTGATTTGCGGCAGCCTGTCCAAGTCGCTCGCCAGCACCGGGGGCTTCATCGCCGCCTCGCGGGAAATCGTGGAGTACCTGCGCACCCACTCCAAGCAGACCATCTTCAGCGCCGCGCTCAGCCCCAGCCAGGCCGCGGCGGCGGAGGCGTCGCTGGAAATCATGCAGACCGAGCCGGAACATCTGGAGCGGCTCTGGGCAAACACCCGGAAGTACCGCGCCATCCTCCGCGAGCTGGGCCTGGACATTTGGGACAGCGAGACCCCGGCGGTGCCGATCGTCCTGGGCTCCCGCGAGCGCGTGTACCAGTTCTGGCGCGCGCTGCTCGACAAGGGCGTCTTCACCGTGATGTCGATCGCCCCGGCCGTGCCCTCCGGCAAGGACCTTATTCGCACAGCGATTTCGGCCATGCACACCGACGAGCAGATCGATCGCGTCGGCGAGGCGATGGCCTATGCGCTCAAGAAACTCTGAAGGGCGCGGGCCGTGCCCGCCCAGCGCGGCAGCGACGAGCTCCGGGATTCGGCCTGGGCCCTGAGCGCATCGCGCGTGGAGGCGGCCGTGAGCAGGAGCCGGAGGGTTTCGATCCACGCCTGCGCGTCATCGCAACCGACCAGGACGCAGCCGCCCCCCGCGTTCTCCCGCAAGGCCGGGATATCCGAAGCCACACACGGCGTTCCCAGCCCGAGCGCTTCCAAGAGCGGCAGCCCGCAGCCTTCGGCCGACGTCGGAAATAGGCACGCAATCGCTCCCCGGTACAGTCGAGCCAATTCGTCATCGCCCACGGCTCCCAGATAGCGGGCCCGGGAGGCCTTGATCCGCTTCAGGATCGGCTTTCCAAAATGCGGATTCACGCGGCCCGCAAAGCCGAGGTTGAAATCCAGCCCCTCGCGCCACAGCGCCTCGGCGACTCCCACCAGAAAGTCCTGGCGCTTGCGCGGCTCGAGAATCCCGACGCACAGCAAGGCCGGCCTGCCTTCCCGCTCATGCTGGGCGCGGGATCCGGCCTGGCCCTGTTCGGCCTGGTCCGCCCCGCGAGCGAAATCAGCGCCCAGCGCGATGACCTCCACCCGCGCCCGAGCCGCCCGGCCCTGCCACCGCCAGAACCCCAGCAGTTTCTCGCGGCTGGCCTCGGAAACGGCGAACACCCGGTCGAAGTCCGCCAGCATGGAGAGATAGGCGGGATGACGGGCGACCGCCTGCGGCCACGTGACATCCGGCAATTCCAAGGGAATGGCGTCGTGAAAGATGGCGGCCAGGCCAAGTGGACGGTCATGCAGCAGCCGTTCAAAACCCGGGCGCTCGGCCGGGGCGAACACCTCCGCGGTCACATACCAATCGCTCCGCTCCCCTTCCCCTTTCCACCCCCCCCGCCGCGGCCAGCCGTGCCGCCGCGCCGCGCCGCCCAGCTCCTCGGCGAGCCGGGTCGTCACCCGGGTCAGGCCCGACTTGTGCCGGGCGTCGGCCGTCTTGGTGACGTCGAGCCAGATCATGGTACCGCAGCCGCGCGCTCGAACTGCTCCCTGAGCTTCGCCGCGTTGCGGTGGGCGTCAAAGTTTTCCTCGACCCAGGCGCGACCAGCGGAGCGCAGCCGCTCGGCGAACGTGTCGTCTTCGG
>DASRSH010000106.1:0-1534 GCA_035656575.1 Opitutaceae bacterium
GGCCCGCGGAGGCTTACCATCAGGATTATTTTAACCGGCATCCGGATCGCGGGTATTGCGCCGCGGTCATACGTCCCAAGATCCAACATCTCCAAAGTGTCTTGACGCAGCAATGACGACGAGTTCGCGCCGTTTCCTTCCCTTTCTGGCCGCCGCCGCCCTGGGGCTGGCGGGGTGCCAGACGTTTCCCACCGACCGGATTTCCGCGCATCAGGCGGAGTACAACTCATGGCCGCCCAACGTTCAGGCCGAGGTCCGCCAGGGCCTGGTCGACGTGGGCTTCACGGAGCGGCAAGTGTGGATGGCCTTGGGCGATCCGCAGACCAAGACCGAGGCGGGCCCGCCGGGAGATGTGACGGAGGTGTGGGTGTATCACCGGCGCGCGCCGCGGTTCGGGTTCGGATTCGGCGGAGCGTCGTTCGGCGATCACTCCGCGGTCGCGGGGGGCGTCTCCGTGAACGGGCTCAAGCTCGGGCAGGATGTGGACGGGCAGGTCGTCTTCACCAATGGACGGGTGACCAGCCTGCAGGTTTATACGCGATAGGCGCGGCAGGTGCCGGAAGCCGGTGGATGCCGGCGCTCTTCCCCTCCGTCGCCGTGCCGCCCGGCTCAGAAAAGCGGGAAAACCGCGGCAAAGGCGACTGCGGAGAGGAGATCCCTATCTTTGCCGCCGGTATGGTGCGTGATCGCCGCGGGCGCTCGGGTCGCTGGGAGTGACGGAGCCCCCGGGGTGAACCTTGATGCGGGCGGAGTAGATCGAGCGGGTTTCGAGGGCCCGGGTCGTGAGGGTCGCGCCGGCGACGCAGAGGAGAATGGGGACGATGATCGGCTGCACCTGGCGGGTGAGTTCCAACAGGAGGACGATGGAGGAGACGGGGCCCTCGGTGGCGGCGGCGAGAAAGGCGCCGGAGCCGACGATCGCGCAGCTGGACACGTCCAGGTTGATGCCCAAGGGCGCGAGCACCCGTCCGAGCAGGGCTCCCAGCGTGGCCCCGCAGGTCATCGTGGGGGTGAAGAGCCCTCCGGGGATACCGCCGGCCAGGCACCCCGTGGTCGCCAGGCAGCGCATGAAGGGGAGCACGAACAGGAGCGAAAGCGGGAAGCGGTTCCCGTAGGCGGCGCGGATCACGTCCTTGCCGTTGCCCAGGATCCAGGGCATCGGCATGGACAGCAGGCCCAGCGTCAGCAGGACCGCCGTAGGCATGACGAAGGCGCGCCAGCCCCGGTGAGTCTGGCGGTCGGCCCAGGCGATCGCGCGGATGAACCAGGCAGCGGCGAAGCCGAGCACGGGGCCGGCCGCCAGGCTCCATATCAGCTCCTGCCCGCTCAGGTGCGCGATGCTGACCGGATACACGATCTGGTTGGGCAGCAGCAGCCACGCGCAGGCGGTGGCGATGAGCGAGGCGAGGAGGGCGGGAATCACGGTGGGAAGGGCCAAACTGCCCAGCAGCACTTCCATCGCGAAGAGGGCGCCCCCAAAGGGAACGTTGTACGCGGCGGCCATGCCCGCGCCCGCCCCGCACGCCACGGCCAG
>DASRSH010000107.1:0-10496 GCA_035656575.1 Opitutaceae bacterium
CGACGCTGATCAGCTGGATGCCGCCCAAAAACAGCACCAGGATCACCAGGGTCGGATTGCCGAGCGGAAACGGAAAGCCGCGCAACTTCATGATCAGGTAAACCAGCGCCACGAAAAACGACAGGCCGGCGATCAGGAAGCCGAGCTGGGTGCTCAGGGTCAGGGCGTAGCTGGAAAACCCGAAGATGCCGTTGAAGCCGATGCGCAGGGACCCGAAAAACTTGTTGTAGTTGGTCTCGCCGGCGAAGCGCGCCGGCCGGTCAAAGGGGATCAGGCACTGGCGGAAACCCACCACCGCCACCATGCCGCGCAGAAAACCGTGGCTCTCCTTCAGGCGCACGATCTCGTCGACCACCCGCCGCGACATCAGCCGGAAATCTCCCGTGTTGGGGGGAATCGCCACCTCGGCGATGCGGTTGATCACCTTGTAGCCGGTCGACGCCACCAGCCGCTTGATCCAGGGCTCCCCCGTGCGCTGGCGGCGCTGGGGCAGCACGACGTCGTAGCCCTCGCGCCATTTCGCCACCATCGCCTCGATCAGTTCGGGCGGGTCCTGCAAATCCGCATCCATCACGATGACCGCCTCGCCCGCCGCGTAGGTCAGGCCGGCGATCGTGGCCATGGGCTGGCCGAAGCGGCGGGAAAACTTGAGCAGCTTGATCCGGGGATCGCGCGCGCGGGCCTCCAGAATCACCTGCTCGGTGCGGTCGGGCGAGGGATCGAGCGAAAAGATGATCTCGTAATCGCTCGTGAGGGCGCCCGCGATCGGCTGCACCCGGGCGAGGAACTCGGGGACATTGCGCTCCTCCTTATAGACCGGCACGACGATGCTGATGACCATGGGTCAGGCAGTATTTGAGGGACGCGCGCGCCCCCTGGCAATTCTGTTGCCCGTATTTCTTTATTCCGCCTTCCGCTCAACCTTGCCGGGAAGGAGGGACAGCCCCGACAGCCGATAGGAGCGCACGCGCCCGTCGGCGCCGGGAATGCGCAATGTCGCCGATGCCTCGATCTCGATATCGTGCACGTCGCGGCTGGGCTCCAGGTCGACCTCGACATGGTTGGGTCCCGGAACGAGCCGCACCCGCGGCGCGGGCTTTCCATCCACGACGATGCTCAGAACCGGCCGCGGGCTGTCCGCCGTCCACTGGGGAGAGTCGATTTCGAGCGCCACGCGGGCCGCGTCCGCCCCGGCCACCGCCAGTTCGGCTCGCTGCGCCGCCCAGCCATCGATGTCGATCCCCTGTTCGAACGGCATCTGGCTGCCCGCGCCATCAAATCGATATTCGGACGGAGCCGTTGCGAGCCGGGCCGACGCAAGCATGATGCTCACCGGCCGGCCGTCCTCTCCTGGCATCCGCGGCGGATCCGGGCATTGGAGGCGAAAGCGCGTGAACGGCAATCCGGAGACCTTCCGCGGCAGGGGAACGATCCAGTTGAAGCCGCCCGGCGCCACAGCCAATGCCGGCAGTGGCATTCCATCGATGCTGCAGGCCAGGTGAACGATATGCGGCCGCCCAATCTGGGGCACGAATCCCTGCACGCACAGCGCCTCCCCCGGGGCGGGGGCGGCCAGCGTGACGTAGGCGGAACCGGATACCCAGCCATCCTCATAAAGGCCGCTATATTCAAATCCCGGCTGCCGGAAGGCGTCCGGCGCGTGAGGCGAGAACGAGCGAGGCCGGGCAAGCGCGGCATAGTCGCGCGGATCCAGGACCGAAATGTCCCGTCCGAAGGCGACCGTAAGGCGGTAGTCGAGGGGAATATTGGCGCGGTACAGCCGATTCAGCCCCGTGCGATGATTGGGAAACAGCGTGCCCGGCTCGCCAAAATCGATCGCCAGGTAGGCGGACCCGTCGAGCACCCTCGGGCGTACCGGGCCAGCATAGACATTTCCCGCCCCGTCGCCCACGAAGGGCAAGGGCGCAGCTTCCCGGCCCCACACCACCGCCCGGCCGGGCCAATGCGTGTTGCCCCGTCCCTTGTTCGTCTTGGAGGCCTCGACCCGCACATAAACCTCGGGCGAAGAGCGCTCCACGCGGATCAGCAGAAAGCGCCCCAAGGCAAAGATGCCCCCCTCCCGGAACCAAGGGTCGTACTCGCGCTGAAAGAGGCCGATGTGGGTCGGGTCGCCTTGGAAATAAAGCTCGCCCCGGGAAGAATCGACAAAGAAGGCGACATTTCGGCTCCGGTCCGCGGCGACCGCGTCCAAAAGGCGGCCGCTGTCCGGACGCTGCGCGGGCGCCTTGTTGAAGAGGCCGTAATCGGCGGGAAACTCAAGGTACCCGGCCACGCCTCCCGGCAGGGTGGCTTCCAGGAACTGGCTGCCGAAGATCGATGCCTTGCGATACATCCCGCCGCGGTGGAGCTGGACCCACAGCGCCCGCGCCTGGGCGAACGAGTCCCGCCCCGGATAGAGCCACATCCCCGGGCTGTGCTCGTTGATGGGGCTATCGAGATGAAACAGCCTGCCGAAATAATCCATGTCGAGGAAGCGCACGTCGGTCCCCGGGTAGCGCGACGCCGTGTACTTGGCCGCGGCGACATTGTCCAATCCCCCGGTCCAAATGCCGCGGCCGGCCGCCAATGCCGGCATGTGCGCGTCGCGCGCCGAGCCGTTCATCAACTCATTGATCAGCGCGCCCTCCCGCTGCAGGGAGGTGCGGACATATCTCCACCCCACTGGAAAAACCCAGGCCACATAGGCCAGGCCCAATGCGGCGCGCGCCGCGCGGAACCGCGTTCCGCGCGCCCACACCCAGGCGAGGACTCCCAGCAGCGCGGGCTGCAGATACATCGACAGCTTATAAAGACCGAAGTCGTTGGCTTGCCTGAAGAGGATGACCCACATGGCGAGGCAGATGAGCAACAGCCCGCCGATGGGCTCGCGGCGCCAGGCCAGGATCAAGGCTCCGGCACACGCCACCAGCAGCAACACGGCGCCCATCGCGATAAAGACCGACCCCCACGGTTCCGGCAGCAATACCGGCAGCGGATGGAAGCCGAACAATGCCGACAACCCGGAAGGAAGCAGGAAAAAGGGAAAGCGGGACTGCACCAGCCCCCGCATGACGATGCCGTGGTTGAACTGGTTGAGCAGCGTATAGCAGTAGGAAAGCAGGTTGTAGCGGAGCAGGATGACGGCGCCCCCCGCGACGGCGCTCCAAAAGGTCAGCCACGGGCGGAGGGTCCGCCGCGCCAGAACATCGCGGAGCACAAAGATCGCGACGGCAATCCCGGCAAAGGGCGTCACCTCCGGATAGAAAATCGCCAAAGCCGATCCCGCCACCGCCGGGGGCACGGCCCCGCGCAATGCGGTCGCGCGCGGGGTGGCCTGCGACCACCGTCGGCAGGAGGTCGCGACAAAGGCCAGCAGCAGCGCGAGGCCGCCCACCTGGGCGATGAGCTGGTAGACATACCCGAACACGAACATCGGGGCGACCGCCAGCAGGACGGCCGTGGCCTGCGCCGCCCGGCGCCAGCGGCCCCGATGCAACACGAGGCCCGCGGCGGCCAGGATTTGCGCCAGCGCGACAGCCAGCTGCGCCGGCATGAAGCTGAACATCGTCCGGATGTCCAGGATGCTCGCGGTCCAGGCCACCAGTTCCTCCGCCCCGAATCGCATGAGGGACGCCACATGCATGAACCAGAAATACTGGGGGTAGTCGCGCCCGGACAGGTCGGCCAGAGTCGGGACATGAAAAAAGCCGAACCGCCGCATCCGGTCGGCCGCCAGGCAATAGTTCAGGTAGTCGTCGTTGGCGTAGGCGATCCAATGAAATCCGACCCGGAAGAACGGGCATCCCTCGAGAAGCAGGAAACCCGCGGTGGCGGCGAGGAAAGGGATCGAGCTGCGCAGGGGAAAGGCGGGCCGGCGCCGCATCACCACGGCCACCGCCAGCGCGGCAAGGGTCAGCGCGAGCGGCCACGCAAAACGGTCGACCGGCAGCCCGCTTTGATTGAGGACCATGACGCCCAGCACGGTCACCGCCAGGCCCAGCGCGGGAGCCAGAAGCCAGGAGCGGAGCACGCCGGGCAGATTGCCCGAAACGAGGAAAAGCGCCTGACCCACCAGACCCCAAAAGATCAGCAGCGCGGCCGAGAATCCGAGGGCAAACATGGATGCAAGCACTTCACGGAACGCAATTCGACAGTGCAAGCGCGATTCGTGTTTGTGCTTGGCGGATTTCGGAACTTGCCTAGGGCATGGTGTCCCACTCTCTCATGAATTGGCGTAACCTCTCGGCAGCCGCCGCGCTGCCGTTTCTTGCGGCAAGTCTTGCCGCTCAAAATGTTAGCTACAGCAACCCCTACACCATCTCGACCTTGGCCGGCACGCCGGGAAGCGCCGGTTACGTCGACTCCACCCAAGGATCGAACGCTTCGTTCAGCGATCCCGCGGGCGTCGCATACGATTCCTCGGGTGACATTTACGTTGCAGACACCAACAATTACGTGATTCGGGAAGTGACGCCGTCCGGCGCCGTTTCCACCGTCGCGGGCACGGGCACGATGGGAGAGCAGAACGGCGCCGCCTTGGCGGCGCAATTCGGACCCGTGTATGGGATCGCCCGCGACAGCCAGGGCAATCTCTACGTTTCCGACTGGGTCACCTCCGCGGGCACGTCCGCGGTCGTGCGCAAGATCTCCGGGGGCATGGTGACCACGCTCGCCACGGGCTTGGATCAGCCTGAGGGACTGACCGTCGACTCTTCCGGCAACGTTTATGTGGCCGACGTGGGCGACTTTACCATCCGCAAAATCACGCCGTCCGGGGCGGTCTCCGTTTATGCCGGGACCCTGGGCGAGGCGGGCTATGCCATGGGCGCTCCCGGGACGGGGCAATTTGGAGCGCCCACGAGCGTCGCGATCGACGCCAACGGCAACCTCTACGTGGCCGACTGCGGCAACAGCTCGATCATCAAGGTCAACTCCTCCGGCATCATGAGCGTGTATTCGGGCACCCCCAACAACCCCGTGAGCCAGGACGGGACGCTCGCCTCGGCCACCTACAGCCACCCCGCGGGCATCGCGATTGACGGCTCGGGCAATCTCTACGTGATCGATGACGAGAGCCTCGTGCGCGAGATCTCCGCTGCAGGAACCGTCTCCACGCTGGCGGGCGTGCCGGGCGTGTTTGGCGAATTGGACGGGGCCGGGCCCAACGCCGAATTCAACTTTGCCGCCGCGATCGGCGGCATTGCCGCCACCGCGGGGGGCGATCTTGCCATTGCCGACACTTCCAGCGACACGATCCGGACGGGCGTGCTGCTGGCCGCCGCGCCGCCCATCATCCAGCATCAGCCCACCGGGGAATCGGTGAACAACGGAGGAACCGCCATACTCTCGGTCGCCGCCAGCGGGGCCAACCTGACCTACCAATGGGAATTCAATGACGGAGTTTCCACCGTTCCCATCGCGGGAGCCACTTCCCCGAACCTGACGCTGCAGAATATTGGAGCCAACCAGGGAGGAACCTACTCGGTCGTCGTGACCGACGCCAGCGGGAGCACCACGTCAAACGCCGCCACCATCACCGTGCTCTCGGATGCGTGGTTCAAGAATGTGTCGACGCTGGCGAACGTGGGCACCGGGGCGAACGTGCTTGACGCCGGATTCGTGCTCGGGGGCACGGGCTCCAAGCCGATGCTGGTCCGCGGCGCAGGCCCCACCCTGGCCACCAACTTCGGGCTGAGCAACGTCCTCGCCAACCCCGTGCTCACGCTCTACGACGCCAACAACAACACGATCGCGGCCAACACGGGCTGGAACAACAGCACCACCCTCTCGGCCGCATTCACCGCCACCGGCGCTTTCGCCTACGACGCCAACTCCGCCGATTCCGCCCTGCTGCAGACGCTGGCCAGCGGCCGCTACAGCGCCACCGTGTCCGGGGTGAACAACACGACCGGCACGGCGATCGTCGAGGTCTACGACGACAACCTTTCGGACACCTCGGAACAGCTGATCAATATCTCCTCCCGCGCGCTGGTCACGCCCTCCGCGTCCCTGACGGCCGGATTCATCATCGGCGGCTCGACTCCGATGACGGTGCTGGTGCGCGGGGTGGGGCCGGCGCTCAGCGGCTATGACGTCAGCAACGCGCTCGCGAACACCACGCTCACCGTGAACAATGCCACCAATCAGGCCGTGGTGGCCTCGAACACCAGCTGGGGCGGCAGCACCAGCCTGAGTGATATGTTCACCAAGGTGGGCGCCTTCAGCCTTCCCGCCGGTTCGGCGGACTCCGCCGTCGTCGTGACCCTGCCGCCCGGCAGCTACTCGGCCACCGTCACCCCGGCCGATGGCAAGTCGTCCGGTGTGGCGCTGGTAGAAGTCTACGAAATCCAATAGTCCGCCTCAGGGACCGTCCCGGCGCGCGCCTTGCAGGCGGGCGAGGTTCTGCCGCACCAGCGCGCTGTCGGGATGCCGGGCGAGGAACGCTTTCAACACCCGAATCGCGTCCTCCCGCCGGCCGGATTCATCCAAAGCGACCGCCAGATTGTTGGCGGCCTCCGGCAGATTGGGCGCGAGCCGGGCCGCGATTTCGTCCTCGTGCAATGCCTCCGGGCGGCGGCCGGCCGCCTTGAGCGCCAGGGCGAGATTGTAATGGCAGGCGGCGGACCCTGGCGCCAGCGCCACGGCGCGCTGCAGTGCCGCCACGGCCCGGGCGGAATCGTGGAGGGCCAGCCAGGCGTTGCCGATATTGGCGTAGGCTCCAGCGAGCGTACTCTGCCAGCGCAGAGCCTGCTCGTATTCGGCGATGGCCTCGCGCCAGCGCCCCTGGTTCGAGAGCGCAACCCCGGCCTGAAAATGGTTTTCCGCCTCCGCCGCCTGGGCCAGGGCCAGATTCAAGAGGGCATCGTGGTAATCCGGAAGCATCGCGATCGCCCGCCGGTACCAGGAGATGGCTTCATCCCAGCGGTGCAGCGACGCCAGGGCCACTCCCATGTTGTTGGTCGCCTCGAACGAGTCGGGCGCCAGCGCCAGCGCCCGGCGCAGATGCACCATGGCATCCGTGAACTTGTGTTCCGCGATCAAGACCAGGCCGAGATTGCTTTCGGCCGCCCCATAGGCGGGCGCCACCTGGGCCGCATGGCGAAAAACGCGCTCCGCTTCCGCCAGCCGCCCCTCCCGGTAATAAACCGCCCCCAGATTGCAGAGCGCAAATTGGTTCCGCGGCGTGTAGCGGAGGTTGTCGAGCCAGAGATGCTCAGGATCGTCGTAATCGGCGTTGCGCGCGCGCACGCGCACGAGGAACAGGGCGCCCACTGCCCCCGCCAGCAGGCAAATCATGGCAGCGCGGCGGCGCGGCAGCAGGCGCCAGGCGCCGATGAGCGCAGCGGCGATCAAGGGCGCCAGCGCCAGGTACATCCGATGTTCGGCCAAGGTCTGCCGGTTGCCCGGAACGAGCGAGGTCGGCGCGAGGATGGCGAAGAACGCAAAGGCCAACACTCCCCAGCGGGGCCGGCGCACGAGCAGCCAGATCGCGCCCACTGCCAGCGCGACGACGGCCAGATCCGCGGGCAATGCCGCCAGAGGATGCTCGATCCACTGCCGCTGAAAGGCGTAGTCGAGCACCAGGGGATGCGGCCAGACGGCCAGGCGCAGATAATGGCAGATGGCCGGACCCTGGGTCATCCAATATCCGAGCGCCGTGACGCCGACATCCAGGCCGGAGGTGCCGCCCCGATCGCGGTTGGCCCACACCTCGCAGCCGAGTGGAATCCAGGTCGCCGCCAGGGCGAGGAAGAAATACTTTCTTCTCTGCCACGCGGCCGCAAAGGATCCGCCCAGAAAGGCGCGGTCGTACAGCAGCGCGACCACCGGAGCCGAGACCATTACCTCCTTGCTCAACATGCCGGCCAGACACGCCACCACCCCCGCGAGGGCCCAGGGCGCAGCCCGGCGTCCCCCGCCCTCCTCGGCTTCAGCCAGCCGCACCAGCGCATAGAGGACCGCCAGATAGAACAGCCCCATCATCATCTCCGTCCGCTGCACGATATACGTGACCGACTCGGTCTGCAGCGGGTGCAGCAGCCAAAGCAGCGCGATCGCCCACCCCAGGCCCAGGGCGTCGGGCGCCGGAAATCGGATGCGCAGCAAGGTTCGCCGGACCAGCCCGAAGAGCAAAAGCCCCGCCAGGATGTGTCCGGCCAGGTTGACCGCGTGATAGCTCCAGGTGTCCGCTCCGGTCCAGGCCCAGTTCAAGGCCAGGCTGGCGTTGAACAAGGGCCGCCCGCTGGCGGTGATTCCACCATGCGGCGGATCCAGAATCCGCCACGACAACCGGTGGATGCTGGGATTGTTCAGGGTTGAATCCGCGTCGTCGAAGATGAACGCGGAATGCAGCCCATTCCAGTAGGCGAACGCGGTTGCCGCCGCCAGGCCGCCCGCTCCCAGCCAGACCCGGACCCTCTCCCCCTTCAATCCGCCCTCCGCCCGGCCAGGGCGCTCCGCAATTCCTCGCACGCGCGCTGCAAGGTCACGATTTCCTGCAGGCGCAATTCCGCCTCCCGGCGCATCGCGTCGGCCTCGGCCGAACTCGCCTCGGCCAGTTCGCGGTTGCGGTCCGCGGCGAATTTCAGGTCGCGGATCACCAGCTCGCGATCCCGGCAGGTGGCATCCAGCCGCCGGATGAGTTCGGCGCGCTCGTCCGTCGCGATCTTGAGGGCGGCGATCTCGGCATCCTTGCCGTCGGTCTCCCGCTTGAGCTGGGCAATCTCGGCATCCTTGCCATCGGTCTCCCGCTTCAGCGCCTCGATCTCGCCGTCCTTCTCGCCGGCCAGACGGACCGTTTCCTGAAAGCGGCGCTCCCGGGCGCGCAGCAGGGCTCCGCGCTCGCGAAACTGCTCGGCGGCGGCGCCCATGATCTCCCGCGTCTCGTCGCTCAAATGCTGCACCGCGCGCACCGCGCATTCGCCTTCGCCGCGCGTGCCGGCGGCCTGGCGCAGGGCATTCGCGACATCGTCCACGCTGATCGCGCCAATACAGGGAGCGTTGCCAAAGGCGCAATCCCAGCCGCACCCGAAGCAGGGCAGCGGATTCACGAGCGCGACGCCGGGCCCGGCGGGAACGAACCGCGGCCAGGTGCCTCCGCCGTAGATTCCCACCACGGGGGTGCCCACGGCCGCCGCCAGGTGCAGCAGGCCCGTGTCGCTTCCGACGCACACGGCGGCGTGCCGGACCAGCGCCGCCAGCTGCCGCCAATCGTCGCCGCCACCGGTCCACACGCGTCCCTGCAGTTCCGCGGCCGCCGGCTCGAGATACTCCCGTTCGCCCCGGCTGCCGACCAGCACGGCCGGACCAATCGCCGCCTGGCGCAGGGCGGCCACGAAGCGCTCGCGCGGCCAGGTCTTGATGGGAACGTTCGCGAATCCGGCGGCGGCGCAGACCGCGTATCGTCCCTTTTCCCAACCCCAGGCGCGCAGGAGTGGGTCCGCCTGATCCTGCCAGGCCGTGTGCTCGCTGACCGCGGGAAAATCGGGAGCGGCGGAGACCCCCAGGGCCCGCACCAGGCCGAAGGCGCGGCGCCAGTCCTGTTCCCCTTCGCCGGGGGCGGCGACGGCATCGACCCGCACCGCGTCGTTGCCATACAGGGCGCGCAATTGCGCGCCAAAGTAGGGATCTTCGCTTCCGTCGCCGAACACCACGCGGCGGGCCGTCGGCGCCGCAGAGGCCAAGGCGCCATCGAGCCAGTTTCTCCGGAAGGTGCAGGCCACGACGATCTCGGGCGCCATCGCGCGGACCACGCCCCGAATCCGCTCCAGCTCGACCGGGTCCCCCTCGGGGCCAGCCCTAAACGGGTCCAGCCGCGTGCCCAGCCACTCCACCGAAGGGGCCAGCAGCCGCCCCAGTTCGACATAGGGCTCCTGCACGACCACCGCCAAGCGCGCCTTCGGCCACGCCTTGCGTAAAGCCCGGAGCACCGGTTCGAAAAGAATGATATCGCCCATGCCATCGGGCCGAAACAAGAGTACCGACTGGGGCGCAGTGCCGGAGACCAGGGCCATCGGAACCAGGAGTGTGGCGGCAAACTCTGTGATACTTCCAGCCCGTTTTGCGGCTTTCCCGCGGCGGGATTTTGTGCTCCAACTGCCCATTTGTGACCAGCATCGCCCTTTCCGATAGCATCGAACCCGGAGCCCCGCCGCGCCACCGTCCGCGGCGGGCGGCGGTCATGCGCTGGCTGGGCCGGGGCCATTGGATGCAGCTCGAAGTGCTGCGGCAGTATGCGCCGCGGCCCATCGTGTGGGACCGCGTCCCGGCGCGCCTCGTGGGGGACTGGGCGCTTCCGCGGATCGCCGTGGTCACCCCCTCCTTCAACCAGGCCCGGTTTCTGCCTCACACCCTGGAAAGCGTGCTCCAGCAGGACTATCCCCGGCTCCTCTATGGGGTGCAGGATGGCGCATCGCGAGACAGCTCGCCGGCGATTGTGGAGCGCTATCGTCCGCGGCTCGCCTGGGCGGAATCGGCGCCCGACTCCGGCCAGGCCG
>DASRSH010000108.1:0-12530 GCA_035656575.1 Opitutaceae bacterium
CCGCCTTCAGCGACGTGCCGCCGGCGTCGAAGAAGTTCTGATCGAGGCCCACACGCGGGTTGGCGAGAATCCGCCGCCAGAGGGCGAGCAGCCGGTCTGCGACCGTGGCGCCCGCGTCCGCGGGCTGGCCCGCGCCCTCGGCGCCGGCCGCCCGCAGCCGGTGGCTTTCGATCGCGCCGCACAGCCGGGCGGCGTCCGCGCCCAGTTCGGCGATGGCCGCGTGCGTTTCCGCCCCCAAGCCGAAGGCGGGCCGGGGCGGCGTCCGGGGGCTGGAGTCGGCCGGAGGCGGCTCGATTGCCGCCGTCCGCGCGTTTGGATCGTACCGCAGGGCGCGCAGACTGTCCGCGGCAAAACCGAAGACGGTGGCGTCTCCTTCGGCGCGCCGCGACTGCGGATGCAGGGCGCCGACAAAGTCGGCCGCCGGCCGGTTGCGCGCCGTGGGCCGCAGCGGCAGTTCGACCGTGGCCGCTCCGGCCCGCACCGCCTCCTCCGCGAGCGCGGCCAGCACCTGGTGCTCGACGCCCCGGCCCAGCACCCGGCAGCTGAGCAGAAAGGTGTCGACGGCGCACCGGGTCCCGGCGAGCTGATAGAGGACCAGGCCGACGCAGCCGTAGTCTCCGAAGCGGTCGCGCACCGCCACCGCGAGGGCGCGGCCGCCCTCTTCCTGCAGATAGCGGCGCAGCTCGAATTCCGAGCGGCGGCGGGAGGTGAAGTTGAATTGGTTGGTCCGCTGGGTGAGCTGGGCCAGCCGGCTCAGCTCCCCGGGCTGCGGCGGCGCGACCGCCACCTGCAGGCCCAGCCCCGCGATGAAGTCGGCCAGCGTGGCGGCGCTCTCGCGGAACCGCTCGCGGCCGGCGGCTTCGCGGAGCATCCGCAGGCGGGCCTGGTCTTCCGCCGTGACCCGCGGATGGTCGAAGGCCCAGCAATGCTCGAGCCGGCGGGGCGCGTCCGCGATGGGTTCCGCCAGGGCCACCGCCAGCGCGCCGGGGCAGCGCTCGCGCACTTCGGCGATTTCGAGGGGATTGTCGTCGAGAAAGAGGAAGGACTCGATGCCGATATTGAGCACCCGGGCCAGATGCCGCAGGCCGTCGGACTTGGGTTCCCATCCGATGCGGGCGGCGGCGACATGCTCGCGCCGCAGCACCATGCCCGGGTTGCGCTCGAACACCGCCCACACGTCCGCTTCCTCGTTCTTGCTGCACAGGCAGAGCATCATGCCCGCCTGCACCTGGCGCAGGAGAAACTCCTGGATGGCGCGGTGGGCCGGCGTCACGGCGACGCCCAGAGGCCCGTCTTCGGCGCACACCCCCTGCCAGAGCGTATGGTCGCAATCGACCGCGACGGCCTTGAAGGGCGGCCGCCGGAGCGCGGCGATGGCGCGCATGACCGCGGTGGCCAGCAGCGCGAAGCCTTCGCTGGTGAACGGGATATGGCCGGCGGCTTCCGCGGGCCCCAGATGCCATCCCACTCCGGGGTTGCGCGCGCGCAGCACGGACGAGTCGATCACGGTCAGCGCGGGCAGGGCGCGGGCATGGGCCGACAGCCGCTCCTCGATGACTCCCAGCTGCCATTCCTCCTGCCGGCTGAGCCCGTGCGGCGCGGGCGGGCAAAAGGCCAGGATCGCCGGCGGGGCGCCGGCTCCGGCGTAAGCGGACAGCGCGCGTTCGAATTCCTCCGCCTTGGCCTGCAGCTCGAGCCAGCGGCCGCCGGCCGCCGCGCGGTCCGCTTCCGGCCGGTAGCGGTGGGCGTCGTCGCGGACCGCGTAGACGTTGAACAGGCCGGAGCCGGCGAGCAGCCTTTCCTCCTCGCAGGCGCAGCGGAAGCCGCGCGCGCCGAGAATGGCCTGCGCCTCGGCCAGGGCGGCCCGGGTGCGATCGTGCACCTCGACCACCACTTGGCGGATGAGGGGCCAGTGCGCATCGTCGATGCCGCGCAGAATATCCAGTTCGCATTTTTCGGCATCGATCTTCAGCAGGTCGATGCGCCCGAGGCGGTGCCGCCGGATGATGTCGGAAACTGATACTATGGGGCACGTGAAGGTCTGGGCGCCGAGGCGATCGGCCGTCAGGTCCCGGACATACTCGTCCACCGGGCCCGCGTCGGGGCCCAGTTCGCCTCGGACCATGTTTTCGACCACGGCCTGCACGGCGCCCCGGTCTTCCTCCAGGTTCGGGTGAAAGCTCGAAAACACGGACGAGCGCGCATAGAACGTCAGGACGGCTTCGCCGCTTTCCCGGCCGACCCCCGCGTTGCTGGGGAGCAGGCCGGGGCCGTAGGCGCGGCAGTTGGCTTCCAGCGCCCGGAACGCGACCGGGCTCGGCTCGAAGGCATAGACGCGCGCGTCGGGGCGCTCCGCGCGCACGAACAGCGAGAACAGTCCGATGTTGGCGCCGATGTCGATCACCACCGCCTGCGGGGGCAGGGTCACGCCGTGGCGCAGGTAGCAGCGGTCGGAGAAAATTTCCTGGTAGACATAGTCGGTCTCGTGACGGTTGAGATGCGCGACGCGCATTCCGTTGGGGAGATCGTGGCAGGCGACTCCCGCGGGCCAGGGTTCCGCTCCCGCCTCCGGCGACCGTCCGGGCGCCGCGGGCAGCCAGTCGGCCAGGTGAACCAGCAGCACATTGGTCCCGGCGCGGTTGCGCCGCGAGGCGCTGTCCGCGGCGAGCAGTTCCTGAAAGACCTGGTTGTACGGCGCAAAACGCGTTTCAATCGGCAGGCGGATCCGGTCGCTCCAGAAGCGCAGGCCGTCCTCGATCGGCTCCGCGGTGAACGTGGCCGAAATCACCAGGGGCAGGGGCGGCGAACCGGCATCGAGCAAGGAAAAGGTAATGCCCTTCAGGATCACGCGGGGCCGGCCTTCCCGGTCGTAGAGCGTGGCGTCGGCCCGCGCCTCCGCGGTCAGCGTCGCCTCCGCATGGGCCGGAGGGCCGGCGAGGTCGGTCAGGCTCACCTCGTCGATGCCGGCCAGGACGAAGGTCTGTCCGCGCTCCGCCGCCAGAGCCGCCACCAGCTGGACGCCCGCATCGATCCAAAGCGGATCGCACTCGCTCCGGGCCTCGGTGAAGGCCAGGGCGGCGGTGGCTCGCTGGCCGGCGAGGGTCACCGACCGCAGGCGGCGAAAATGCGGGCCGTAGCGGTTGCCGTTGGCCTCCAGCCGGGCGTACATCGGTTCGGCGCCGAGGGCCGCGCCGGGCGCGGCGAAAGCGCGCGCCGGCGCATCCGGCTGCTGAGCCGGTGGCGCCAGCTGCATTCGGGCCAGAACGGACTCGCCCACGGCGAACACGCAGGCCGCGCCCTCGGACGCGGGGGCCATGTCCAGCCGAACCGCCTGATCCTCCTCGCCCAGGATCAGGGGCCGCTCGAACCGGACGCCCCGAATCACCGCCCGGCGGTTGGGCGCGTGTTCCCGCGCGGCTGCGACCAGCCAGGCGCCGGGCAGGACCGTCAGGCCCTGAAATCCGTGATCGGCCAGCTCTGGGGCGGAGCGCAGCCCGAAATTAAGCGTGATCGGGTTCAAGACGGTCAATTTCCTCCAAAATCGCTTCCTGCACGGCGGCGGCGTTGCCCGCGATGGTCGGCGCCGCGAAAAAGCGCCGCAGCGTGAAGTCGATGTCGTAGGCGGCGCGGATCCGCGACACGATGCGCATCGCCAGCAGCGAGTGGCCGCCGGCGGCGATAAAATCATCGTGCGGGCCCATCCGCGGGTTGCCCAGCGCCTGCCGCCAGATTTCCGCGATCGCCGCTTCCACATCGCCCTCGGCGCCCGTCCCGCCCGGCTCCTCCGCCGACGGGGGCGGCTCCGCCGCGGGCACGCCGACCCGGCCGGCGGTTTCCACGACGGCTGCCAGGTCGGCGGTGCTGACCGCCACCTGAGTCCGGCGCGACTGCACGATGCGGCGGAAGGCCTCGACGCCGTCCTCGGTCGGGAGCCCTCCCGCGGCCAGGGCGGTGCCGGCCGCCATGCCCACATCCCGCCACACCGGCCAGTCGATGGCCTGGACGGGACAGGAGAAGGCGCGGCTCCCCCAGGCGGCGAAGCTGTCGAGGAAGGCATTCGCCGCGGCGTAATCGACCTGGCCATGATAGCCCGCGAGCGAGGACAGCGAGGAGCAGAGCACGATGAAATCGGGTGCGTCGCCTTCCAAGGCGCGCAGCAGATTGCGCGCGCCCTCGACCTTCGGCGCCAGGATGGCGGCGATGTCCGCGGGCGTCTTGAGTTCGATCATGCCGTCGCGCCGCACCCCGGCCGCGTGGATTGCGCCCGCGATCGGGCCCCATCGCGCGCGGATGGAATCCAGGGCGCGGGACAGGGCGGCGCCGTCGCCGACGTCCGCGGTCCAAATCTCCATTTCGCCGCCATCGGCCTCGATCTGGCGGCGGGCGGAGTCCAGCCACGCCGGATCGGGCCGGCGGCGCGCCACCAGCGCGAGCCGCGCCGCCGCATCGCGCGCCAGCGCCCGGCCGAGGGCGAAGCCGATTCCGCCGGTGCCTCCGGTGATGACGCAGACTCCATTGCGGCGCAGGGGCGCGCCCGAACGGGAAAGACGCACGCGCCGGAAGCTTCGCTCCCAGCGCTGCCGGCCCCGCCAGGCGATGACGTCGCCCGACTTGGCCGTGGCGAATTCCGCTTCGATGTCGGCCGGCCGGACGGCCGGATCCGCATCGATCGCGAAGACTTCGAACGCGGGAAACTCCCGGGGCAGGACCAGGGCGGCTCCGACGGCCAAGGCGGCGGCCGGATCGAGGGCTTCCGAGCCGGAAACCTCGTGCGCGCCGGAAGTCACGACTCCGAGGCGGACGGGCCGGCCGCGGCGTCGCTGCGCGAGGGAGGCGACGAGGCCGATCAGCTTTTCCAGCCCCGCGCTCCCCGGAGAAATCCGGACCGCCAGCCGCGCCGTGCCGTCGGGCCAGCGGTCGTCCAGCCGGTCGATGGCGCCGGTTTCGGGCGCTCCCAGGTCCAGCCAAAGCGGGCGCTCCGCCGGCGCGGCCGGCGCGCGCCGCGCCTGCGGGCAGCGGTCCCACTGCGGGACGTGGAAACTCTCGGCGAGAGCCGGCGCGGCCGGCTCTGCGGAGGTGGCAGGCCGCTCCAGCCAGCACAGGCGCCTTTGAAAGGCATAGGTCGGAAGCGGGGCCACCCGTCCGCGCGGAGGCAGCGCAGCCTCCAGGCGCACGGGAATGCCGCGGGTCCACAGCCTTGCGGCGGCTTCTAGCCAGACCTGGACGTCGTCGGCCGCCTCGTATTCGGGGCGAAGGCTGGCGCAAAGGGCAGGCGGCCGGGCGCCGCGGGCCGGATGCTGCATCGCCAGGACGCCCAAGGTTCTTCCCGGGCCCGCCTCCACGAGGACGTGCTCGGGCAGGTCCCACAGCCGCTGGAGTCCGGCGGAAAAGCGGACCGTGCTGCAGGATTGGCGGATCCAGTATTCGGGATCGGTCGCCTGGGCCGGCGTGATCCAATCGCCGGTCAGTCCCGAGAGGAACGGCAGGCGCGGCGGCTGCAGCGGAACCGAGCGCAGCGCGCCGCGCAGGTCGCCGGCAATCGCTTCCAGCCGGGCCGTGTGAAAGGGGTGCCCGTTGCGTACGCTCCGAAATATCGCCCCGCGGGCCTTCAGGCGCTCGTGGAGGCCGCTCAGGGCGCCAGCCGGTCCCGCCACCACGGAAAGCGCAGGGCCGTTGAGCAGCGCCACGGAAAGCTCCGGAGAAAGCAGCGGCGCGAGTTCCTCCTCGGACAGCAGCACCGCGGTCATCGCCGCGGGGGGAAGGCTCTCGACCAGCCGGGCGCGCTCGGCGATCATGCGCAAGGCATCCGGCAGCGTGAAGACCCCCGCCACGCAGGCCGCCACCCATTCGCCGAGGCTGTGCCCCACCAGGCGCGCCGGCGGCGCGCCGAAGTCCATCCAGAGCCGCGCGAGCGCATATTCGGTGACAAAGAGCGCCGCCTGGCAAAAGAGCGTCCGGTCGATCGGCCGCTCGGCGGGCGGCGCGGAGGCATCCCCTCGCCGCAGCAGCTGCCGCAGGTCGAGGGCGGGCCGGGCCGCCGCCGGCCGGTCGGTCTCGGGCGGATACAGGATGGTCCGCAGATCGCAGCCGAGCGGGGCCTGCAGCAGCTCGGCGCAGCGGTCGATCTCGGCGCGGAACGCGGCGAAACGCGCATAGAGCCCGGCGCCCATTCCCGGGTATTGCTCGCCCGCTCCCGGCAGCAGCAGCGCGACTGGCGGAGCTCCTTCCGCGGGCACGCGGCCGGCGATCGTCCCGGCGTCCAGCGCCCGGGCCGCTTCCGCGACGGAACGGGCGGCAGCCGCCCGGCGCCAGCCCATCTGCCGGCGGCCGAAGCCCAGCGTGCGTGCGGCGTCCGCGGGCGGAGTTCCGGCCGCCTCCTCGGATTCCGCCCAGGCGCGCAGCCGGGCGGCGGCGCCGGCCAGGGCCGCTTCGGACGCGGCGGAAAGGACAAACAGGAGCGGCTCCCCGCTGGGCGCTTCGGAAGACGCGAGGGGAGCCTCCTCCAATATGACATGGGCGTTGGTTCCGCCCATGCCGGTCGACATCACTCCCGCCCGCCGCGGCCGCCCGGTCCGCGGCCAGGGCTGCGCCGCCGAAGCCACGACGAACGGAGAAGCCGCAAAGTCGATCTCCGGATGCGGCACCTCGCAATGGAGCGTGGCCGGGATGCGCTCATGGTGCAGCGCCAGCGCGGTTTTGATCAGGCCCGCCATTCCCGCGGCGGCGTCGAGGTGCCCCACGTTGGTCTTGACCGATCCGAGCGCGCAGAACCCCCGGCGGTCCGTGAATCGGCGGAAGGCCTGCGTCAGGGCGGTGACTTCGATGCGGTCCCCCAGGGGCGTGCCCGAACCGTGGGCCTCGAGGTACGACAGGTCCTCGGCGCTCAGGCCCGCGCTGCCCAGGGCCTCGGCGACGGCATCCGCCTGGCCTCCGACGCTCGGGGCGGTGTATCCGGCCTTGCCGGCTCCGTCGTTGTTGACCGCCGACCCCTTGATGACGGCGTAGATCCGGTCGCCGGCCGCGCGGGCGTCGGCCGCCCGCTTGAGCACGAGGACACCCGCGCCGCTGCCGAACACGGTGCCGTCCGCGTCGGCGGCGAAAGCCTTGACGCGGCCGTCGCGCGAAACCACCCCGCTGCCATCGTAGACATAGCCGGCCCGGTGGGGAAAGCGGATCGAAACCGCGCCCGCCAGGGCTGCGTCGCATTCTTCGGACAGCAGGCTCTGACAGGCCAGATGCACGGCCACCAGAGACGTCGAGCATGCCGTCTGCACCGTCAGGCTGGGGCCGCGCAGGCCGAGCTTGTACGACAGGCGCGTGGCCAGGAAATCCTTGTCCCCGGCCACCAGCGTCGGGATGTAGTGGGTCGCCAGGTTCGCCGTGGCGCCGCGGTCGAGCTGATAGGTGTTGAGGGCGGCGCCGGCGAAGACCGCAATCCGGCCCGGATACCGCTCCGGGTCGAGGCCCGCATCCTCGAAGGCCGCGTGCGCGAGCTCCAGCATCAGGCGCTGCTGGGGATCGATCGCGGCGGCCTCGCCCGCGGAGTACCCGAAGAACTCGGCGTCAAAGTCGGCCGGACCTTCGAGGGTGGGGGCGGCGCGGACATAGTCCGGCCGCGAGAAGAGCTCCTCCGGCACGCCGGCCTCGCGCAAGTCGGCTTCGCTCAGCCGGCGGATGGACTCCACGCCGGCCTCCAGATTGCGCCAGAAGGCCGCCGCGTCCGGCGCGCCCGGAAAACGGCACGCCAGTCCGACGATCGCGACATCGAATTCCCCGGGTTCGCTCATGCCGGCGCGCGGCCCAGGGCCGGTTCCGGCAGCGCGCGGCGGTCGGCCTTGCCGCTGGGAGTCAGGGGAATGGCGGCCAGCGCTTCGAAATGCCCCGGGACCATGTACTCGGGCAGCCGGCCGCGGAGATGCGCACGCAGCGCTTCCGGATCGACCGGGCCGGGCGCGGCCACGTACGCCACCAGCAGCACGATGCTTTCGGAGTAACGCTTCACCACGACGACGCAGTCGGTGACCGCCGGGTGCGCGCGGAGCGTGTTCTCGATCTCGCCCAATTCGATCCGCAGGCCGCGGATCTTGACCTGATGATCCTCGCGGCCCAGGTACTCGAGATTGCCGTCGGGCAGCCAGCGGGCGAGGTCGCCCGTGCGGTAGATGCGCTCGCCGGGAAGCTTGGGATGGGCAATGAAGCGCTGCGCGGTCAGGCCCGGGTTGTTGAGATAGCCTCGCGCCAGGCCGGCGCCCGCCAGGCATAATTCCCCGCTTTCGCCGGGCGGCACGGGCCGGCCTTCGCGCAGGACATAGGCCCGCAGATTCTGAATGGGGCGGCCGATCGGCACCCGCTCCACGGGCCCTTCGGCCGGGCAGTCGTAGAAGGTGGCGTCGACCGCCGCTTCGGTGGGCCCGTAAAGATTGGTCAGCCGGCAGCCGGTGGGGGCGCCGAGCACGGCGTTGAAGCGCTCCACATGGGCCGGGGCGAGGGCCTCCCCGCTGGCGAACACCCGGCGCAGCGAGGCCAGGGCGCGGACGGATTCCGGCTTGGCCGCCAGGCTTTCGAGGAAGACGCTGAGCATCGAGGGGACAAAATGCATCGCGGTGACGCGGTGCCGCCGCACGGCGTCCGCCAGCAGGGCCGGGACGCGCTCGCCCCCCGGGCGCAGGAGCGCGAGCGAGGCGCCGGCCAGCGCCCACCACAGCAGCTCCCAAACCGAGACGTCGAAGCAATAGGAGGTCTTCTGGATCAGAACGTCGTCATGATTCAGCGGATACGCCGACTGCATCCAGTCGAGCCGGTTGACGATCGCGCGGTGCTCGATCATGACCCCCTTGGGCCGGCCGGTGGAGCCGGAGGTGTAGATCACGTAGGCGAGGTCGCCGGGCCCGTTGCCCGCGGGGCCGGTCCACGGCGGGCCCTCCTGGACGGCGGGGTCCTCCAGGTCCAGGCACGGGGTTCCCGGCGGCGCCTTCGCCCGGGTGGCCCGCTGCGCCAGCACCAGGGGGACGGCCGCGTCGCGCAGCACGTAGGCCAGCCGGTCCGGCGGGTCGTCCGGGGACAGCGGCAGGTACGCGGCTCCCGCCTTCAGCACCGCCCAGATGGCGATGGGCATCGCGTACGAACGCTCCAGCAGGAGGGCGACGATCGATCCCGGCCCAACGCCGGCCGCCCGAAGCCGGCCCGCGACGGCGCCGGCGCGCCGATCCCACTCCGCGTAGGTCATGAGGGGGGCGGGCAGGAAGCGGTCATGGTCGCACCGCAGCGCCGGGCGGCCGGAATGCCGCCGGACGGATGCGGCAATCAGTTCATTGAGAGACGCTTGGTCCGGGAAAGGGCGTGCCGTCCGGTTGGCGGCGGCAATCGGGTCGACGTCGGTCTCTACGGAATCGAGCATGGGCGCACGCCCGCGATCACCTCCAGCAGGATCGGGAGTTGACGCTGGGCGAGGTTTTAGACCGAAAGCGGCCCCCCCCGTTCCGGGGCCGGTGCCAGGCCTATTCGCCCAGGGCCGCGCGGATTTCCCGGCAGGTCGTGCGAATGATTTCCAGCCGCGCGAAGCGCTTGTTCTCCGCGGGGATAAGGTGCCATGGCGCGTGCCGGGTGTCGGTCAGCGCCAGCATGTCACCCACGCAAACTTCGTAGGCGTCCCATTTGCGCCGGTTGCGCCAATCTTCCGGATCCATCTTGTGCCGCTTGTACTCGGTGGTCTCGCGTTCCCGAAAGCGGTGCAACTGCTCGGACTTGCTGATCTGCAGCCAGAACTTGAGGACGATGGCCCCGTGCTCCACCAGCTCGCGCTCGAACTCATTGATCTCGGCGTAGGCCCGCCGCCATTCGATCCGGTGGGCGAAGCCTTCGATCCGCTCCACCAGGACCCGCCCGTACCAGGAGCGGTCATAGATCGTCACCAGCCCCGCGCGCGGCACATGGCGCCAGAAGCGCCACAGGTAGTGATGCGCCTTTTCCTCGTCCGTCGGCTTCGATACCGGAATCACGCGGCTGTCGCGGGCGTCGATCGCCTCGCTGAGGCGCCGGATGGCGCCGCCTTTGCCGGCCGCGTCCCAGCCTTCGAAGACCAGGATGACGGACCGGCGCGCCAGGGCGGCCTCGCGAAACGCCCGGTGCAGGCGCCCCAGCCACTTGTCGCGCTTCTCTTCGTATTCCTCGGACGAAAGGACCTGGTCGAGGGGAAGAGCGAGCAGGCGGCGCCGGCCAGCCGGCGCCAGCGGCTTCACGGCGGCGGGGCGGGGCGGCACGCGGGGCCGGCGGGCGGTCCGGTGATAGGCGCGAAAACGGGCGAGGATGTGCTCGGCCACGGCCAGGTTGCGCGGCCGCTCGCGTTCGGCCGGCAGCATCTCCCACGGCGCCGCGGGGAGGTCCGTCGCCGCCCGCATCCGCCGCGCCAGGCTGGCCAGGTAATCGTACTGCCGATGGCTGCGCCAGTCTTCGGCGCTGACGCGCCAGGCCGTGCGGGGATCGGACTCCAGTTCCATCATCCGCGCCGCCTGGGCCCGCTTCGAAAGGTGCAGCCAGATCTTGATGATCAGCGCGCCGTCGGCCGCGAGCTCGGAATCGAACCGCGCCAGGCGGCGCAGCGAGGCGTCGAATTCCCGCAGGCCCGCGGCGTCGCGGGGCTCCTGGCGGAGCGCGTCGCCATGCCAGCCGCCGGCGTAGATTCCAATCCGGCCGCGATAGGGCAGGGAGCGCCAGTAGCGCCACATCGGCGGACGTTCCCGCTCCTCATCGGTGGGAGCGCGGAAACCGAACGTGTTCGTTCCCCGCGGATCGAGCCACGCGTTGAGCAGATTGACGATCTCGCCCTTGCCGGAGGCTTCCTCGCCCGCGATGACAATCAGCGTCGAAACGCGGGCCTTGCGCAGCTCGATCTGCATCCGGACCAAGGCGGCCCGGACCACGGCCAGGCGGGCTTCGTAGTCCTTGCGCGAAATCTTCCCCTGCCGGGCTCTCTTGGGCACGAGAAGGGCTTGGCCATGGCGGCGGGTCCAGTCAATGTCAGGATATGCTTTCGCGCGCGTGGCTGCCATTGTTCCTCTGGGCGGCGTCGGCCGCGGCGCAGCCGGGCGGCATTGTCCTGAACGCGGACGAGCGGGGGGCGGCCGTGCCGCTGCCGCGCCCGTGGGCGGTGGCCATCGAGGGAGGCTCGATCGCCGGCGGCCAGCGGAGCACCTGGCTGGAGGCCCTGCGGGTGGCGACGCAGGAATGCGGCTTCAGCGGCGTTGCGCTCGACGATGTGTTCGCGCCGGCCTTGCGCATGGACGAAGGCTACATCTACGCCGACGACGTGCTGGACCGAGTGGCGGCGCTGAATGTGCGGCCGGTGCTCGAACTGCGCGGCGGCGCGGCGGCCGTGGGAGCCCTTGCCCGCCATGTGACCGACCGCTATAATATCACCGATGTGCGGCAGTGGCGCTTCGAGCTCCAGGCGGACAGCCCGGTGGACTATGCGGAAGAGGCGGCGGCGGTGCGCAAGGCGGATGGGCAGCTTGCGGTCGGCCTGCGGCTGCCGGCTTCGGCGCTGAACGGGCTGGATCGCTGGCTGGCCGGCCTGCGGCGCCTGGGCGCCCCTTTGGATTTCCTTTCGCTGGTGCCCGGAGGCGACCCCGACCCGGATCTTTTCTCATCGGCGGCCGCGCGCCTCCGGCGCGCCGGCTATCCCGCCGCGAAAGTGCGGATTGCGGATTGGCCGTCGAGGCCGATCGGCCCGGACTTCTCCCGCGACGAAATGCCTCTGGCCGTTTACCTCCTCAAGGCCAACCTCCGCGCGCCCGCTTCCGTCGGGACGCTCTCGTATTGGCGCTTGTGCGATGAGCCCGAGGATCGGGGCCCCCTGCGGGGCATACTGCACGGCGGCCCCGGCCTGCTGACGTTTCAGGGGCTGGTGAAGCCCGCGTTCCACGCCTACCGCTATTTGAACGCCCTCGGCGAGGACGTGCTGCAATCGGTGCCCGGGGGGATCGTGACGCGCCGCCGCCAGTCCGGCCGGCTCGTCGTGCTGGCCTACAACTATCCGGACGGCGCGCCGAGCTTCCCGCCGGCGGCGCCCACGCTCGCGGACGCGGACCGGCTGACGGCGTCCGGCCGGCCGCGGCCGCTGTCCATCACGCTGACGGGGTTGCAGCCGGGCGGGCAGATTCTGATCGAATGGGTCGACCCCCAGCACGCCAACACCGCCGAAGCGTGGCGGGAGATGGGGAGCCCGGAGGCTCCCGGCCGCCAGGCGCTCGATTCGCTGCGCGCCGCGGCCCGGGCGGCGGTGGTCGAATACCGGCAGGCCGACGATGGCGGGCACTTCACGGACACGCGGGAGCTGCCCGCCTGGGGCATGCTGCTTTTACGCGAATTGTAAGTTCGTCCCCGCCAATGGGAACCAATATGCTTGGCGCGCATCTGTAGAGACGAGCCGATGAGTTCACCCCGTCTCGTCCTGCCCGGGTTGGCGATCGTCACCGCGGCCTATTTCCTGGTCGCGGGAGCGTGCGGCTTCCGCGTGGCCGTTCATGAGATGG
>DASRSH010000109.1:0-3548 GCA_035656575.1 Opitutaceae bacterium
AGCGACGCTGAGCCTGGCCTGGTTCACTCCCGGGGCCATGCACTTCTGCCATGTGGGCGACAGCCGCATCTACGCCTGCCGCGGCGGCCAGCTCACGCAGCTCACCCACGACCATACCCACGTCGGCTGGCTTCAGCGCAATGGCCGGCTCACGGAACGGGAAGCGCGGAGCCATCCGCGCCGAAACGCGCTCAGCCAGGCCCTCGGCGCGGGCCAGCAGTTCCTCGAGCCCCACATCGGCGCCATCGACTGCCGTCCGGGCGACCGCTTCCTGCTCTGCACCGACGGGATCACGGATGGATTGTGGGACCATCGTCTGGGCGCATTCCTCGCCGGCCCCGAGCCGGCCACGGAGCTCGCCCCGCGCATCGTCCACGCGGCGGTCGAGGCCTCGGGCCGCGACAACGCCACCGCCGTCGTGGTCGAAATCCGCGGCGCCTAGCCGCGGTTGCGCCGCGGCGCAAACCCCCCATCTTGCCGCATGGCAGTGATCTTCGTGTACGGCACCCTGAAGCGCGGAGGCGAGAACCACCGCTACCTGGACGGCCAGGCCTTTCTCGGCGAGGGCCGGACCGAGGCGGCGTATCGGCTGTATTTGCTGGACGGATATCCCGGCCTGGTCGCGGCGGACGGCGGCGGCGTGGCGGTCGCCGGGGAGCTGTGGGACGTCGACGAGGAGGCGCTCCGCCGCATCGACGTCCTCGAGGGCACCAAGGTGGGATTGTACCGCCGGGCGCCCGTCCGCCTGCAGCCGCCCCACGACCAGGCGGCCGCCGAAACCTACTTTTACGCCCGCTCCATCGCCGGCTGCGAGGACCTGGGCGCCGCCTATCCGGTGGAGCGCAGCAAATCCGATCCCCACGAGATCATCGGCGCCCGCCGTCCCCGCACCCCCCACCCGCCCAAAGCCGCGGAAATCGCGATCGATCCCGACGCCGAGGCGGAGGAACCCTCGCCGATGGACTAGCGGAAGGGCGGAAGGGGTCACGTACCAAATCCCAACAGCCCGGACTGAAGGCGTTGCCAGTAAAGGGGCCCAGTCCGGGCTGTTGGGATTTGGTACGTGACCCCTTCCGCCGGCTAGTTCCGGTCGATGTCCTTGTCGGACACCCGGCGCACCGACGTAAACCGCGCCCGGAACAGATCGTCCATCAGCTCCCGGACCTGCTTCGGCACCCGGGCGACCATCTCATCGAGGCTCGGAAGGCGTTCGGGCGCCGGCGGGGTGGGTTCGGCCGCCTCGGCCGCTTCTCCGCCCTCCCTGCCTTGCGCCAGGAAGGCCGCCTCGTCCGCGGCCCCGGGCCACGGGGCAGGCTCCCCTTCCGCCGGCGCTGGATCGGTGGTGGAGGCCTGACCGGCGCTTGCTGGGCCCGCGACGCTTCCGGCTTTGGCCGGGGGAGGCCGTGCCGCCAAGTGGCCAGCCTCCTCGGCCAGCGACTCGCCCAGCCGCGCCTCCAGCGCCTCAACTAGGCCTTTTTTTTTTCGGTCCCGTCGGCGTCGGCGAGGGCGGCCAGTTCCTTGATCAGGCTGTCGATGGCGCGGGCCCGGCTGGCCTCGATCGCCTTCAGCAGCGTGACCTCGAAATTCACCTTTTCGGCCAAGCCCAGCTTCACGCCGCTCTCGCCCTCGCGCAAGGCGTCCAGCATCCGCGTGAGCTGCTCGGTCGTCAGGGCGGCGCCCCCGCCCAGGTGCGCGCTCTTGCCCCCGGCCGCAATGGCGGCGAGCAGAGCGTCGCGCACCAGCGCCTGGACATCGGCCAGCAGCCGCACCAGATCGCGTCCGGCCGCATCGCACTCGTCCACCACCGCCACGACCTTGCGGTCGTCCCCGGCGGCCAGGGCCGCGGCCAATTCGGCCACCTTTTCCGCCGCGACCAGGCCGTAAACGTCCAGCACGTCGCTTTCCCCGATTTCGCCGCCGCAGAACGAGATCATCTGGTCGAAGATCGACTGCGCGTCGCGCATGCCGCCGTCGGCGAGCCGGGCGATCGACGCCAGCGCCGCGTCCGAGGCGGCAATCTTCTCGGCCGCGGCGATCTGCTTCAGGCGGGCCACGATCAGGTCCGTCCCGATCGGCTTGAGGTCGAACCGCTGGCAGCGCGACAGGATCGTCGGCAGCACCTTCTGCACGTCCGTCGTCGCGAACACGAACTTCACGTGGGACGGCGGCTCCTCCAGGGTCTTGAGCAGGGCGTTGAACGCGGCCGCCGTCAGCATGTGGACCTCGTCGATGATGTAGATCTTGTACTTTCCCTGCGCCGGCGCGTACCGCACCGTTTCGCGCAGGTCGCGCACCTGCTCGACGCCGTTGTTCGACGCCCCGTCGATCTCGATCACGTCCAGATGCGAGCCTTCGGCGATGGCCTTGACCGCCGGGTCGTCGAGCGGAAAGTCCGCCTTGGGTCCGCCCGTGCAGTTCAGGGCCTTGGCGAAGATCCGCGCCAGCGACGTCTTGCCCGTACCCCGCGGGCCCACGAACAGGTAGGCATGGGCAATCCGGTTGCGCGCGATGGCGTTCTTCAACGTCCGCACCACATGATCCTGGCCGACGACGTCGGCGAACGTCTGGGGCCGCCACTTGCGGGCTATGACTTGATACGAAGACGACACGGGCGCGGGCGGGAAAGATAAGTGGCCAGGCACTCCACGGCACTAGGAGAACGTCGTTACCGTTGCTGCCTTCCGGCCCTGGCGGAGTTCACGCGCCTGCCCATGCATGGCGCCTGGCCGAGGCGGAACATGCCTATCCCGGCAGCCGGCGCAACACCAATAGTGGCAAGCGCCCGTCACCGGCCTTCCACGAAGGCTTTCAGCCGGCCGAGCGCCGCCGCCCACTGCGCCTGCACTTCGGCAAGGTAGGACTGCGCCTCGGTGAACGCGGCGGGCTGGAGCTGGAAGCGCACTTCCCGGCCTTGGCGTTCGCCGCGCAGCAGGCCGGCGCCTTCCAGGACGCGCACGTGCTTGGTGATCGCCTGGCGCGTCAGGCGCGAGCCGGCGGTCAGCTCCGCGATCGACCGCCGGCGGCCGGGCGCCAGTTCGCGCACGATCCGCAGCCGCGTGGCGTCCCCGAGGGCGGCGAACACCCGCGCCCGCTCAATGCGCCGCGACATAGTCGGCAATGTTGCGCATCTGCTCCTCCCAGCCGCTGGTGTTCATCCGCAGGGCGTCCGGACGGCGATGCCGCGGCAGGTGGTCGAAGCCCGTCTCCACCACCGTCACGCGGGTGCCCGTCCCGACTTCGGCGAGGACGAACTCCACCGTCGTCGGCTTCTCGCCCGAATAGTCGACCGCCGGATCGATGGCGTACGGATGCCACGTCCACGCCAATCGCCGCGGCTTCTCCAGCGCGGTCACGACGACCTCGAAGGTCACGTGCTCATAGCCCGGATAGGTGATCTTCCCCCGCACCGGCTTTCCGACCGTGAAGGGCCCGTCCAGCTTGACGCCGAACCACTCCCCGAACTGCCGGTGATCGGCCAGGGCCTCCCAAACCCGGCTGACGCTCGCTGCGATGTCCACGGACCTCTCGATGCGGTTTTCGCCCATATG
>DASRSH010000110.1:0-3745 GCA_035656575.1 Opitutaceae bacterium
CCGCCGGGGATTTACCTTGGGAAATCATTGCCGGGCGAGGAACACGAGCCAGGGGCCGGTAGAGGGCTTCACCAGGGTTTCACCCTGCACCGGCGCGGGCCGGCTGATTTGCCCGCTGCGGGGATTGAACCAAGTGGCGAAGTATCGGCCAGAGATCCCTGGTCCCGTCGGGCGAATCTCCGAACCGGCCGGCGAATAGATCAGCAGCCGGTTTTGTGCCGGATTTGCCAGGCACCAGGCGTTCCCGGCAACGAGCTGATCGTTTGGATTCATCGAGAGCAGCTCGCGGCTGAGTAGTCCACAGACGAACCCGATCAAAGCCCGGTCGTCACGGCCCGGGGGAGCCTCGCGCGAGTAATCGGTCGTCACGGCACTGCCTCCGGCCATGAGGATGGGAATCGGTCCCTGGCCGGCGTCGCCGCAGATCAACGCCTTGGCAGGATACCGGTCGCGATATTCGCGGACCTGACGATAGACTAGCTCGGGGGTTCCGGGCGGCGGCGCATTATCGCCGTTGGTCCCGAACGCCTCTGCCCGGATCTGCCGGAACGCGCGTCGTCCGCCGCCATCGGGGGCAAAGAGCGTCCCATTGGGAAGATATTGCCAATAGCGCAGATCAATCACGTCGACCCGACCGCTCCGACCGGGATCCTGAAGCACGGCATCGGTCACGGCCTTGCTTGTTTCGAGGGCCAGATGAATCCGTCGATGGCGGGCGTCCTCCCACTGGGCCACAGTGTCGATGAAAAACCGCTGAAAATCCAGAGGGCCGGCAAACTCGTCGCCCAAGGTGACAACGACGTTGGGCGCATCCGCAAGGATGTCGAGCCCGTGCCAGATATGCCGGCGGTGAAGCTCGCGCAGGAGCGGTTTGGAAACGTCGTAAAACTGCTCGGCCACGTGCACATTGTAAATCATTTCCCCGTCCGAAGGGGCGGGGGTCGGAATGCCCGTCGCCTGCAGGCAGTTGACTTCGCACCAGGGGAAATCGACCCAGTGCGGGGCCTTCTCCTGGAGATTGTGATTTTCGTAGAAATGGTAAACGAGCACCTCGCCCCGTTCCGCGCATGCGCGGGCCATTGCCCGTATCCGATCCCAATACCAGGGATTGAACTTCGTCAGGTCGTATTTACTCAAGCCGTCCCAGGCCCGGCCGACGCCGCTTCGTGCCCACGGCGACTCCAGAAACGGCGCCCACACGTCGGCGTCAGGGCGGCGGGTGGCGGAATGCTCGTCGCGCCGCCGGTCGTACCACAGCCCCGGCGATACATCGAAAAATGGCGTGTCGCAGCGTCGCATCCGATCGGCCAAGTCCGGAAGATTCTCGGTCAGGCCCGGCCCTTCGCGGCCGGGTGCCCAGCGCGTGGGGCTGGGCTCGAACGCCCCCGCCCGCGCCGGCATGAGCTGCCCCTGCCACATGGCGCTTTCGAGGGTACCCCCGAAAACTATGCGGCGGTCGACTGCAAACCGGCCATCCACGAGAGCCAGCCGGCGCAGCGGCGCCGGCGCGGCCGGAGCGGGCTTAGCCGCCGCGGGCAGGTCGGCGGGATCGGACGGCGCCGCCGACCCGATGTCAAACGGGCCGCCGACGGCACCCAGCCGGGCGGCTAGCTGCTCCCGATAGAGCGAGGGGATGGCGGGGTCGGTCACCGCCGCATTCGGCGCGTCCGGGGGACTTTCCGTCCGCACGCCGCTGGTGGCGGAGCAATTCCACGCCAGGCTGTTCGCGGCTGCCCAGCCCGCTCCCTGTATCTGCTCACCCAGATTTCCCAGGACCAGCGCAGCGCCGCCGATCCGGACGTTGTCATAGAGGGTGCCGCTGGCCCAACTCTCGAAAGATCCGCTATCGCGCGCGGCTCCCCGGCTGAGGCAGTCATGAAACACATTGGGCCCGGCCGCGCAATGGCCGGTGACAAAATCGCGCCATCCGCCTTCGGCCTGGCACCGCTCCACCAGCACCTGCTGGCCGCCGACGTAGAATCCGAGGCGTCGCCAGCCGCCGAGTTCAGAGATTGGCTGCTCGCTCGAGCAGTCCTGGACGGTCACCGCCCGCGTCTCCGCTCCGACCCAAATGGCACAACCGGCAAAATGCCGCGCTGTGACCTGCCGGACCCAGGCGTCCTGCACACGATCCAGAGAAATGCACATCCACGCATGTTCCTCGTCCACGGGGTTGGCCGGATCGAATTCGCTGACGCAAACCAGATTTTCGATTCCGATCTTCGACAATCGGCCGGGCCAGGCGAGGGCCGATACAGTCCCCCCGCCGAAGCGGCGTTCGAGGGCGGTGGTCAACGGCGCGTCGAGCTCGATGACGCCGGTGGCGGCGTCGACCGCCACCACCGTACGTTCCCATTCGACGTCGCGCGAGCCGGGCCACCAATCGAGCCGCCGGCTCGCGAAGGTTGTGAAGCGGCTGGGGGGGCCCTTGAACTTGTCCATCGCCAGCGCGGCGATCCACGCGCGGGTGCTTGGTCGCCTCACCGCAACCCGGCCGCCAACTGCGAGCCCTTCCACCCCGGACAGAGTGAGGCGGCGGCCGCCGGCCGGAACACGCTCGTCCGTAACCGCAAGAGGGGGGCCGCGCCGCGCGTCCTCTTCCCCGCGAACCTCGATCAAGGTCCGGCGCGAGCGGCCCACGGCCACCAAGGTGGCCTCCTGTCCGCGGAGCACGATGCCGGAGTCCCGAATCCGCAATTGACCGCGGATGAAATAGGTGCCGGGCCGCAGGACTACCGCCCCTCGGAACCCATCCTCATCGGGCTTCAGGCGGCCGACGGCATCGAGCGCGGCTTGAATCGCTCCCGTATCGTCGCCACCGGAGGGGGAGACGGCAAAACGGCCCGGAACTTCCGGCGGCGCCGATGCGCCGCCGCCATAACCCACCGTCGAAAAATCCATCCGTTCTGAGGCAATCGCCGCGCCGGCGATGGTCAGCGCGGTGAAAAATACCCCGACCCATGACCAACCGCATCCCGCCCGCGCCATCCGGAGAGGGAAATGGGAGGGGCGCTTCATGGCAATCGAATTGGCCCGCGGCTGCCGGCAAGCAACGCTGCAGACGTGCAACACGATGCGCGGCGATGGCGATGATCAGCCATGGCCGCGCGCCTGGTCGTCACGCCAGATCGACTCTGATGGCTTCATGGACCCGCACGGCGTCCACGGTGACTTCAAGCCAGCCGGCGCGAACCGGCGCCGGCAATGCTCGGCCCGACTCTAGGAGGGAAACGGACCGAACGGACCGGCCCTCAGGAATGCGGATACGAGCCCGCACCTCCGGAAGCGGCAGGAATTCCTCTCGAGCCGACGAATGCCGGTCCTTGTCGCCGGTGTCGGCCAGCAGATGCAGAATCAGCGTGTCGGAAGAGGCCAGGAAATGGGGCGTCAGCCCGGCGCGGTACGGCACCTCGTACGATCGCCGAGCCGCCAACCAGGGCGCGACGAGCGAATTGAAATAACAGCGCAGGACGTCCATCCGCGTCTCCTCGTAGATTGCTTCCAAACTCGACCCAATGTAGAGGACGCTCCCCCGTCCGAATCTGCGGCTGACAATTGCCGGTCCGAGAACTTCCTGGCGGCCGCGATCGATCGTCTCGGCGAGAACGTCGGCCGCATCGACCCGAAAACGAAGGATTTGTGGATCCTGGGGGATCTCCTCGCCCGAGGGCAGCCGAAGATAAAGGTCGGGAATTTCAACCGGCTCCGGGTCGAGAAAGCTGGCGCCAAAGAGCGCGGAGAGGCC